>DALYJJ010000003.1:83921-92114 GCA_031969915.1 Bryobacteraceae bacterium | reverse complement strand
GGTGTTCGCCGGCGCGTCCGCCTTCGTCGAAAGGAATTTCGGCAACTGGGTGGCCGCCAGAATCAGCAGCACGATGGTGGCCGCCGAACCGACGCCGATGTAGAGCCCGCGCGAGCTGAACTTCTTCTGTTCCGGAACCAACGCCGCCGCCGGGGCGGCCGGGGTTGCCGTCGCGGTGGGCGCCGCCGACGCTACGGCCAGCGTACCCGCGACGTTCTCCAGTGCCCGCCGCATCGCCATCGCCGTCTGGAACCGCTGCGCGGGATCCTTGGCGATGGCCACCATGATCGCGTCGTTGAGCGCCGCCGGGATGTTCGGATCCAACTCTACCGGCGCGGGCGGCCGTTGCTGCAGGTGGGCCGCCATGATGGAGAAGTCGCTGTCGCCCTGGAAGGGCCGCCGCCCGGTCACCAGCTCGTAGAGCGTAATGCCCAGTGAGTAGAGGTCGCTGCGGCCGTCGAGATCGGGCGTCCCGTTGATCTGCTCCGGCGACATGTAGAACAGCGAGCCCAGCGTGCGCCCGGTTTGCGTCAGCCTGCGGTCCACCAGCAGGCGCGCGATGCCGAAATCCATGAGCTTCACCACGCCTTGCGGCGTGAGCATCATGTTCGGCGGTTTCAGGTCCCGGTGAACGACGCCGCGAGCATGCGCGTACTCAAGCGCCGAGAGCACCTGGGAGGCGTAGTTCACCGCGTCAGCCGGCGGGAGCGGACCGTTCTTCAGGAGCGCGTCCAGGCTCTGGCCCTCAACGAACTCCATGATCATCAGCAATTGTCCGCTCACCTGCGCGGCAGTCCGCAGATGCGCGATGTTAGGGTGCTCCAAAGCCGCCTGCACCTTGATCTCGCGCAGGAAACGGTCCACCAGGTCGGGCTCGCTCTCCAGGTTGGGGAGCAGGACCTTCATCGCTTCGACGCGTTCGGAGAGGACGTTCCTGACCTTGTAGACCTTCCCCATCCCCCCGGCGCCAAGAACCTGGAGGACTTCGTAATCGCCGATCCGTTGACCCGCTTCCATGGCGGACCTCCTTTGCCGGGCGCTACTGCGCGATGGTGCGAACCGCGTCTCCGACCTTCACCGCACCCGGTCCCGAGTACACGCCCACCGAGGAGACCTCGTCCACTTCGGTGACCGTCACCTCTCCCAGCGTCTGTTCCATCCGGCGAATCACTTTCCCGCTCGCCGGATCCCGAATCTCCCGCCCCGTGCGCTTCACCTGCAGCCGGTCACCGATCTTCACGCCCGCTTTCGACCCCACGTTGAGCACAATCTGGTTGCCCGAGACGTCGGCCACCAGGCCGTCCACCACCACCGTCTTGGCGACGATCTTCGCTGAGCTCTGATTGAGCTGGGCCGACAACTGGGTCACCGCTGCGCCTACGGCTTCGCCCAACACCGTGTCCGCGAAGTTCGTACTGTTCATGTCCACCGCTCCGCCCCCGGAGCCGCCCGAACTGCCGCCCGCGCCCAGCAGCGAGGCCCCCGAGCGAGTGGATTCGCCCTTGCCGCTCGCCACGGCCAGGATCTCACCCGTATCCGTGCTCACCAGGCGCGCGCTGATGCCCACTACCGCCTTGGCCTGCTTCCGCCCGACCCCGCCCAGGCCGAAACGGCCCGTGACGCCGCCCAGCGCGCCGCCGCCGATATTGGTGGTGCGATCGTCCCGGCCGAACTGGGTGATGCTGCCGATCACGATCGCGTCCACTCCCAGCAGTTTGCCGATCTTCGCCGCCGAAGCCGGATCGGCACGGTCGCTGTTGGAGAAGTTCTGCTCGGCCAGGATCTTGTCGATCGCCTTCCGCTCAATCACCGAGTAGGTGCCGGCGGTCACCAGCTTATCCACCAGGATGTCGGCGATGCCCTTGCCGACGTCGAGGTTATTGCCGAAGATCGCCGCCGCGCTCGATTGCACCGTCGCGTAGTCGAAGTTCATCACCGCCACGCGCCGCTTTGCCTGCCCCAACCCGGCCGGCGTCCAGCAGGCCAACCCCATCATGACAATCAGGATCGTCCGTTTCATATCGTTTCCCCCAGCGCCGGGGTAGCGCGGGCGCGACCCAGGCTCCTCCATTCGCCATAATACGCGAGATCGCCCGCAAGCGCTGGCTCCGAGTGGGAGCTATTGCGTCACCGGCGCTTCCCCCGCCGGGTTCTCTCGCCGAATCCGGCGCTGTTCCAGGTATTCCGAGAGCTTCATCGGAGTGGAGTCGCCCCGCTCCATCTGCCGCTCCACCGCTTTCTGGTATCGCTTGAGGGCGTCGCGGCGCGCGGAGGGTCGCAAGGCGCAGGCCTCAATATCCAGCAACAGCTCAATCTCCCAGGGCTGGAAGGTGTTGCGGTGCAGCTTGCCTCGCAACAACTCCTGCACTAAGCGGTTGAACTGCGCCCGAACGAGTTCAGAATCCTCGTAGGGTGGGGGCATTGGGGCACAAGCGCGCGTCGTGCGCGTTCGATCAAGGATATCTGAGTTTGCCGGGCCGTGAAACTCCCCGCAAATGAGGGGAGTACGTGTTCCCCCTTACCCTGTCCCCCGGCTACCGGCCACCCAGGCCCAGAAACGCGATCCCCACCAAAATGAGTCCGATCCCGAGGAACTTCATGCGCGTCAGGGGCTCCCCGAAGAACAGCCTCGACCAGAAGAGCGTCCAGATGTAGCCGAGCGCCACCATCGGGTACAAGACCGTCAGTTCGCCGTGCCGGACTCCGAGCACGAAGAAGTAGGACGACAACACGAACAGTACGACCCCGGCGGCCAGATGGTAGTTGAAGACCAGGGTTCGCCAGTCGCGATGCAGCCGCCCCGCGCCGGACTTCAGAAACACTGCCCCAAAGGAGCCAATGAAGGATGCCAGCAGCACCAGCAGCATGGAGGACACCGGCGTCCCGGGCGCTGCCGCCGGGTTCACTGAGAGCCGCCCTTCCCCAACCCCAACACTCCCACGCCCAGCACAATGACGCCCACGCCAATCAGTTTGAACGGGTTGACGGTTTCGTTCAGGATTACGACCGACAGAATGGTCACCCAGACGTAGGTCAGGGAAATGATCGGATACAGGATCGACAATTGCCCCTTGCGCAGGGCCAGGATGATCAATCCGGTGACCAGGGCGTACAGCGTGTAGCCCGCCAGAAGACGGACGTTCGTCAGCATCGCGAGCGGGCCGGTGTGGCTGAGCGACGTGGCGCCCGTCTTGATCAACATCTGGGCGGCTGCGCCAAGGAATGTCGACAGCAAAACCAGGAGGACGGAGCTCCCCTTGGTCCCGTGTACTTGGTCCTCGGTTCGAACGGGGACACTGGCTGTACTCACTCTGCGGCCATACCTTGTCCACCCATGATAACCCGGGCGCTCGACGAAACGCCCACCGCGAAACTGCCGGCAAGGCTGCCAACCACGGCCGCAACCTTCGCAAAACATTAACAAATTTGCTCTTTGATGCCGCGGAAACAGGACTACAATGGGAAGCGTACTAAGAACATTCGCTTGCGGTACTGAGGCCCTTACGGCACCCGGTACCGGAGCTAAACGAAACAGCCGTGCTTCGTAGGAGCAGGGAGATTGTTGTGAAACTGGTCATGAAGCTTTTCGGAGGTAGTCGGGATGGCGCGGATCGCCGTCGAGCGAAACGCTACCCGATCGAAACACCGGTCACCTACCGCGTCATGCGAGGTCGAAGGAACCTCAAGACAGGGGTCGGCCGCACCATCAATATTTCGAGTAAGGCGTTGCTCTTGGAAGCGGAGAATCCGCTTCCGGCGGGAAGCGACATTGAGGTGGCCCTGGAGTGGCCCGCCATGCTGAACAATGAGTGCGGCCTCAGTCTCGTCGTATCGGGCAAGGTCATCCGATCCGACGAGCTCTCCTCCGCCGTAAGCATTATGCGGTACCAGTTCCGGACCCGCGGGCGACGCGTCACGCAAAGGGATTCGGAAGCGCTGGTAGGCGCGAGCGCGTCGGCGGGCTGATCGCTCTCGCTGGCACCGGCACGGCGCACCGGCACAAAACACCGGCTGAGCGGGAACGCACCCTCCTGTTACAATGTCCAAGCCGATGTCAGAGGAGCGACAGCCAAGTAATGTGACTCAGTTGCTGGTGGACTGGAGCAAGGGCAACCGCCAGGCTCTGGAGCAACTGATGCCGCTGGTCTACGACGAGCTGCGGCGGTTGGCGGACTTCTACCTCCGCCGCGAACGCGCCGGTCATACGCTGCAAGGCACGGCCTTGGTGCACGAGGCCTACCTGCGGCTGGTGGACCAGAACCGCGTGCAGTGGCAGAACCGCGCGCACTTCTTCGGCGTCGCCGCGCAGATGCTCCGCCGGATTCTGGTGGATCACGCGCGCGCGCATCGCACCGCGAAACGCGGTGGCGGCGCACTAACGCTCGCGCTGGATGAAGCGATCGGCGCCCCGGAACAGAAGGACCTGGATCTGGTTGCGCTCGACGACGCTCTCAACGGGCTTTCGCAGATGGATGCCCAGCAGGCGAAGATCGTCGAGCTACGCTACTTCAGCGGGCTCACCATCGAAGAGACGGCGGAGGTGCTCGACATCTCTCCGGCCACCGTCAAGCGCGACTGGGTGGTGGCCAAGGCCTGGCTGTTCCGGGAAGTGCAGCGGGGTGCGGGGCACTAGGCCTTAGCGGGTATCGCCCAATCGGCCGGCGCCTGGCCCTCGGGCAGCAGTTCGCCCTTTTCGAGATAGCGCACCTTGGAGGCGAAACGGGCGGCGTGCGGGTCGTGCGTCACCATGATGATCGTCTTGCCGAATTCCTGATTCAGGCGCGACAGCAGGGTCAGCACTTCCTGCGCGGAGTTTGCGTCCAGGTTTCCGGTCGGCTCGTCGGCGAGGATCAGGTCGGGATCGGTGACGATGGCGCGCGCGATGGCCACGCGTTGCTCCTGCCCGCCGGAAAGCTGGCGCGGCATGTGCCCCATGCGCTCGCCGAGCCCCACCAGCTTGAGCGCCGTCTCGGCGTGCTCGATGCGTTCCTTCTTCTTCAGGTTGGTCAGCTTGAGCGGCAGTTCCACGTTCTCCAGCGCGGTCAGCACCGGAATCAGGTTGAACGATTGGAAAATGAACCCGATGTGAACGTTGCGCCAGTGGGCCAGGGCCCGGTCGCTGATCTTCCTGAGGTCCTGGTTCAGCACGCGGATCTCACCGCCCGAGGCGCGGTCCATTGCCGCGATCAAGTGCAGCAGCGTGGACTTGCCCGACCCGGAAGGCCCCATAAGCGCCACGAACTCGCCCTTGTGGATCTCGATGTCGACGTCCTTCAGCGCGACCACGTGAAACTCGTCGCGAATGAACTCCTTGGTGAGTTGGCTCGTTGCAATGACCGTTTCGCTCATGCCGATCCCTTCTGTTTTACTTTGGTTCCGTCCTTCAAGTCCGCCGGCGGATTCAGAATGAGGTCCTCCCCGCCGATCAGGCCCTCCTCCACTCGAATCCCTTGCGCCGTGCTGCCGCTGGTGCGAACCGGACGCTTCACCGCCTTGCCGTTCAGGATCACGAAGACGGAGTCGCCGCGTACCGCGCCGGACGGGATGTACACCACGGTCTTCTCCGGAGCGGCGCTGGTGCGCGACGGTGCGTCGGAAATGAACGCCACGCTCGCGTTCATCTCGGGGCGCAGGAACTCATCCGGATTGAGCACCTTCACCTTCACCTGAACGGTGGCCTTCTGCCGGTTCGCTTCGGGCGAAATCTCGTCGATGATCCCTTCGTATTTCTTGTCCGGGTAGGCGTCGGTGGTCACCACCGCTTTCTGCCTCCACTTCAGCTTGGCGAAGTCGTTCTGGCTGATGTCGAGTTCGGCTTCGAGATCCTTGAGATCCGCCAGCGTGACAACGTAGCCCTTGGCGCCGCGCTCACCGACGAAGCTGGTGGTGACGAACTCACCCTTCTCCACGCCGCGTTCGAGGATCGTGCCGCTGACGGGCGCCTTGATCTCAGTATTCTTCAACTGCGTCTCATAGAACGAGACCGCTCCCCTGGCCTGTTCGATCTGCCCGCGAACGGCGGCGATCTGCTCCTGCCGCGGGCCGATCTTCACGAGTTCGAACGTACGTTCGAGCGCGGCCACCCGCGCCGCCTGCGAATCGAACCGCGCCACGGCGTCGTCCAGTTGCTGCCGGGCGAACACGCCCTCGGCCACCAGCTTGCGGGTGCGGTCCAGGTTCACCTGCGCGTTCTGAAGTTCCGCCTTGCCCTGGTTGACGTTGGCGCGCGCCACTTCGATCTCCTCCGGACGCGATCCGTTGAGCAGTTCCTGCAGCCGCGCTTCCAGGTTCAGCGACTGGCCGCGCGCCTGCTGCAGTTGGGCGCGATACTCGTCATCCTCCAGGCGGACGATCACCTGCCCCTCTTTGACCGAATCGCCTTTGTCGACGCCGATCCACGCTACTTTGCCGAGCACCTTCGAGGCGACTTGGATTTTGTGTGCCGCCACGATGTAGCCGGTAGCGTTCAAGACCACCGGCCCCACCGCCGCCGCGCCGGCCGCGGGGCGTGTCACGCGCAGCACTTCGACTTCGGTGGCGGCGTTGATACGGCTATAGACGAAGTTGCCCGCGCCGAGCAGCAGGAGAACGATGATGCCCCCCAAAATCCAGCGCACAGCCCACGGCGACGGCTCGTCCGCGCGCCGTTTGCCGCGTTCGATGCGCAGGCTTTTCAGTTCCGGTTTCGTTTCCATAAACGCCTATTCGGTTTCCTTCAGCGCCACCAGGATCTCTTTTCGGGCCGCGTTCCCGGCGGGGAAGAGGCCGCCCAGCGCGCCTACAATCAAGGCGAACCCGACGCCCACCGCCATGATCGCCGGGCTCACCTCAAAGTTGAACGCGATCTCGCTGAACGTCACGAAACTACCGATGCCCGTGGTCACGTTGTTCAGCGGAAGCACCAGGAGAATGCCCAACACGCCGCCCAGCGCCGACAACGCCAGCGCCTCCAGGAAGAAGCTGAACAGGATGCTGCCCCGCGAAAACCCCAGCACGCGCAGAGTACCGATCTCCTTCGACCGGCGTGCCACCGCCGCATACATGGTGTTCATCGCCGCGAAACAGGAGCCCACGGCCATGATCACCGAGACAAAGATTCCCAGAAACTGGATGGGCGCGGCGGACGAGGTTTGCGACGCGAAGTACTCTTTCTCCAGGCGCGCCTCCACGTTCAGCCGTGTGTCGGCATTGAGGTCGTTCATCAGCGCCTGGACGGCCACTGAATCGGTAGCCCGCACGAGCGCGGAACTCAGCACCTCACTGCGGTTGTAATCCGAACTCACCTGGTTCAGGTCGGCGAAGATCTCACTGTTGAAAGCCGACTGCCCGCCGTCCATCACGCCCACCACCTCCCACGTCCCGCGGCCGAACTTGAGCGTGCCGCCGGGGCGTGCGTCGGGAAACCGCTCGGCGATCGACTTGCCGACCACCACCTCGCGCCGTCCTTCCTGAAACAGACGGCCGCTCTTGAGCTTCAACTCCTCGCGCATCGTGAAGCCGATGGGCGGCAGCCCGCGCAGCGTGACATTCGCGCCCTCCGGCGCGTCCACGCGCGGCAGGTTGATCACCATCACCATTTCGAGCGAAACCATCGGTTCCTCGCCGCGGCGGGCGATGCCCGCCTTGAACTTCAGGTCGTTGTACTGCTGCCGCGTGAAGTTGCTGACCAGTTCGGAGGTGGAACCCTTGCGCATCACCAGCACGTGCAGCGGATTCCCGCTCGACTGGAACGCCGTTTGCAGGCCGTTCACCAGCGCGAGCACCGCCAGCAGCACGGAGACGGTAAGGCCGATCCCCAGCGCAGTCATGATCGTCGTGCCCCGGCGCTCGGTCAGATTGCGCACGTTGTAGGAGAAGGGAATCTTCATAGCTGTCTCCTAACCGGAATAGCGCAGGGCATCCAGGATGGTGGTTCGGGCGGCGGCGCGCGCAGGCACGAACGAACTCACCAGGCCGATGACCGCGGCCACTCCCAGGCAGACCAGAGCCACGCGCGGCTCCAAAGTAAGGTTTCGCAACTGCTGGAAGAACGTCGCGCTGCGCACCACGGTGCACAAGCCCGCCGCGAACAGACAGCCCACCAGCCCGCCGAGCAGCGAGATCAAAGCCGCCTCCGCCATGATGATCCACAAGACCGCTTCCGTCGTGAAGCCAAGTGTCTTCAGCACGCCCACCTCCCGCACGCGCTCGCGC
>DALYJJ010000003.1:0-83911 GCA_031969915.1 Bryobacteraceae bacterium | reverse complement strand
CGGTCGTAGTGAGCCTTGTCCTCGGGCTTGGAGAGGTCGAGCACGGCTGCGCCGATGACCTTGTGCTGCCTGGCGCGCTCGCGCACGGACATGGCCATGGTGTTCGCCGAGACCAGCAGAATCGTGAACGTGACCGCTCCGCAGATGCTCAGCAGGAAGAGCTTCACGTTGCCCAGGAAGCTGAGGAAGCTGAGTTGAAACTGGCTCTCGGTCTCGGTGCGGGTCTGGACGCTGGCGTTCTCATAGCGCGCGTCCACGGCGCGCTGCACAGGCTCAACGTTCTCCGGTGCATCCACCAGGATGGTGAACGTTCCCGCGAAGTCGCGGCGGCCGGCGGGCAGGCTCTCGAAGAGGTACTTGAGGTGGAAGAACATGGTTTCGTTGTCTTCCACGCCGTCGTAGATTGCGCGCACGTTGAAGTCGTAGTCGCCGGGGAAGATGTCGCCCTTGAGCGCCAGCCGATCGCCCACCTTGACGCCGAGCCGGTCGGCCAGCTTCTTGCCGAGCATGCAGGCGGTCCGCTCGGCGGTAAAGGCCTTCTTCTGGTCGTCGGGAAGAACGAAATCCGGCCGTACTTCAAACCACTTCTCGGGTTCCACCGCGAACCGCGCAAAGAAATTAGCCTGGTCGCGCTCGTCCTTGTAGGTTCCGCCGAACCACTGCGAAACCGCCACCGCTTTCACATGCGGCAGACCTGCGATCTGGGCGCCGTAGTAGTAGGGCATGGGCACGGTGAGCGAGACCTTGTTGCGCGTGACCAGCCGCAGCGATTTCGCCTCCGAATCGTCGCCCGAGAGGTAAAACGCGTTATAGATCGCAAAGAGCACGCCGAGCAGGCACAAGCTGGCGGCGATGCTACATATAGTGAGGATGCTCCGGCGCCGGTTGCGCAGCGCGTTCTTGGCGATGAGAGATAGGTACCGCATGTTGCCTTTACGATCTTCGGGGTGGGATGGTCGGCTTTCCAAATTCTACCGGATAGACGGCGTCAAGAATCGGACCGGCCGTCGAAATCGGCGGATGAGCGGGGAGCGCCGGTGAACGACGAACGGTTCATGCGGGAGGCCCTGCGCCTGGCGGCGGCGGCCGGGGAGGCGGGCGAAGTGCCCGTGGGCGCGGTGTTAGTGCGCGAGGGGGAGGTGATCGCCGCGTCGGGCAACGCACCCGTCTCACGCCGCGACCCGACCGCCCACGCCGAAATGCTGGTGCTGCGCGACGCCGCGGCGGCGGCGGGCAACTACCGGCTGGAGGAATGCACGCTCTACGTCACCCTGGAGCCGTGTGTGATGTGCGCGGGCGCCCTGGTGGCGGCGCGGGTCCGGCGCCTGGTCTTCGGCGCGCGCGACCTCCGTTTCGGCGGCGTGCGGAGCAAGTTCCGGATCGCCGATTCGGATTTGCTCAATCACCGGGTGGAGGTGGCGGAGGGCGTGCTCGCGGCCGATTGCCTGGCCCTGCTCCAGGAGTTTTTCCGGAAGCGGCGTTAACCGCGGACGTTCAGAACGCCCCCACGCGCACGGCAATCGCTCCGTCGGCAGCCCTGGCCGGGGCCAGGAGCAAGAACCGCTGGCCGTCGCGCGTCACGTCGTACCGGTGATCGTTCCACCCGGGTGTGTCTGGTTCGAGAGTGAAGAGCCGAACGGGCGTACCCGGCCGGAGCGACGCACCGGCGGCGGCGATGGGCGCCGCCATCAGATCGCCGGATTCCGCGACGAAATACAGTTCGCGGCCGTCGCCGCGCCAGACCGGCTGCTTGCCGCCGGCCGTGGAAACCTGCCATTGCGCGCCGGTGAACGGATGGTCCCGCACATAGACTTCAAAGCGGCCCGACTCGTCGGACGCATAAGCGATCCACCGGCCATCGGGCGAAAAACGGCCCTGCACCTCGCTCGCGGCGGAGGTGGTCACGCGAACGGGCTGGCCGGTTCCCGCCGCGTCCACGATCCATAGGTCGCGGGCCGAATCGGGATCGGTTTCCTCGTACAACACTTTCGAATCGAGCGCCCAATCGAGCGGCCGTTGCGCTCGTGCGCTTCGGGTCAGCCGGCGCGAGGCGGAGGTTCCGGCGGCGGCGCGAATGTAGATGTTCGCCACGCCGTCGCGCGTTGAGGCGAAGGCGATCTGGTCGCCGCCGGGAGACCACACCGGCGCGAAATCGCGGCCGCTGTCGAAGGTCACGCGCATCGCCGAAGGCGCTGCCAGGTCGTGCAGCCACAGGTCGCTGACCCCGGTCACTGCGTCCGAGCGCGCCGTGACAGCCTGCGCCGCGGAGGGGGAGAGGCGAAGGGCAACGTGCACGGCTGGTTCGGAGGGTGCGCTCTGCGGCGCGCCGCGGCGATCGAACCAGGTTAAGCGCGATAGAGGTTGGCCCCCCTGGCGCCACGCCACGGCGCCGGCCCGAGCCGCCGAGAAGTCAGCGTAGTTGATGTGGATGAGCGTCCCCACGCCGGAGGCCACGGATTGCGGTTCACCGGCCAGTTGCAGCGAAGCCGGATCGATCGACTGACGGTACAGCCCGCCGCCGTTCACAAAGTACAGCGAGCCGCCGGCGATGGCGGCATTGTAGTTGGAGCGAATGATCCGCTGCGGCCTCTGCGCGCCCGCGCGCGCCCTTCGGTCGCCCACCTCGATGTGGCTGCCGGATCGTTCCACGGAGCGGGCCAGGTAGAGGAAGCGTGTTCCCCCGGGGATTGCCTGCGGCCAGAAGTGGCCATCCTCCTTGCGTGCCGGGTCGGGCTGCGTCAGCCGGACTGGCTCGCCGCCCGTGTCCGGCACTTCGAAGATGGAGCCGCTGGCGTCGGCCGTGAAGAGCATCGTCCGCTCCGGGGTCCAACTGCCGCCGCGCCCGGCAGGTGCGTTGGCCACGGTGACCGGGGCTCCGCCACCCAGATCGACGCGCTTCAGCTTGCCGCCGGCAAAGAAGGCGATGCTTGTGCCGGCGGGCGACCAGAACGGGAAAGAGGCGCCCTCAGCGCCCTCCACCGCCGCCGCGTCCAGCGAATCCAACTTGCGAATCCACAGCGTAGGCGCGCCTTTGAGGGTCGCTACGTACGCGAGACGGGCTCCGTCCGGAGAGAGCGCCGCCCCGGCGGCCAGGCCTGTGAACAGCAGTGTCTCCCCCGCGGGCGGGTTTACCGTGAACGTCACCTTCGGCCCCGGAGCGGCTGGCGGCCGGCCGGCCAGGTATCCGGCTGCCGCCCACCCGGACGCCCCCAGAATCAGCGCTGCTGCCGCCACGGCCCAGGGCAGCTTTCCGCCGCCCCGCCGAACGGCTGGAAGCGGGGGTGGGGCGACCGGCGCGGAAAACTGCCGGCCGATAAACATCAGCTCCGCGAAGAGGTCCTTCGCCGACTGGAAGCGGACGCCGGGGTCCTTGGCCAGGCACCGCTGGACCAGGCGGTCGAGTTCCGGCGGCGAGACCGGCGAAAGAGCGGAGACCGGCGGCGGGTCGGCGGACAGGATCGCGGTCATCACCGCAGTCTGGCTTTCGCCCCGGAACGCCTTCGTCCCAGTCAACATCTCGTAGAGCAGGGCGCCGAAGGAAAAGATGTCCGTGCGGCCATCGAGTTCCTTGCCCTGAATCTGCTCCGGCGCCATGTAGTTCAGCGTGCCCATGACGATGCCCGCCCGGGTGAGTGGCGCGCTGGCGGCGGCCGGCTCGGTGCCGCTCTCGGGCCGGACGATCTTGGCAAGGCCGAAATCGAGCAGCTTCGCGGTGTGTTGCGCCCCGGCCCGCACCAGCAGCACGTTGCCCGGCTTCAAGTCACGGTGAACGATTCCGCTGCGGTGCGCGGCTTCGAGCGCGTCGGCGATCTGGGCGCCGTACTGTACGGCTTCCTGCGCCGGGAGCGGGCCCTCCTGCAGGCGCGCCGCCAGCGACTGGCCTTCCAGCAGTTCCATCACCAGGAACGGCAGGCCACTCTCCTCGCCGATATCGAAGAGCGTACAGATGTTCGGGTGATTCAGAACGGAGATGGCCTTGGCTTCGCGGAGGAACCGGCGGCGGAACTCGGGGTCCTCAGAGAACGTCGAGTTGAGCACCTTGAGCGCCACTGGACGGCCGAGGCGGACGTCGCGCGCTTTCCAGACCTGCCCCATGCCGCCCTCGCCCAGCTTCTCGAGGACTTCGTAGTGAGATAGTGCGTAACCGACCATGCGTCCAGTAGCTCATCGGCTGATTTCGCCGAAATCTTACCGGTGGCGGCGGCCACGGAGGCGACGGTAGGCGACGGACGCCCACTCGGCCCGGCGATAGCCGACCAGTCTGGAGAGCAAGCGCAAGGGGGGTGGGCCGGAGGGCAGCCAATGGGGGTCGAGCGCGAGCACTCGGCGGTACAGCTCATCGAAGGGTTGGCCCCCGGCCTCGGCAAAGATATGGAGCGGGCCCTGGTACTGCTCCAGCAGCAGGCGTCTCCGCGCCGGCGTCAGCATGCTGTTCTGTTCCCAAAACTCCTGGACAAGCTGTAGGTTGCGAGCTTGGGCGCGGGAGAACGTGATGGGTGACTGGCTGGAAAGGGACTCGCCTCGGCGGCATCGGTAGAAGAAAAGAGGCTCCGGCGACGACGCTTCGAGGTACCGCCCACCGGCCATGGCGACCCGGAGCAGCAGATGGACGTCTTCGATCAGCGAGAGGCTCTCGTCGAAGCCGGCAACCCGCTCCAGCCATCGCCGGGACATGAGGTAAGAGCCAACCGCAATGAAGTTGCGCACATGCAGCAGGTCCATGATCGGATCGTCTCCGATGGCGGGACGCTCGATGAAGTCATCGGCCTTCCAATCGCCGCCCGTACCGGTGAGCCTGGTCCAGGGCGAGTAGATCACCGCGGGCGGCTCAGTTTGGTTCGTGGCAGCCTCGAACTGCCGGGCGATCTTGTGGGGGACAAGCAGGTCGTCGGCGTCCAGGAACTGGATCCAGGGAGCGGTGGCGAGCTTCCACCCGATATTTCGTGCGCGGGACGGGCCGCCGTTGGTTACCGTGAGGACCTGGTGTCGGAGGGCGCTCCGGCCGAGGATCTCACGGGCCAACCCTGCACTCCCGTCGGACGACTGGTCGTCGACGACAATCACTTCGAGCCATTCCGGCGGGATAGTCTGGCCGGCGATCGAAGCCAGGGTTTCCGGCAGCCAGGCGACGGCGTTATACGCCGGAACCACTACGGTCACCTGAGGCACGGGTCCGGAAGGGTCAATCGAACCGTCAGGGGTGGAGCTTGGCATGCCGAAGGTACTCTACGGTTCGCCGCTGCCCCTCTTCGAGAGACACGTGGCTCGACCAGCCCAGTACGGAGCGAGCTTTCGCGGAGGAGAAGTCAGTGCGTTGGGTTCCAAAAAGATCCTCGATCCAAGCCGGTGGCGCCCCTTTCGAAACGGGGCTTGGCGGAGCCGTGATGCGAGTCTGGGTGGAAGGCTTGCGCACACCGACACCGGTCAGGTTGCCCAGCCTCCGTGCGAGCGGGCCAATGGAACTGGCGAGCAGCTCGCGCCGGAAATCCGGCTGAGCGGCGAGGGCTTGCAAGGCCTTGCGAAGACCACCCTGGCGCCGTCCGGCGGACTCCGCGCGAGCCAGTTCACCGGGCTGATAGTCTCTGAGCGATGGCAGCCAGGGCGCAACGATCGGCGTCAGGAACTGCCGCCAGGTTGTACAGCCGTCGTTGACGATAAAACGCTGTCCATGCGCCTCGGGACGGGCCGCAGCCAGAATGATCGCGTCCACCAGGTTGTCCACGTATACGTAATTCGCCAGACCGCTGCCTCCGGCGATCCAGCCGAAAGCTCCCGTGGAAGCGAGGGTCGCGGGCAGATCCGTGAACGTCTTTCCGCGTGGGCCGAACACCGCCGAAGGCAGGAGAAGGACGATCCTCGTGGACGGGGAGGTCCGTGCACGTTCCAAACACCAACGCTCCACCGCCGCTTTGGAGCGGCCGTACTCGCCACCCGCGGGCCGGTAGGGCGCGGTCTCGTCGGTCATCCCTTCGGGCCAACCAAGTACGTTGACCGTGCTCAGAACGACGACCACCTCAGCCTTGGCGGCGATCGCCGCCTCGACGATGTTCTTCGTGCCGTCAACGGTTACCCGGTCGCGTCCTTCCCCGTCGCGCCCGTAGGCGAGGTGAAAGATGTAGCGGCACCCTTCGAACGCCTGCTGCACGGCCGCCGGCTCGAGCAGGTCCGCTTGCCGGAAATCGAGAGGCAGCCGGGCGATCGGCGCCAGCGTTCTGGGCCCGCGAATCAACACTCGCGGGCGCTCGAAGCCGGCCTCCACCAACCGCTCGACCAGGTGCGAGCCGACAAAGCCGGTAGCGCCCGTCACCGCAACCGCAGCCGGTTGGAGTCGCGGCCGGGGATCATCCGTGCCTTGGCGCGGTCCGGGCAGGCGTCGCGCGCGATACGCCTGCTCAACCAGGCCTGAGGCTCTCGCCGCGACAAAGGCATCGCTATCCGGGGACTCCCGGCGGCCGATCCCGGCGGAAAAGAGCTGGAGCTGTTCGGCGAAGCAGGCCGCGAACGAGGGATCGGCGGCCACCGACTGGAAGGGGCGCCTGGCGATCATGTCGATCTCCTCACCGCTGCCCGCGGGCCGGAAGATCAACCGGTCGATGCTCCCGGGGGGAATGGTGAGCGTTCCGGCTGAGCCGGTGAGCAGGAACTGGTTGGCCAGTGGACGCAGCCTCGACAGAGACAGATCGACCCGGACCCCCTCCTGCGACCGGAGCGAGGCTTGCACGTCCGCTTCGACGCCACCCTGCCAGTCGTCGCGGTAATCGGCCATCTCCAGGGGCCCCGCAAACCATTCGGCCAAGTCGAGGTAGTGGACACCGATGTCCGCGAAGACGCCGCCGTTCTCGGGGAGAAACGGGGCCAGCGACCGTGCGGGCCAGGAGAAGGCGCCGCCCTGCTCGACGTGGATCGCTTCCAAGCGCCCAAGGAGGCCGGCGGCGAGCAGCCGCTTCGCCACGCGGTAGGCGGGATACCGCCTCAGAATCATGTTCACGCCGAGAAGTCGGCCCTTTGCTTGGGCCAAGCGGCCCAGGCGAAGACAAACCTCCTTCTCAAGCGCCAGCGGCTTCTCGCAAAGGACGTCCATGCCGGCCTCGAGGCACAGCGATGCGGCCTCTTCGTGAAAGCGGTTCGGCAACGTGATGACCGCCGCTGCCGCATCGTCGGGCCGGACTGCCTTCAGGTACTCTCGAAAATCCGCCTCAACGAACCGAACTCCGGGAAGTGAGTCACGGAGGGTAGGGGGGATGGAGAGATCGACGACCGTCGTCCCGTCCAGCCATCCGAGAAACGAAAAGGCGGGGAGGAACGCCTCCTGCACGATCGCGCCGCTTCCCAATACGAGCCAGCGCTTCACGAACGCTCACCCGCCGGGCCGGAGACTTCACGAGCCGCGGTGGTGAGCGACCAGCGGCAGGGGTAGAACAACAGGCTGTAGGCGGCAGCCCGCTGGCGGCCGGTTCCATAGACGTCGGCGGCCTCGATCTCCAACTCGGCGCCTTCGGTAACCAGGTCGTACCACTGGTTGGTGACGTCGTCCGCGATTCCGAAATGGAGCAGATAGCTGCCCGCGAGCAGATTGGGGTGCGGTATCTCGAGATCGATGTGGCCGTCGGAGACGATCTCGGGGATGTCGTAACCAAGGTCCGACGTGTAGACCGAAAACAGAACCTGCCCACCGCGGGAAACAATGGAGACCGCGAAACTCGGCTTGGAGATGCGTTGATGGCACTCGAAATGAAGCCGGATAGTGATCGGCTGGCCAGCCCGTAACAAGGCTCCGGTAGCCGAGATCACCTCGTAGCGCGTGATCCGGACCTCGCCCGAACCCCCACGGCGCCCAGCCGAGCGGAGATCCTGCGCCTCCAGAGAGCCATTGCCCTGCAGGTAGCGAGCCACGGCGTCGCTTGCCGATCCGTCGAAGGCCAGCCGCCCTTGATCGAGAACAATGCCTCGCGTGCAAAGCTTCTCGACCGCCACCATGTTATGGCTTACAAACAACACCGTTCGCCCTCGCGCGGCCACTTCTCCCATCTTGCCGAGGCACTTCTTCTGGAAAGCCGCGTCTCCCACCGCCAGGACCTCGTCCACGATGAGGATCTCCGGTTCGAGGTGCGCGGCCACGGCAAAGGCAAGCCGCAGGTACATGCCGCTCGAATAGTGCTTGACCGGCGTGTCGATGAACTTGGCCACCTCGGCGAAGTCGACAATGTCGTCGAACTTGCTGTTGATCTCGGCCTGCGACATGCCGAGGATCGCACCGTTCATGTATGTGTTTTCCCGGCCCGTCAGCTCCGGGTGGAACCCGGTGCCGACCTCGAGCAGCGAGCCCACGCGCCCACGGATCTCAATGGAACCCGTGGTCGGGCTGGTGATGCGGGAAAGGACCTTGAGGAGAGTGCTTTTGCCGGCGCCGTTCCGACCCACCACGCCGATGACGTCCCCTTCATTCACGTCGAAGGCGATCTCGCGGAGCGCCCAGAACTCGCTCTCGGCGCGGGCCTGGGCCCGAGCACCGCCATTGCGGCCAAGGAGACCAAACCATCCGCTGATCTGGTCGCGCAACGTTTTGTAGCCTCTGGCGCGCGAGCCGATCCGGTAGAGCTTACCAAGATCCCGTGCTTGGATGATGGCTGTGGACATGGGTGTCAGGAGCGAGAACGGGCATCCATCGGGGCTGCGCCGCTCGCGGCCGGCGTGGCGCTATCCTGCGTCCCGCGCTCCAGGTGGAAGCAGTACGTGAGGTCCCCAAAATGGTCCAATCGGTACTTCCATTCACGAAGCGCGCCGAAGAACGCCTCGTCGCAATCGTCCCCGTGGAGCTCGATGACCAGGTTGCGAATCGAGGGGAGCCACGCGGCGCTGCTCGGCCCGAACACTTCAATCTCGCTTCGCTCGATGTCGATCTTCAGAATATCGATCGCAGCGCCGCCGGACTTGGCGATCAGCGCGGGGATGTCCACGGCCGGAAGCCGGACCACCTCCGGCCCATCCTCGGGCGCGGCGGCGCGGACAGAGATACCCCATTTGTTTCCAGCGCCGTACGAACTCGGCACCAGAGCCAGGGTCGTGCTCTGACCCCAAACGCCCGCTTGCACCAACTGTACCCGCTGGCCGAAGGGCTCGAGGTTGCGCCTGGCCACGGCCGCGTTCTCAGGATCCGGTTCGACGGAAACGACCCTGGCGGCGGGAAAACGGCTCAAGAAGTACACCGACGCCAGCCCGACATTCGCTCCGCAATCCAGGATCGTGTTCACGTTCTCGAGCTTTTCGAGAAGACCGTATTCGAGATCGACGAACACCTGGCGGTACACCGAATAGTCGGACGTGTTCGGACGAATCCAAATGGACGTTCCGAAGTTCTTGAGGCGGATCCGTTCGGGCCCTGGGGAGTGCGACAACCCGGCGTAGTGATGAAGCGCCCCTCGCAGCGGATGACTGTGAAACCGTATGGCGTCCCAGAGCGGCATGTGGGGTGCATCCAGGCGGACGCCCCGCGCCCAGTCAGCGAAGTGACGGAAGAAACCCGCGGCTTTTCGAAACAGACGTGTCATCGATTCCTGTCACACCACATCGGCAAAAGTCCGCTCCATCCGGCGGAAGTAGAAGAGTCCCGAGATCAGCAGCAACAGAGCGATCGCCGCGGATACGGCGGTGACGGCCCCGGGCGGGCTGCTTCGGCCTAACAGACACCAACGGAATCCTTCCACAACGCCAACCATCGGATTCAGCCCGTAGAGGGTCCGCCACGGTTCGCTGAGCAAACTCGATGAATACGCAATCGGCGTCGCGAACATCCAGAACTGGGACAGAAACGGAACAATATAGCGAACGTCCCGATACTCCACGTTCAGCGCGGACAGCCACAGGCCAACCCCGAGGGAAGTCGTCACCGCGAGCAGCAGGAAGAACGGAAGCCAGAGGACCTTCCAGTCCGGCGGATACCCCATGCCGATCATCATGATCACCAATAAGCCGAAAGCGATCAGGAAATCCAACAATCCGGACAGAATGGCCGCGATCGGGATCACCAGCCGGGGAAAATAGACTTTCGTGATCAGGTTCGCATTCCCCACCAGGCTATTGGAAGACTGCGCCAACCCGTTGACGAAGAACGTCCACGGAACGAGGCCCGAGAAACTGAACAGCGGATAGGGGACACCCTCGGACGGCATTTTGCCCAACCGGCCGAAGAAGACGCTGAACACGACCATGGTCATGACCGGTTGAATCACTGCCCAGGCGACGCCTACAGCCGTTTGCTTGTAGCGCACCTTGATCTCGCGAACAGCAAGAAAATAAACGAGTTCCCGATACACCCAAAGCTCGTTCAACGACAGGTCGACCCAGCCCTTGGAGGGCCGGATGACAACTACCGGGCGGTCTGCGGTGGATGGGGCGTTCATAGATTAGGGACGTCCGGAAATCGAGGGGCCGGGGCTTTCTGCGTGGCGGCCAAGACCACCTATCAAGAATCGCTGCCCGCGCACAGGGGTGTCAAGCCGCCCTGCCCTGCCGCCGGCTCTTGCGCTACCGTGCTCAGTCCGCCGCGAAGCCATCCTAGTACAGGTATCGGTCCCTGCGTTCGTGCGCTTTACCCAAGGCTAGGGTGTTTTTCCCAGCCAAACTTCCCCTCGACGGACCTCGCCCCGGTCACGCCTTCGGGTGCGCCTTGTCGTACACCGCCATGATGTCGGTCAGCGAGACCTGCGTGTACTTCTGGGTGGTAGACAGGCGCGCGTGGCCGAGCAATTCCTGGATCGCTCGAAGGTCGGCGCCGGAGGAGAGCAGGTGGGTAGCGAAGGCGTGGCGGAAGGAGTGGGGGTGGAGCGACGGGTCCGGCGTGAGCGCCGTCGCGTACATCTTTACCAGCCAACTGACGCCGCGGGCGGTCAGGCGGCGGCCTTTGTGGTTGAGGAAGACGGCCCGGTCCGCCGGGTCCGCGGGCTGGCGGGTGGCGAGCCAGTGCTCGAGCGCCGTGGCCGCCTTGCCGCCATAGGGGACCTGTCGCTCCTTCCGGCCCTTGCCGCGGACGCGGAGCCAGTGTTCGCCGCGATCAACGTCCGTCAGGTCGAGGCCGGTGAGTTCGCTCACTCGCAGGCCGCAGCCGTAGAGCAGTTCGAAGATCGCCAGGTCGCGGGCGGGGAAGGGGCGGTCGAGCCTGCCGAGGGCGATTTCGTCGATCAGGCCGTTGACCAGTTCGGCGGAAGGGACGTCGGGCAACTTCTGGAAGGACTTGGGTGTGCGTGCCGATTTCGCGTGGTTGACGATCAGAACACCTTCGCGCTGCAAGTGCCGGAAGAACGAGCGGAGAGCGGCTAACTTGCGGCGCACGGTTGCGGCGGTCAAGCCACGCGCGTGAAGGCTTCCCAGCCATTCACGAACCGTGAAGGGGTTGAACTCCGCCGGCGCCGGTGGCTCCCCTCCGGGCGGCGTGAAGTAGGCGGCGAAATCGCGCAGGTCGATGCCGTAGTTGCGAAGGGTGTGCGGAGAAGCGTTCTCCCTGGCGAGGCTCGCCAGGTACGCCTCAACGTAGCCCTCCAGTTCAGACATGGACCGCCCGGTAGGCCTCCAGCGCTTCCATCGCGCGGCGGCAGACCTCGGCGTGCCGGGCCTTCTTGTCCTGCCGCAGGCGGTGCTTCGTCTGTTCGTCGAGCGGCGGAAAGAGATCGAAGGCGATGTTCGCCGGCTGATAGCGGCGCGGGTCGGCGCCGGAGATGTAGGCGCAGAGCGAGCCCAGTGCGCTTTCGCGTGGCGCCGGACGCGGCGGCTCGCCGGCGACGAAGGAAGCGGCGTTCCGGCCAGCGAGCAGCCCCGTGGCGATCGATTCGACGTAGCCTTCGACGCCCGAAATCTGGCCCGCGAAGAAGATGCGGGGATCGGCGCGGAGTTGCAGCGTTGATGTGAGCAGCGCGGGCGCGTTGATGTACGTGTTGCGGTGCATCTGACCGTAGCGAAGGAACGACGCGTTCGCCAGACCGGGGATCAGGCGTAGCACGCGCGCCTGTTCGCCGAATTTCATGTGGTTTTGGAAGCCCACCAGGTTGTAGCTCCCGGCGCGCAGGTCCTCCTGCCGGAGCTGCACCACGGCATAGGGCCGGCGGCCGGTGCGGGGATCCTCCAGGCCAACCGGCTTCATGGGGCCGAAGCGTAGTGTGTCGCGCCCGCGGCGCGCCAGTTCCTCAATCGGCAGGCATGCTTCGAAGAACGGAACCTTCGCCGGGCAGGCATCTTCGGGGATGTGCGCGTCGACGCTCCCGGCCGCCAGCACGGCATCCACGAAGGCCTCGTATTGCGGTTTGTCGAATGGGCAATTCACGTAGTCGTCGCCGCCGTCGAGCGACTTGCCGTAGCGCGAAGCGCGAAACGCGATCGAGAAGTCGATCGTTTCGGCGTCCACGATGGGGCTGATCGCGTCGTAGAAGTAGAGGTGCGACGACCCGGTGCGGGCGGCGATGTCGCGCGCCAGTGCGTCGCTGGTAAGCGGCCCGCTGGCGACAATCACCGGCTCGCCTTCGGGCAGCGCGGTCACTTCCTCCCGCCGGAGTTCAATGCGCGGATGCCCGGCGATCGCCGATTCGATCTCTTCCGCGAACACCTCCCGATCGACCGTGAGCGCATGCCCGCCGGGCACGCGGGCCGTCGCGGCGGCGCGCAGCAGCAGCGAATCGAGCCTCCGCAGCTCTCGTTTCAGTTGCCACGGCGCGCTGTTCTCACTTTCGCTCTTGAGCGAATTGGAGCAGACCAGCTCCGCCAGGCGCCCGGTGCGATGCGCAGCGGTTTGCCGCAGCGGACGCATCTCATAGAGCGCTACGGAGAGGCCCGCCGCGGCGGCCTGCCAGGCGGCTTCCGTCCCTGCCAGCCCGCCGCCGATGACGTGAATCCGCATCACTTCTCCGCGGCGAATTTCCTGTAGAGTTCGGCGATGCCGGCTGACTTCTCGTCGCCCGGATGGACCACCACGCGGTAGCGGAACCGCAGCGGGGCGCCGGGCTCCACGGTCAGGCTGCCGTTCCTGGTCTTGTCGTTGTAGAAATCGTGCTCGCCGAACGGATTCGCGGCGAACAGGCCGTAGTCGCGCGCGTGCCAGTAGGTGGGGTGCTTGGGATTGGCGGGGTGGTCGAAGATCGCCACGCCCAGGGCTTCCTCGCCGATCTTCCCGTTGTAATCCACCCAGGGGGCGCGCTTGCCCCACACCTGTTTCATGCCCGCGAGGCCCTCGGAATTCACCAGCCGGCCGCCGTTCTTCTCGATCAGCGGTTCGGCCAGGCGGATGGCGAACGTGCCCTCCTTCGTATCGCCGAGCACCGCCTTGGCCGGCGCGGAGAGCGTCAGATCGACATCCACGATGCGCAGCGTGGGGTGCGAGTGGAACGTCATCCGCCGCGTTTCGGTGAGCAGCACGTGGCCCTGCTTGCTGGTCCAATCGAAATTGGCGGTCAGCGAACCGGACTTTTTACCGCTCTTGATGTCCACGATCTTCTTGAGCACCACGGTTCCACGCCTGGCATCGGCGCCTTCAGCCCAGAAATCGATCCCGTTGACGTCGCCGTGCGTGTACCAAAGGCCGCGGTGGTGCGGATGGTCGCGGCTCTCTCCCTCGACGGCCTCCATCGGAAAAAGCCGGCTGACAACGGTACCGGAAGCGGCCCGCACAGGATGCAGATACGGCTTTTTGACGGACGCGCCGACGAAAAGAGCGGAGAATGGCTTGCCGTCGATATCGATGGTGATGCGGTCGGAGACCTGATTCAGCGTCACTTGCCCGGCGGCGGGTAGAAGGGCGAGAAAGAAGGCCATGAGCCTCATGGGTGCAGTACATCACAAAGGGGCGCTGGGGCTCAACCGAAGAGGCGTTTGGTATCATGAGCATGTCGCATTTCGCGCAGGAGGATGTCCGATGGGTCCACTGGGCTGGCAGGAGACCGTGTTTATCTTTGTCCTGGCCCTGCTCATTTTCGGACCGAAGAAATTGCCGGAGTTGGGTCGCAACGTTGCAAAAGCGATCGGTGAGTTCCGGCGGGCTTCCAGCGATCTGAAGGCTCAGTTCGACCGGGAGATGGCTTCCATCGAAACGGAGACCCAATCGCTTAAGGAAGTGACCCAGGGTTATGCGGCGGATATCCAGAACACGTACAACTACGATTCGTATTACGACACCGGGTACGATTCTGGGTACAACTCGACGCAGGACTCGGCTTCGGCCACCACCACGACATCAGTAGGCGCTGCTGCAAGTTCGGGCGCCGACAGTCCGGTTCAGGCTCCTGAAGGCACCGTGGCGCAAGGCGCCGTGCCCGTAGGCGACGCGGATTCCGGGACCGTCGAGACGGCGGACGCTGGCCAACAGCAGCCCGTCATGGAGACCGGCCCGAATGGCGTTCGCACCGGCGAAGGGGCTTCGCTGGCAACCTAGGTTGTTCGGATAGCCATGTCAGATCAGCAGCATCCGGAGGCCAACAAGACCTCCGCGGAAGAACCCTTGCCGTCCGCCGCGGGTGATCCCACACCCGCGGCGGAAAGCCTTTCCTATTACGACGATCCGTACGGGTACGAGAACCGCGACTACGGCGACACAGCGGCTGCGGCCTCCGTACCGGCGGTGGCGGAGGCCAAACCCGCTCCGCCTCCGGCGCCGCCCGCTCCGCCGAAGAGCGCCGAGGCGGAAGAGCCCGAGGACGACGAGGACGAAGGGATGCTGCGCATGTCGTTCCTCGAGCACCTGGAGGAGCTTCGGTCCCGCATCATCAAGATTCTGATGGGGTTTGGCGTCGCGTTCGTCGCCAGCCTGACCTTCACCGCAGAACTCTGGAACGCCGTGCGCGCACCCGCCGCCGCAGCGCTCACATCGTTGGGGCTCAAGCCCGATCTGGTCGCAATCGAGCCCATGGAGCAGTTCAATATCATCTGGCTCAAGCTTCCGATCCTGACCTCGATTTTCCTCGCTTCGCCCTGGATCCTCTATCAGGTTTGGTCGTTTATCGCCCCCGGGCTGTACAAGCGGGAGCGGCGGTGGGCCGCCCCGTTCGTGCTGTGCAGCGCGGGTTTGTTCATTGGCGGCGGCCTCTTTGCCTACTATGTCGCGTTCCGCCTGGGCCTGCGGTTCCTGCTGGGCATCGGCACGGGCATGGGCGTCACGCCCATGATTTCAATCTCTTTCTATTTCGATTTGTTCGTTAATGTGATTCTGGGCGTGGCCCTGGTTTTCGAACTCCCCGTCCTGGTTTTTTTCCTCACGCTGCTTCGAATCACCACTCCCAAGTTCTTGTTGGCCAACTCACGGTACGCCATCCTGATCATCGTCGTAGTGGCCGCAATCTTGACCCCGACGCCCGATATCTTTAACCTCACCATCTTCGCCGCCCCTATGGTGGTACTGTATTTCGGCGGTGTGTTTGCGAGCTATCTCCTGGTCCTCCATCGGGAGAACAAGCGTTTCCCGTGGGCATTGACCTTGGGAATAGTCCTCCTGGTACTCCTCCTACTGGCTGCGGGTGCATATATTGCGGTAAGTAAATATGGATATACATTGACTGGAAGTTGGCCGTTTTTAACGAGATAGCGTGAAATCTTATCTTTCTTAACTACGGGTTCTGGTGTATGATTACTCCAGTTGCCGCCGCAAAACTGATCTCGCGGTGGCGGTGACGGACGCCAAATGGACCTGAGCAAAGCACTCACTGAGTTGTATGAAGAGCGGCGACGGCTGGATTCTGCCATCTCCGCATTGGAGTCCATGATGGCCCCAGCGCCGGCGAACACGGATGTACGCCGTCGGGGCCGCAAGAGCATGGGAGCGATGGAGCGTCTGGTGGTTTCCGAAAGGATGAAGCGCTACTGGGCCTCGCGGCGGCAGGAGCCGTCGGGAGTCGTCGAACTCCCTATGGAATCAACGGCTAGCGCTTAAAGTACCAGAGCCAGAAATACTGACTTCCCGCCCCGTGCCGATGGCGAGGTTCGAACCCGTTCCCCTCCGCCATCGCCACCGCCTCGTCGTCCGAAAACGGAACCCCCAACCAGGTATCGTCCGGCGCGGTCTGAAGGGTCGCATCGCCCTGCACTTGAAACTTGAAAAGGGCACCGGGCCGCAACAGGCGGTGCACTTCCCGAACGTAGCTTTCAATTACTTCGCGGCTTGGGATGTGCTGGAAAACGATACTCGAGAAGGCGAAATCAAATGTAAATTCGGGCAGGACTGAGAGGTCCCGCCCATTGTTCTGATAGACATGGGCATGGGGATGCTCAGCCAGCGCGGCCTGGGCGCGGCGCACCATCTCCCCGCTCACATCGACGGCGTGCACCTCGCCGAACAGGTTGGCCAAGGCCCGTGTGACACGGCCCGCGCCGCAGCCGATCTCGAGGACCCGCATCTGGCCGGGTTCCTTGCCCTGGCAGATGTTGATCATGTCGGTGAGGATCTCCTCGGCGACCGTGCGCTCGCCAGAGGCGAAGAAGTCTTCGTCCTTCCAGTCCTCGCGTTCCGTGTTGACGTAGTAGCGCGCGTTCCTGCTGGCGCGCTCGTCCCACTCGCGGCGCATTTTCTCTTCGAGGGATTCCGGGGCGGGCATCGACTTCCCATTGTAGCGGGCCGTCGCGAGAAGCGCGCCGGTTGCATCGCGGGAGGCGTCCTCCGGTGGTACAATTGAGCTGAACCCGTGGGCGGCTAGCTCAGTTGGGAGAGCACCGCGTTCGCAATGCGGGGGTCGGGGGTTCGAATCCCCCGCCGTCCACCAATCTGGTTCACGATCCCTTTTTCCTGCCCAGTCCGCTTACAATTCGAGAACGCCCGGAGGGCCCCCATGTCCGGTTCGCACCACCTCTTGCTTGAATCCAATGCGCAAGTCATCGGCGCCTGGAAACAATTCGCCCGCCGCGCTACGAGCGGCGTGGTTTTCGAACGCGACGGCCTCGCCGTGACCTTCGCGAACTCGCCGATGCCGATCGTCAATGCGCAGTTCCTCTCGTCGCCCGCGCCGGATGCCGCCGATTTCGAACGCCGCGTCGCTGCCGCCTGCGCCTACGCCAAGGGGGTAGGACTGCCCTGGATTTTCTCCGTCTGCAACGAGTGGGCGCCGCCGGAGGCAGTATCGATCGTCACCGCGGCGGGTCTGGCGGTGATGATGCCCTGGACGGGAATGGTGGCCGAGGCGCTGGCGCCACCCGCGCGGCCGATGCCCTTACTCGACATCCGCCCCACCTACAACGACGCCCAGGCACAGCACGATGTGATGGCCCTCAACGCAGCCGCTTACGGCATGCCGGTGGAACCGATGCTGACGATGAACTCCCCGGGGATGTGGACCGCGGAGATGTACGGCCGCGTGGGCTATGTGGACGGCGTGGCGGTGTCCACCGCGACCACCTTCGCCGTGGACGGCGTGCTCTACGTCGCCCTCGTGGCAACTCATCCGGGGCACCAGAAGAAGGGATACGCCGAGGCGCTCATGCGTGCGTCGCTCGAAGCGGCAGCGTCGGCCACGGGGCTCACGCGCACCGTGCTGCACGCCACCGAAGCGGGCCGGCCGGTCTATACCCGCATGGGCTACCAGCCGACCTCCACGTTCACCTGTTTCATCGGCATGTGAGACGTGGTAGCATCGAGCCGGTAGGTTGTGTTCCGCAGCGCCCTGCAAAGGGCTTGGCTGTGTGAGTGAAGACAGTTCGGCCCTTCGGGGATACGGATTGGAGAGTTCGCGAACCTGGATGGCCGACGGTCATCCTGGGCTCGGTTCCCTGACAGCCTACGGTTCGTTTTCGCGGCGCGCCTTCGGACGAAAGCCGTGCGATAGCGCTGCGATTTCACGAAGATCCGACGAGAAGTCCGCCGCGGCCTGGCCGTTCCCCCATTCCTCCAGATACGTGAGCGCCTCGTGCAGTTCCGACTCGGGAATCGGGTTGTCGAAAGTCCACAAGTCCTTCGCAAAAGTCATCAGGACGCCGGAGCCCAGGCTCTGCAACTGGGTGCGCGCGAGCGCCACGGCCTGGAGCGCGGCCCGAAAACTCGCGGCGGCGCGCGAGAGAAAGTCGAACTTCTCCGACGGCGGCGCCCAGGTCTGGTCGAGCGAGCGGGCGCCGGCGATCTCCAGCAACACCTCCGAGAATGCCTTCGCCGTGTATACCGCGGCGGCGGCCATCTCCCACGTTTCGGCCAGCCATAGGCGCATCCGGCGCTGGCGGGCGGCGCTGCCGCCGGCGAACTCTTTCGAGACGAAGGCGAAGGCGGCACGTTGGCTGGCGGCGGCGAAAACACGGTCGCGCTGCCAATGCGGAGCGGCGGTGGCGGCGGCCAGACGGGCCGTCAGTTCGGCGGTGGTTTCCGTTTGGCCTGCGGCGTAGGCGAGCAACTCGGCCAACTCCGAGGCGTGCGCGGCGGGGTCGAAGCCTTCCTGGTCGATCGGGACGAAGAGCGCTTCGGGCGGTCGCCATCGCCGATCCTCCACGCGGCCCTCCTCACCGAACAGCGCCGCGGCCGCCTCGTCGATGATCGCGCGCAACAGTTGCTCCACCGGTTCGCCTTCGCCGCCCTCGGGCCCGAAGAGCGGCTCCTCCAGATTGCGCGCGATCGCCAGCAGCGTGTCGAGCGGCGCGCTGGCTTTGAACGTGACCCACAGCGAGAGGCGCACCAGCCCAACGCCGGGCGGATACACGCGGAGCATTCCGCTCAACTGGAAGTTCTCGATGCGTTTCCGCACGGCGTCCACCGCGCGCCACTCCAAGCCCGCCAACCGCGCGGAGAGATTCACTTCGAAGGGCAGCAGGTAGAGCCACTGCGACGTCGGCTTGCGGAAATCGGGGATCGCGATCTTCCAGAACTTCTCTTCGACGAAGTCCGCCATGGTCGCCGCGGGGCGCAGTTCTCCCAACGCACCCAGTGGAATGCCCGACTTGCGATTGAGCGCGCGGCGGAGTTTGTTGCGGTCGGTGACGACCTCCCGGAACGAGCGCGACCGCACGGTCTCGGGAAACAGGAGGAGGTCCGCAAGACGGAACAACTGGGTCACGCGGATCTCGATCGTGCGAACGCCCTTTAACCGGCGGGGACGCGCAGGCGCGGCAGGAGGCGGCACGGGTTCCTGAGGCGGCTGGAGAGCCGCGCCGGCCAACCCGCCGAGAAATCCCGCGAGATCGGCGTGATTCGTGCCGTAAGAGATCGCGAACACACGGTCCTCCGGCGGATGCTCGCGCTGGATCTCCTCCCGCTCGCTCTCCAGAACCAGGCGGAAGTGGCGGTACTCGGAACCAGAGAAGGCGCGGCGCGCCCACGCCAGCAGCGCCCCGAAATTGGGGTCCGCCAGGCCCTTGCCATAGCCCACGAAGACCAGGCTTCGAGTCGCGCGCAGCGCCTGCAGCAATGCCTGGATCGGCGGATAGCGCAGGATCTCCTCGTACGAACTGATGCCCAGCACCACCGATTCGGGCTCCTGCCAATGCCCGTGTACGTGGATGACGCCGCGCTCATCGCCGCGAAGGACGGCTTCGACGCCGGCGGGCCGCGTCCAGTTCACCGCGGGAAGGCCGGTAGCGCGCTCGATGATGTCGTCGTAATTGGTGGTGAGGATCGGGACGCCGAATGCGGCGAGCGCGGCGGGAACCGCGGGATTCGACGGCCGCAGCGCCCCGACGCTTTCGCGAAGCCAGCGCGCGTACTCGCCCGCCGGGAGCTTCTTCGAAACCTTCTGCGCGGCGGAGAGCAGGTTGTCGAGGTCTCCGGAATCGAGCTCCGCTTCAATGATCTCCAGCCACTTCGGCGTTGTTCCCGGCACCACCTCCACGGCCCGCCGCGCGCCGTGGCGGATCAGCCCCACCCACGAGGCCGTCTCCGCGCGGTTGGTCGCTCCGATCGAGACACCGGCGCCGGCGACGATCACGGCCTGCTTTCGGGCCAGGATGCCTTGCAGGTCGGAGAGCAGAACATCCGTCGTCATGGCAAACTTACAATACTAAAAGTCCGTGACGCCCACCACCAAATCCCTGACCATCCGCCATTTCTTCGGGCGCCGCGGATTGCTGTCGAAATGGCACCCGAATTACGAATTCCGGCCCGGGCAATTGCAGATGGCCGAGGCCGTGGAGGCGGCGCTCGCCGAGAAACGGCACCTGGTGGTGGAAGCGGGCACGGGGACCGGCAAGACGCTGGCCTACCTGGTGCCGGCCATCCTGAGCGGCAAGCGGGTGGTCGTCTCCACGGGCACGCTCAATCTGCAGGAGCAGTTGTTCTTCAAGGATCTGCCGTTTCTCCAGCAGCATTTTGACCGGCCGATCAGCGCCTGCTACATGAAGGGGCGCGGGAATTTCGCGTGCCGCCAGAAGATCTACGACGCCGAGAAAGAGCCCGTGCTGAGCGGCCTGGAAGAGGTGGCCGATTTTCAGATCATCCGCGAATGGGAGAAATCCACGGAGACAGGAGATCGCTCCGAGATCCGAACGCTGCCTGAAGTCAGCTCGGCGTGGGGCAAGATCGACGCGCGCCGCGAACGTTGCACGGGCCAGCGATGCCAGCAGTTCGACCGCTGCTTCATCACGGAAATGCACCGGCGCGCGATCGAAAGCGACATCATCATCGTCAACCACGCGCTCTTCTTCGCCGATCTCGCGGTGAAGGAAGAGGACTACGGCGGCATCATTCCCGAGTACTCGGCGGTGATCTTCGACGAGGCCCACGAAGTGGAGGATGTGGCCGGCCAGTATTTTGGTTCATCGGTTAGTAATTTACAGGTCAAGGATCTGTGTCAGGATATCTCCTCGCTGGCCCGCCGGAAGAAATTCGGTTCGGCCGAACTCGACCGCGCCCTGACCGCGCTCGAGGAGCAGAGCGAGCGGTTCTTCGGTTTGTTCCCGCTCACCGAGGGCCGCTTTGGGTTCCAGTCCCAGGACGCGTTTCTGGATACCAACGGCGAGGCATACCAGGACTTCCACGGGCTGCTGGAACTGGTGGGCTCGCATCTGCAGTTGATCAAGGACGCTCCGGAGGAAGCGGTTCCGCTCTTTCGCCGGACACGCGAAATCGGAGAGCGCCTGCGCTTCTTCCTGGAGAGCAGCGAGAAGAGCCACGTCTACTGGGTGGAGCGCCGGGGCCGCGGCTGCTACCTGCAGGCGACGCCGATCGACGTGTCGTCGATCCTCAGCGAGCGCCTCTTCGATTCGGTGGAGTCCGTGGTGCTGACCTCGGCCACGCTTGCCGTCTCGGGCAATTTCGACTTCGTGCAGAACCGCCTGGGAGTCGCCTCCGCCCGGTCGCTGGTGGTGCCGAGCCACTTCGACTATCGGGCGCAAGCGATTCTCTATGTGCCGCAGCAACTGCCCGACCCCCGTTCGCCGGCGTTCGTGTGCGCGGCGGCGGAGGAAGTGGTGCGACTGCTGACCGCCTCTCGCGGCCGCGCCTTCGTGCTCTTCACCAGCTACCAGCAGATGCGAATGATGCACGACCGCATCTCGCTCGAAGTGGAGTTCCCGACCTTGCTGCAGGGCACGGGCCCGCGGCGCGCGTTGCTCGAGGAATTCCTGGGAACACCGAATTCGGTGCTCTTCGCGACGTCCTCGTTCTGGCAGGGTGTGGACGTGCCTGGCGAGCGCTTGAGCTGCGTGATTATCGACAAGCTCCCGTTCGCCGTGCCGAGCGACCCGGTGGTGGGCGCCCGCATTCGAGCGATTGAAGAGGCCGGGGGACAGCCGTTCCGCGAGTACCAGATCCCCCAGGCGGCCATCGCGCTCAAGCAGGGATTCGGACGGCTGATCCGCAGCCGCTCGGACCGCGGGGCGCTCGTCCTGCTCGACAACCGGATCACCCGGCAGCGATACGGGCAGATCTTCTTCGACAGCCTGCCCGACTATTCATTCACAACGAAGATCGCCGACGTGGAGGCGTTCTTTGGGACGTAGCCGAAGAGGGACTGTCACCGGCCGAAGTAGTCGGCGTTGCGCTGGGTGAAACTAGCCCACTTCTCGGGCAGGTCGTCGAGGGCGAAGATCGCGGAAACGGGGCACACGGGAACGCAGGCGCCGCAGTCGATGCACTCCACGGGATCGATGTAGAGCATCTCCTCGCCTTCGTGCTTCGGATCGTCCTTTTTCGGATGGATGCAATCCACCGGGCACGCGTCGACACACGCCGTGTCCTTGGTTCCGATACAGGGTTCAGCTATCACGTAAGCCATGGAATGCCTCGCTTTCTAACGGGGTAAGAACATCTATAGCATAGGGGCGCGGCCTGGCGCATCGGCCAAAGTACCGGAACCGGAGCCGGCGGACGCCCGCCGGGAACCGCTATCCTGAGAGGAGCGACTCATGCGAGGACTCCGATGGCTGGTGCTGTTCGCGATCGCGGCCATCGTGATCGTCGTCGGCTCCTCCTACTACATCGCACGCGCACGATGGCGGGAAGAAGCGCCGGCGCGGCCGGGCGCGCTTCCGGAAAACATCGCGGCGTCCGCGCTCTCCGGGTGGTCGTGGTCCAAAACCATCGGGGGAAGCGCCAGCGTCGAGGTGCGCGCGCAGCGCTTCAAACAGGTGCAGGACCCGCCGAGGTTCGACCTGGAGGACGTCGAACTCCGGATCTACGACGCCCGCAAGGAACAGTTCGACCTGGTGAAAAGCGCCCACGCGGAGTTTCGGCTGGGCGACAGCACGATGTTCTCCGATGGGCCCGTCGAGATCGTCAAGGGACTTCCGGCTGACGGTTCTCCGGCCCGGCGCAAAGTGATCATCCGCTCCTCGGGAATGACCTTCAACAGCCAGACCGCCACCGTCGACACGGATCGCGAAACGACGTTCGAGTTCGACCACGGCGACGGCAAAGCGACGGGCGCCACGTACGACTCGAAGATCTCCGAGCTGCGCCTGAAGAAGGACGTTCAGGTGAATTGGCGCACGTCGAACCCCGCCGCGAAACCGATGATCATCGAGGCCGGCGAGTTGATCTACAAGGAGCGCGACAGCCACATCCTCCTCTATCCTTGGTCGCGGTTCCGCCGCGGCGCGCTCACCGTGGATGCCGCGAACTCGCTGGTGAATCTGAAGGACGGCCTGGTGGATTCCGTAGAAGCGAAGGACGCCCGCGGCGTCGACAAACTGCCCACACGCGAAGTGGCTTTCGGCGCCAAGGACCTCCGCATGAACTTCGACGACGCGGGCCAGGTGAAGGAGATCAACGGCGAGAACGAAGCCCGGCTGGTGTCTGCCGCCGCGGCCGCGGACACCACCGTTACCGCCCGCCGGATCGACCTGCTGTTTGAGCGCGGCAAGGAAGAGAGCACGCTGCGGAACGCCTGGGCTCGGGACAGCGCGGTGATCGAAAACAAGCCCAAGCCCGCACCCAACCGTCCGACGGCGGAGACCCGCATACTGCGCAGCGAGTCGATCGAGATGTTCCTTCGGCCGGGTGGCGAGGAGATCGACAAAGTGATTACGCACAGTCCCGGCGAAGTCGAGTTCCTGCCCAACCGGCCCGGACAGCGGCGGCGGGTCATGAACGGCGAGCGGATCACGGTCGCTTACGGGAAGGAAAACCGGGTGGAGAGCTTCCACGCCTCGAAAGTGGCCACGCGGACCGAGCCGGCGAAGAAGGGAGACCCGCCGTCGCTCACCTTCAGCCACGATCTGGCGGCGGCCTTCGACCAGCAGACCGGCGACCTGGCGCAACTCGAGCAATGGGGCGACTTCCGCTATGAGGAGGGTCCGCGGCACGCCAAGTCCGAGCGCGCCGTGATGGAGCCCGCCAAGGATCTGATCACGCTCACCGGCGGCGGGTCGCGCGTATGGGACGATACCGGTTCGGTCACCGCCGAGCGCATTGAGATGAAGCAATCGAACGGCGACTTCGCGGCGACGGGAAAAGTCAGCTCCGTGCGAGCCCCGGAAAAGAAGAGCGGGCAGGGGATGCTCTCCGGCGACGAACCCCTGCAGGCTCGCGCCGCCAGGATGGTTTCCACCGGCGAGAACAAGTTCCTTCGCTACGAAGGCCAGAGCGTGTTGTGGCAGGGAGCGAACCGCATTGAAGCGGAGCGCATCGACATTGACCGGAAGGCCCAGCAGTTGATCGCGGCCGGCAACGTGGTCAGTCAGTTTTCCGACAAGCCCGACCCGAAGCGTCCGAACGCCGCGCCCGCCTTCACCGTGATCCGCGCGTCCCGCATGGTGTACACCGATGCCGACCGGTTGGCACACTACACCGGCGGCGTCACGCTGGCTCGCCCCGCCCTGGACGTAAGCGGCGAGCAGATGCGTGCATGGCTGGCGCCGGCCGACCCGCAGAAAAAGGACGCCGGCGGCGGGAACGTGGAGAAGATCTTTACGGACGGCGGCGTGGTGATCGTGCGGCGGACGCAGGACCGCCAGTTCCGCGGCACAGCGGAACACTCGGAGTATTACGTGGCCGAAGAGAAGGCGATCTTGAGCGGCGGGAATCCGTTGCTGGTGGACAGCCTGAAGGGCCAGACGCGAGGCAGCGTGCTCACCTGGTATGCGCGGGACGACCGCCTGCTCGTGGATAATACGGGGAGCGGTCCCGCCGTCAGCCGGATCCGCACTAAAAAGAAGTGACCGGATGCCGACGCTGCGTACCTGTGAAGTCTCCAAAACCTATCGCCGCCGCCGTGTGGTGAATGGGGTATCGGTGTCGGTGGAGAACGGTGAAGTGGTCGGATTGCTCGGACCCAACGGCGCCGGCAAGACCACCTCGTTCTACATGATCGTGGGCCTGATTCTTCCCGATTCGGGGCGCGTGCTGCTCGACGAGGAAGACATCACCGCGCTGCCCATGTATCAGCGTGCCCGGCGGGGCATCAGCTACCTGCCCCAGGAACCGAGCGTGTTTCGCAAACTCACGGTGGAGGAGAACCTGATGGCGATCCTCGAGACCTTGCCGCTGAGTTCGCGCGAGCGCCGGGAGCGGATGGCGCGCCTGGTGGAGCAACTGGGCCTGGAGAAAGTGCAGCAGAGCCAGGGTTACATGCTCTCCGGCGGCGAGCGGCGGCGCGTCGAGATTGCGCGATCGCTGGTCATTGAACCCAATTTTCTACTGCTCGACGAACCGTTTTCGGGTATCGATCCCATCCAGGTGCTGGAACTGCAACGGATCATCTTCGACCTGAAGCGCACCGGCATCGGCATCCTGATCACCGACCACAACGTGCGCGAGACACTGGCCGTCACAGACCGCGCCTACATCATCAACAACGGCCAGATTTTTCGCGCCGGTTCTCCGGAGGCGCTCGCCCGGGATCCGGAAGTACGCAAGGTGTACCTGGGTGAGAACTTCAATCCGCCCGAGCGGGCGGCCTGAGGCGGATCAGCCGCTACCGCCGCGTCAAGGCGATCACGTCCATCACCACGTTGGTGGCGTCCTGAATCAGGAGCGCCCAGCCGTCCACATACGCCCGGCGGTACCCGGCGGGCACGGGCGGGAGTTGGCTTTCCAGACCGGCGGGAAACGGGGCCAGCTTCTTCGCGATCCCGGGCGGCAGCGTCCCCTTGCGGATCAGGCGCCTCTGAATCCCCGGCGGCAGCCCGGCGGAGCCGTAGTAGCCGCGGATGATGTCGATTTCCACCGCGGCGAACACGACCTGCGAGGGTCCGCCCCGGCGCGCCTGCCCCTTGGCACGGCCACCTCCCTTTGCCTGGCCGGGAGGCTGTGAGAGCCCGATCGACGCGGTGAGAACCGCAAGCGCGAAGAACGCCAGGAGACGCATCAGACGATTGTACGCCGCCGCTCTCAGGCGCGGAGCACCTCGCGCCTCGGGCTTTTTCCGGGCCGTCGTCCGGAGGGACTCTGTTAGAATACTGGCAGAATGAGTTTGCTCTCTCCGAGGCTGCAGCTTAAAGTCGCGCAGAAGCAAATCCTGACCCCGGGCCTGGTGCAGATGGTCACCGTGCTTCAGCTCAACCGGCTGGAGCTCAAGGAGATGATCACCCAGGAGATCGCTCGCAACCCGGTGCTGGAAGAATCGGGCGAAGGCGACGAACTGACGCCCGAAGAGGTACAGGCGGTCCTTGAGGCGGAGCGCGTGGCGGACCCCTCGGATAAGTCCGTGGTGGAAGCCATGACCGCGGATCTCGAGCACGCGCCCGAGGTGGCCGACGGCGTCCCGATGGACTTCGAAGCCGCCGAGCCGGAGATCCTCAGTCCGGCGTCGTCCTCAGTGGAATCGGCGGAGGCGCCGGCGCCGGAGACCGTCAAGGAATCGGCCGATCCCTTCGACGAAATCGATTTCGGCAGCTATTTCGACGATTATCTCGACCCGGGCTACAAGAGCCCCTCATCGGAGTCCGTCGACAAGCCGTCGTTCGAGACCTTCCTCTCCGCTCCGGTGACGCTGGCCGATCACCTCACCTCGCAGCTCGCGCTGCTGGTCCTACCCGAGCACGTGCGCGACGCGGCCGAATCGGTGGTCGGCAACCTGGATGAGAACGGGTTCCTGATTGGGACGCTGGAGGAGATCGCGGCCTTCTGCAACCACCCGCTGGCCGACGCCGAAGCGGCGCTCAAGGCCGTGCAGTCGCTCGACCCGGCGGGCATCGCGGCGCGCGATATCCGCGAATGCCTCCTGCTGCAGCTCACCAGCCGGAGAGCCGAGGGCGGACTGGCCTGGCGGATCGTCTCGGAACACCTGCGCCTGGTGGAAACCAAGCAGTGGAAAGAACTGGCGCGCCTGTTGAAGCGGCCCATGGAGCACATTCAGATCGCGGTGGCCGTGATTCGTACGCTCGACCCCCGGCCGGGCCTGCGCTACTCGGGTCCCGGCGCGCGCGTGATTGAGCCCGACGTCTACATCTCGAAAGAAGGCGACGACTACGTCATCCAGCTCAACGACGAGGATATCCCGCAGCTTCGCCTGAACTCGCACTACCGCCGGATGCTCGACCGCGACCAGGAGCCGAGCAAAGAGGTCCGCAACTACGTGAAGGAGCGCTACGCGTCGGCGCTTCAGTTGATGAAGAACATTGAGCAGCGCAAGCAGACCATCCTCAAGGTTTGCCAGTCCATCGTCCGGCGCCAGATGGATTTTCTGGAGCGCGGTATCGACCGGCTGAAGCCCATGATGATCAAGGAGGTCGCCGAGGAGATCGGCGTTCATCCCTCTACCGTGAGCCGCGCTGTCGCCGCCAAGTACGCCCACACTCCGCAGGGCGTCTTCGAGCTGCGCTATTTCTTTTCGGAGGCCGTACAGGGCCCATCCGGGGCGGCCACCCCTCTCTTGATTCTGAAGCGCAAAGTGAAGAAGATGATTGACGAGGAGGACAAGGCCCGGCCCTTGACGGATGAGCAGATTACCGCGCGCCTCCAGGCGGAGGGGATTCAAGTCACCCGCCGCACCGTGGCCAAGTATCGCGAGGATATGCGCATTCCGTCGACCCACGAGCGGCGCGTTCGTCCCTGAGGCGCACCGCACGGCCTCGAGTCTCCTTGAGAGGCGCAAATGAAGGTCACCTACACAGGCAAGATCGATAAGTTGTTGCCCGCCCAACAGACGAAGATCGAGGCGCGCTTCGCTAAACTCGCGAAGTTCTTCGACCGGAAAGGCGAGAAGGAAGCGCGGATCATCGTCACTTCGGAGCGTCACCTCCAGCACGCGGAGATCACCGTCCAGTGGTACGACCATTCCGTGGTCTGCGTGGGCTCCGATAGCGACCTGTCCGCAGCCGTTCACGAGGCCGTCGACAAGCTGGAGAAGCAGATTCTCAAGCTGCGCACGAAATGGCGGGACACCAAACGGTCGTCGGCCCCGCCCAAGGGGGTCCCCGAGGAGATCGCGGTGTTCGAGCCCGAAGCGGGCCAGGAGAAGCGCATCTTCCGGGTGAACCACCAGGCCGAGCGGAAGCCGATGACGCTGGAGGAAGCGATGCTCGAAATGGAGGACGGCCTCGATTACGTCGCCTACCGCGACGCGCAGTCTGACCGCGTCTCCGTCCTGGTCCGCCGCCGCGACGGACACTTCGATCTCGTGGAAGCGTAATCGCCCGCATGGCGAAAAAGAAGAAGCACCCGGACACGCCGCCGCCTGCCCGAGCCACCTCCGCGCCCCAACTGGTGATCATCACCGGGCTCAGCGGCTCGGGCAAGGCGACGGTCCTCAAGAGCCTCGAGGACCTCGGCTACTACTCCGTCGACAACCTGCCCGTCGATCTGATTCCGAAGTTCGCGGAACTCACCCTGGCCTCGCCCACGGTTCACCGCGCGGCGCTGGTTGTGGATGTGCGGGAAGGCGCCCGGCTGAAGGAATTCCCCCGGATGTTCGAGAAGCTCAAGGAGGCGATCCCCACCCAGATCATTTATCTGGAGGCGGACGATGAAACCCTCGCGCGGCGCTTCAGTGAGACGCGGCGGCCGCATCCCTTGGGGACCGGCATCTCGGTTCTGCGATCCATCAAACACGAGCGGGAACTGCTCAAGACCATCCGCGATCTCGCCGACCACGTGATCAACACGTCGAAGTTCAACGTCCACGAGCTGCGCGAGATTATCGGCGAGAAGTTCGGCGCCGGCCGCGATGAGAACCAGTTGATGATCTACGTCACCAGCTTCGGGTTCCGCCACGGTCTCCCGCCGGACAGCGATCTGGTGTTCGACGTGCGCTTTCTCCCCAACCCGAACTACATTCCTCAGTTCAAGCACCTCACGGGACGCAACCCGTCGGTTGCCCGGTACATCCGTTCCTTCCCGCAGACCGGCGACTTCATCGAGCGCATCTCCGATCTGCTTGTCTATCTCATTCCGCACTACGTGCGGGAAGGAAAAAGCTATCTGACGATCGCGTTCGGCTGCACCGGCGGACATCACCGGTCAGTGATGATCGCCGAGGACATTCGGAAGCGGCTGGCCAAACTCGGCTACAAGATCAAGGGATCCCACCGGGACATCCTCAAGTAGCGACCCCTCAAAGGAGTCCCGGTACGGCTCCGGGCGGCAGTCCAGTACCGCTAGGGATCGGCTGCGCCGGTCCGCGCGCGCATAGTGGAGGACATGCCCATGCTTGCTACCGTCCTACTCGCCGCCGCCGCCCTGCACAACGACGCGACGCCGCCGCGGTGCTCGGGGGAGACGCTGGGGGCCTATTGGCCGGCCGCCGCCAACCAGAATTCGACCGCAATTCACAAGGCGGCGCAGACGGGTGAGCTGTGGCGATGCGTTCGGGGGTTGGTCCGCTACCGTTGGGAACGGTTGACCGTGAACTGGAAGGACCTGAACAAATACGAACGGGTGGGTCCCTCTAACCCACCCGCTCAGCACTCCTCCGGCCCGCAAGCGGGCTGGTAACTCCTCAGTGAACTCGCAGGCTGATGCGCAAACTGCCGGCATCCTCCGAGGCGCCGGCCCTCCGTCGCTCAACCTGTCCTCACTTTGTTAATGCGTGAAAGGTGGACGGAATCCGTCAGCGGGTGCCGCTCTTTCGCGGTTTTTTTTCGCCCGGTTCTTCCCGCAGCCGCACGGCCCGTCCGCCCGGCTTACGCGGGGTCCGCGGGCGCCGCCCGGCATGCGTCCGGAGGTAGTTGATCCAGAGCCGCCGCCGTTCGGGGGAGAACCGGTTGGCCCAGAGCGCGGCGAACTCATCGCTCAGGGCGCCCACCTGGCTTTCCAGGATCTTCTGCAGTCCGTTGGCGGTGCGCCCGCGCAGTAGCTGCTGCGTCACGGCGCAGTCGTTCAACTCTCCGAGAATGCGCTGGATCGCGCGCAGATCCTCGATGCGGGAGAGCAGCCCGGCGCCGTAAAGAGGCTCGAAGTTCTCAAGCAGATACCGGAAGTGTTTGGTGGCCAGCCGGAGCTCGTGGTACTCCTCCAACGTGGGCTGAGAGGCCAGCAGCTTGTCCCCCTCCGCGAAATACGCTTCCGCCAGCCTGGGCAGAATCGCTTTGGCGTTGGCCGCGGGGCTCTTGCCTCCGTCCCATTTCGGTTTGCTGTTCTTGAACGACACCCTGTCGATCCCCGTCTATAGCAACTGGAGAGCTGACCGCCACTTCGACGAAAAGCTCTCCGCGGACCACGCGCGCAGCTCCGCCGTCAGGCTTCGCTCAGCGGCCTTACGCTCCTGGCGAAGCTCAGCGGCCAGAGCGCTCTTGCCCGCTCCGGCTCGATCCAGCACCCTGAGCGCCACGTCGCGGTCGCGCACCTCCGCCGCGAAGCGCATGAGCCGACGTAACCGCCGCCGCACCTTCTTCACCGGCTTGGCCGGGAAGAACTGATGAAAGGCGCGCAAGGCCAGCCCCAAGCGGCGCACGGAAACACGCAAGGTGTGGATCGCATCCGGATCCCGGCCGCTCTTCGATGCCCGATTCAACTCAAAAACGAATCGCGCGAGCAGATTCCGAATCCGCTCCGCCGCGTAGTCCTGCATTATGACTATTCTATTACGAAGTTCGTGTCCAGTAGGCGGAAGTGAGCACGGCCAGCCCTGCGATGGCCGCTGTTTCCGCCCGCAAGATGCACGGGCCCAGGGACACCGGCGTCCAGCCCAATTCCCTCGCACGGGTGCGCTCGGAGTCCACCCAGCCGCCTTCTGGACCGGCGATCAACGCTGCGTCCCGTGGCAACTCGCCGGGAGCAAGGGCGGAGGTCAGGGGCGCGGCGGCCTCGGATTCGTCGAGAAACAGTCTCTCTGCCGCGGGGCAGCGGAGCGCCTCTTCCAAGGTGAGAAGTTCTCCCAGCGAGGGGCGCCGCGCCCGCCGCGATTGCTGGCTGCTCTCGAGCAGAATCCTGCGCCATCGATCCGCGCGCTTGCGGGCCGCGACCTCCAGTCCACGCTCGGTCCGTACCGTTTCTACGGGGATGATCGTACCGGCGCCGAGTTCGGTGGCCTTCTCCAGCATCCACTCGAAGTGATCGAATTTGATGAGAGCGGCGAAGAGGGTGATGGCGACCGGGAACTCCTCACGGCGGAGCCGCTCCAGGATGCGGAACGAAATCGCATCTTTCCCGAAGCCGTCGATCTCGGCCAGGTAGAGCGCTTCGTTATCGGAGATCTCGTAGCGTTGGCCGACCTCGGCGCGCAACACGCGCCGAAGGTGCCGGGCCTCCTCGCCTGCCATCTCCGCGCGTCCGCCGCGCACTTCGTCGACAAAGAACAATCGCCGCGCCATGCGATAATTCAATCTTCCCATGATCGCGTTTCTGCGCGGCACGCTCCTTGAGAAGAGCCCGAACCAGGTGGTGGTGGAAGCCGGCGGCGTCGGCTACGACGTAACCGTCCCCGTGTCCACGTTCTCCGCGCTGCCCGCCGCGGGGGCCGAGGTCCGGCTCCGCATCCATACTCACGTGCGAGAGGATGCGCTGGCGCTCTTCGGGTTCGCGACCCAGGACGAGAAGGCGGTCTTTGAGAAACTGATCGGGGTGTCGGGGATCGGACCGAAGCTCGCCGTCACGGTGCTTTCCGGGCTGGCGGTGGAGGACCTGGTATCGGCCATCCGCGCGAGTGAAGTGGCGCGCCTGGTGAGAATTCCGGGAGTCGGCAAGAAGACCGCTGAGCGCATGGTGCTGGAGTTGCGCGACAAGCTGGACGCCGTGGCGGCGGGCGCCGTCTCCACCGGCGGCGGCGCGGCGCCGGCCCCGTCCGCGTTTTCCGCCGTCGAGATGGACGTGCTGTCCGCGCTGACGAACCTGGGGTGCCAGCGGGCCGCCGCCGAAGTGGCCGTGCGCAAGGCGAAGGCGGGCGGAGCGGGGCCCGAGTTCGAGCCGCTCTTCCGGAAGGCGCTGGAGCTGGTGAGGTAGCCGATGCGCGAGAAGGGCATTGTCTCCGGCGCGGCACAACCCGAAGACCAGCAGTTCGAGGCCTCACTGCGGCCGCAGCGCCTGGAGGACTTCACCGGCCAGCCCAAGCTCAAGGAAAACCTCGCCATCGCCATTGAAGCCGCGCGGCGGCGCGGCGAGGCGATGGACCACGTCCTGCTCTACGGGCCGCCCGGCCTGGGCAAAACCACGCTGGCCACAATCATCGCCAACGAACTAGGCGTGGCGTTCGATCAAACCAGCGGCCCGATCCTGCAGAAGAAGCTCGACCTCACCGGCATCCTGAGCAACATACGGTCGCTGCAGGTCTTCTTCATCGATGAGATCCACCGGCTGCTGCCGGATGTGGAAGAGATGCTCTATTCCGCGCTCGAGGATTTCCGCGTCGACATCCTCATCGGACAGGGACCTGGGGCGCGGGCGCATTCATTGCCCGTGCCGCGCTTCACGGCCATCGGCGCGACCACGCGTCAGGGACTGCTCAGTCCGCCCCTGCGCAGTCGCTTCGGGCTGATCCTGCGGCTGAACCACTACGATGAACCGGAACTGACGCGCATTGTGATGCGCTCCGCGAACCTGCTGAACGTGACCATCGAAAAGCCCGGCGCGGGGGAGATCGCCCGCCGGGCACGGGGCACGCCTCGCATTGCCAACCGCTTGTTGCGGCGAGTGCGCGACTACGCCGAAGTGCGCGCGCAAGGGCACATCGACGAACAGGTGGCCCGCACCGCGCTCGACCTGCTGGAAGTGGACCGCTACGGACTCGATGAGATCGATCAGAAGATCATGATCACGATCCTGGAGAAGTACAACGGAGGGCCGGTTGGTTTGAATACCATCGCGGCGTCCATCGATGAGGAGCCCTCGACCATCGAAGAGGTGTACGAGCCCTATTTGATGCAGCTCGGCTTCATTGACCGGACACCGCGCGGCCGCGTGGCGATGCAGCGCGCGTTTGACTACTTCGGCATCGCCCGCCGCGGCGGCGGCGCGCAGAGCAGTTTGTTCTAACTGGTGGTCTGCTATTCTCTCGGATATGAAGCACCGGGGCCGTCAGCGGCTCGAGCGCGTCCGGCGCGTGCTAGCCGATCTGTTCCGTCGATTCCGCCTGCCGGATGAACAACCGGGCGATCCGTACGCGGGCGTGCGGCAGCCGTTGAAGCCTGGCCCCAAAGGCCGCAGCGGCGCCGTGGCGCTCGACGAGCCTCCCGCCGGCCGCTGAGCGGCGACCGTTTTCTATTCCTTCTCCAGCACCTTCGCGCCGAGCGCACCGCCCGCGGAAGTGGCCACGGTCTGGAACAGGAAGCTGACGGCGATACCGATGAGCAGCAGAACCGCCATGGTAGCCGGGTTCTCGAGTAGTCCCATGACCTGAGCGATGGTCTCGGGCGGCACGCCCTGTTTGTCGAGCTGCTCGCGGTACCGGTCGACGATTCTCCCCTGTGAGGAGACCGCCAGCGTGCTCAGCGTGGACAACACGGTCGAGAACACGAAGCCGAAGAGCCCCGTCAGAAAGCCGAGCTTGGCTCCGTTCGCGCCGGTCAGGTGCGTCCCCGTGCGCTTCAGGTAGCGCCAGACGGCGAAGAACCCGGAGGCCGGCGTGATCAGGATCACCGCGAGCGCGTAGATGGGCATTGAGCCTCCCATCGCGATGAGCAACGTCACCGCGAGCGTGATGGAGGCGGCGAAAAACGCCGTGCGCACCGCCGCCGAGTTGCGGAAGCTGATCTGGGTGAGATCCTGAGCGGGAATGGCCGCTCCGGGCGCAGGCGCGGTTGCCGGCTGGGGCACCGGCTGCGGCTGCGCTTCCGGCCACACCGGTTCGTCACGCAGCGGCCGGCCGCACTTATGGCAGAAGCGGGCGTCTTCGGGCAGCCGTGCGCCGCAGGTACAGGTATCGGGCATCCTCTTCCAGTGTATGATGCGGCCCGGCGGCTACTCGATGACCTTCCCGTCCGGATCGAGTTTCACTTCGGTCTCCTTGCCGGCCTTGCGGATGTCCGCTTCGTAGTAAACCTTCGGGCCGGCGGTGACCTGCTCAAAGCGGATGATCTTCCCGTTGCCCTTCATCTGCTCCAACGCGGCGCGTACCGCGGGCGGAGCGGTGGCGAGAGCGACTTCCTGCTCCACGCTCACCAGCGCGCCCGTTTCATCGAAGGTCACGTCGCGGGTCTTGCCGTTCACGCGGAGTTCGGCCTCATAGAAGGTCTTGCCTTCCTTTACCTCTTTCGTGAGTCCGCGCAGCTTGCCGGCCTTGGCCTGCTCCTTGACGGCCGCCTGAACGGCGGGCGGCAGATCGGCCATTTTGATCTTGGTTTCGGTGTCTTCGTCCGCGGCGAAGACCGCGGCCGCGGCCATGGCCGCGCGGCCGCCATAAGTGTCAGCAAGACGAGATGGCTCATCCTCCTATGCTACGCTCTCCCGTGATGACGCCTTTGACCGTGCTCGTGCTCTCGAATCCCACGTTGCCTTCGCTGCGGTTGCTCGAAGAGTTGCCGGAGCGGACGCACCTGGTGGTGGGCTCGGACCCGGAGATGTTCATGGAAACGGCGCCGCTGGCCGACGTGGTCGTGGTGGGCAATGGAGGCTATCCGGCGTTCCAGCCGGTGATGCAGCGAACCACGGGGAAGCTGAAGTGGGTGCACTCGCTCTCGGCGGGTGTTGAGAGCTTTCTGATACCGGAGATCGCCGACAGCGCCGTGCCGTTCACCAACGCCCGCGGCGTCTATGCGCGGTCGCTCGGAGAGTGGGCCATCGCCGGGATGCTGTACTTCGCGAAAGACCTGCGGCGGCTGCTGCGCCAGCAGGCGGAACACCGCTGGCAGCAGTTCGACGTGAAGGAGCTGCACGGGGCGACGCTCGGAATTGTGGGCTACGGCGAGATCGGACGCGCAACGGCGGCGCGGGCGAAGGCGTTTGGGATGAAGGTGCTCGCGCTGCGCCGACGCGCGCACTTGAGCGAGGACGATCCGCTGGTGGACCAGGTCATCGCGCACGAGCACATCCTCGACATGGCGGCGGCAAGCGATTACCTACTGGCCGCGGCGCCGCTGACCCCGAAGACACGCGGCCTGGTGAGCGCCGGCGTGATTGCCGCCATGAAGCCGCGGGCTGTTTTCCTGAACCTGGGCCGCGGGCCGGTGGTGGACGAAGCGGCGCTCATCGCCGCGCTGCGCGAGAACCGGATTCGAGGGGCGGCGCTCGACGTCTTCGAGACCGAACCGCTGCCCGCCGGGCACCCGTTCTATGAGCTGGAGAACGTGCTCCTGTCGCCGCACTGCGCGGACAACACGGACACCTGGCTGGACGACACGATGCGGTTCTTCCTGCGAAACTTCGATCATTTCCTGAAGGGCGAGCCGCTGGAGAACCTGGTAGACAAGGAGCGGGGCTACTGAACGATCACGTCGGCAAAGACGGGCGCACGGGCCTGGGTCAACAGGCCGGCGTCGTTAGGCACTCATAGACCTTGCAATTCCGGTGTGAGCCCTGCCGTGGAGAATTCGCCAGTAGGCGGGACAGTTCGGCCCGGAGGGCCGTGAGCGCGGCGATCTTCCGATCGATCTCGGCCACTTTGCTATCGACGTGACCGCAGATCTCCGCGCAACTCGCGTCCGCCTTTTCAAGGCCGATCAACTCGCCGATTTCCTTCAGTGTGAAGCCGAATTCGCGAGCTTGACGAATGAACCGGAGGGTGCGGATGGCCGAATCCGGATACTGGCGATAGGACCGGCCGCGCGGCGGCTGCGGGATTAATCCAAGACGTTCGTAGTAGCGAATCGTCTCGACGTGCACGCCCGCCTCTTCCGCCGCCCGGCTGATGGTCCGGCGCGGACTACTTTTTCTGGCAGCACCCGCAGGCACAGCCGCACCCGCACTGGCAATCGCAGCGCGGACAGGCGCCGCCTTCACAGCCTTCGCACTTGCAGTTCTCGCAGCATTTTTGGGCATTCGTTTGTTCGGTCATGAATGACCTCCTTCAGCCTAACTCTAAACTCCGTACCTAGGTACGGAGTCAAGTGGAAAATGTGGGGCGCGACGCCGGGGGCAGAGGCGAACGGGCGCCCGCTGTGGCTCGACCGATGGTCTACGATGACCATATGGCGCGCGTGGACCTCTTTTTCAAGGTGGAAGTGGATCTCGATCCCGTCGAGGAGCCCGACAAGCTCGCGCGGGAGATCGCCCGGCAAATTGAAAAAGTCTACAGCGTTCGCCGCGCCGAGCTGACCAATTATGTCCGCAAGGACTGAGCTACCGATGACCTGCCAAATTTGTGAAACCCGCCGCCCCAGACGCTATTGCCCTGGAGTCCACGGCGAGATCTGCGCGCCGTGTTGCGGCGCGGAGCGCGAAGTGTCGGTGTCGTGCCCGCTCGATTGCGAGTACCTGCAGCAGGCGCGCGAGTTCGACCGGGTTGCCGAGGTGGATCCGAAGAACTTCCCGAACGCCGATATTGAGGTCAGCGACAAGTTCCTGCGGGAGAACGAGATGCTGCTTCTGCTGGCGGCGTCTACCGTGTTTACGGCGGCGATGAGCACCGAGGGGGCGGTGGATTCGGACGTGCGCGAAGCCCTGGATTCACTGGTCAAGACCTACCGGACCGCGCAGTCCGGGCTGATTTACGAATCGCTACCGAATAATCCGATCGCGGCGATGATGCACCGCGCGGTGCAGCAGCACATCGACGATTTTCGCCGTCAACTGGCCGAGCGGCAGGGGATGAACACGATCCGCGACGCTACCCTGCTGGGCCTGTTGGTATTCCTGCAACGCTTGGAAATTCAACACAATAACGGCCGGCGGCGGGGGCGCGCGTTCATTCACTTCCTGGGGCACTACTTTGCCGCCGGAGCGGCGGGGCTGGCGGCGGCCGAAGGGGAACAGGAACCCCCGGCTTCACCTCTGATTGTGCCTTAGATTCTCTACAGGTTTCGCCCGGGCTCGCCGATGAACCTAATGTGCGAGACCACGTTCTTTCGCTTGCTTACCTGCTGTACACGGACCCCGGAAGCGGGGCTCTGCTGCTGCAGATTCTGATCGGGGGCGCGGTCGGCGCGCTCTTCCATTTCCGGCGGTTCCTGGCGCGGATCTTCCGCCGCAGCAATTAGGTACTAGAGGAGCCCATGCCGGACATCGCCGTCGCGCAGACTTCGTTCCGCGATCCCGACGGCGAAGTGTTGGTTCTCGACGACCGGGTGCTGCGACGCGTGCGCCGTGGGGAGGATCTGCTCGCCTTCCTGGAGACGCCCTCCTGCAGGCGGATGATGTCCGAGGGCTGGCTGACCAGTTGCCGGAAGGTGGGAGAGAGCGCTCCTGGCGGAGAGCTTCTCTTCGAACATAACCGCCTGTTTTTCCCCAGCTACCCGCAGGAGTGGCCGCCTGAGATGCTGCACGCCGCCGGCCGCCTGACGCTGGAGATCGCGGCGGAAGTGGCCCACGACGGGTTCCGGCTGAAGGACGCTACCCCCTACAACGTGCTCTTTGACGGGACGAGGCCGGTGTTCGTCGATTGGCTCTCCTTTGAGCGCCGGGACGCGCGGGACCCGCTGTGGCCGTGCGCGGCCCAGTTTGAGCGCACGTTTCTGTTGCCCATGATGGGGGCGCGGTCCGGCGGGCTGAGCCCGGCGGAAGTATTCCTGGCCCGGCGCGACGGTTTGGAACCGGAGGACGTGCTGCCCAGGCTGGGACTGCTGGCGCGTTGGTCGCCCTTGGCGCTGCAACTGGTGACGCTGCCCGCGATGGCCAAGAGCAGAGCGAACGAATCCACGTATCAGCCAAAGCGGGTGGAGGACGCCGAGCAGGCGGCCTTTGTCTTCCGTGCGAACCTGAAGCGGCTGTCCTGGGCTCTTCAAAAACTGGAGCCCGGAGCGCGCGCTTCCTCCTGGGCCGGCTACATGCAGGGCAGCCACGCCGTCAGCTATTCGGGCAGCCAGTTCGACGCCAAGGTGCAATTCGTGGAGGAGGCGCTCTTCGACGTCGCCCCCCGCCGCGTTCTCGATGTCGGCTGTAACACCGGACACTTCTCCCTGCTGGCCGCGCGCAGCGGCGCCAAGGTGGTGGCGATCGACTACGACGCGGCCTCCGTGGGCGAAACCTGGCGCGCTGCGCACCAGGGCAACGCCGACGTGCTGCCGCTGGTGGTGAACCTGGCCCGTCCCACGCCGGCGCTGGGCTGGCGTTATGGCGAAAACGCCTCGTTCCTCGACCGGGCGCGCGGCCGCTTCGACCTGGTGCTGATGCTCGCGGTGATTCACCACCTGCTGATCACCGAGCGCATTCCGCTCGAAGAAGTGCTCGGGCTGCTGGCGGAGATCACAACGGATGCGGCGATCGTCGAGTTTGTCGGAGCGGGCGATCCCATGTTCCAAAAGCTGCTCCGGGGACGCGCGGACCTGCATCGCGACCTGACGGTGGAGGCCTTTGAGGCGGCGTGCGCCAAGCGATTCCGCATCGAACGCAAAGCCGCGGCGCCCGATGCGGACCGTACGCTCTATCTGCTGCGGAAGTAGCCCCCCATGCAGATGTGGAAGAGCAGCGCGGCTGTCTCGTTCACCCTCGCGAATCTTTGGTATTTCCGTTCCTGGTCAGTTCTGGTGGAGGCGCACGCCCCCACCGGAGCGTACTTCCTGGAGGCCCATCCCGTTCATCTGGAGGCGAGCACCTTAGCCAGTGTCCTGTCGCTTGCCGCAGCCCTGTTCCTGTGCCGCCTGGTGGCGCACCGCTTTGCTGCTCCGGCGGTCCTGCGCATCGGCCGAGGCGTTTGGGCCGCAGCCGCGTGCGGCGCCGCCTTCAGTGTGCTCGCCTACGCGGCCACTTTTCCGGAGCCCGCACCCGCCATCTCCGTGTTGCTTCTGCTCGGAGGGGCGCTCTCCTTGTTGATCTTCTGGCGTCACGCCTACCGGCTGGTGCACGATCTGCTCTTGATTCTGTTTCCGTTCGCCCTACTGACGTTCGTGCTCTCGGGGTGGAGAATCGCGACGTCCGGAGTCTGGCATACGCACGCCTCGTTCGAGACCGCTCCTCCCGCCGGCCCCGCCGCCCGCAAAGTGATCTGGCTGATCTTTGACGAGATGGGCAGCCGTCTGATTCTGCACCCCGAAGCGCCGGTGCGGGTTCCCAACCTGGAGCGTCTGGCTCGGGAATCGCTGCACGCCACCGCCGTGAGCCCGGCGGGTGATTCGACGCTCAAGGCGGTGCCGTCGCTGTTCACCGGGCTCGAGGTCCGGCATTCCGAACCGGTGAGCGACCGCGGGCTCCGGCTCACGTTCGCTGACGGAAGAGCCGCTTTGTGGGATGAAGTCCCGAATTGGTTCCGGCATGTGAAAGCGAAAGGGCTCGGCGTGGCCGCGGCAGGCTTCTATCACCCCTACTGCCGCGCGCTCCCGGACAGCTTCGATGATTGCTACTGGGAGCCGTACGCTGTCTTGCCGGCGATGGTTTGGAGCAACTACACGGAGCCGATGGGGCCCCGGAGCTTCTTCTACCACACGCTCCGCGAGCTTCGATTCCATCCCATGCTGCATCCTCTGCTACTCGATACGATGAGGCGCGTCTCGCTGGACCCCGAGGAGAACGAGATCATCGCCCGGCAAAGCGGGCAGCTCTCGCGGCTCCTGGTTCAGGCGCAGCGGATGGTGACCGATCCGAACCTGGGCGTAGTCTACGTCCATTTGCCTGTGCCGCACGCCTACGGCATCTGGAATGGAAGGGAACAGAGGACCGCCCGGGCGCGCGAGGGCAGCTACGTCGAGAACCTCCAACTCGCCGACCGCGTGCTCGGCGAGTTCCGCGACTTCCTGGAGCGCAACGGGATCTGGGATGAAGCCACGGTGCTGGTGACCTCCGACCACGCGCTCCGGACCGAGTACTGGAACAGCAATCTGGCAGGCTTCGTGCCCGATACGCCCCTTCTCAAGAAGCCGCCCCGGATTCCCTTCCTCTTCAAGCTGCCCCGCCAGCCCGGCGGCCTGGTCTATCAGCGGCCTTTCACCGCCAAGGTCTCGGCGGGCCTGATGCAAGCGGCGCTCGAAGGCCGCGTGCAATCCTACCAGGACGCCGCCCGCTGGCTCGATTCAAGCGAGTTCTGGAAGCCGGCCTTCGAACACTTCCCCGAGATCGGCCGCCGGAACGCGCACGCCGATGTAAAACGTCCCGAATAGTGCATACACGGCGCTCACTTCATCGAAACGCATCTCGTAGATCAGGCGCTTGAAGACCAGCGGATCGTGGGCGAAGAGATCGACGCCCCACTCCCAGTCGTCGAAGCCGATCGATCCGCTGATCACCTGCTTCACGCGGTCCGCATAGCGTCGGCCCACCAGGCCGTGCTCGTGCATCATCCGCTGGCGCTCGGCCATCGGCACCTGGTACCAGTTCTTGTCCTCGCCGCGGCGGCGGTCCATCGGGTAGAAGCAGAGGTAGCGCGCGCCGGGGATCTCCGGCCACAGCCGGGGTGACATCGCTCTGCGGTGCCGGTCGAGCGCTTCCTCCACCTTCGCGTCCCACTCGGAGGTACCCGGCTGCAGGCCCTGCTCGATGAGCCCCTGGTAGGTCTTCGCGCTCGATTCGTAAAGGCCCAACTCCACCATGGAAAGGTACGACGTCGTGGTCTCCAGGTAGTCCCAGAGCGACAGGCGCGTCAGCTCCAGCTCGGCTCGTTTCAGCCCGTCGAAACCCCGGCGGAAATGGACCAGCATCAGGTCGCCCTTGTGCCCGAGCATCGAGTAAACGGCGCTCTGGCCGCCCACCCCTTCGCCGCGCTCCATGCCCACAAGGGCTTTCGACGCCTCTTCGACAATCTCCTTGCGGCGCTCCTCGGGAAGCGCGCGCCAGGCGCTCCACTTCACGCGCACCATCTGGTGGAGCAGGCTCGCGCCCTCCACCGTCAGCGGGACCGCCGGCATCGCCGCGGCGGCGTTCACAAGATCCGTACTCATTTGCTCTCAAGCTACCATGGCAGCGTGCGGACGAAACGGCTGGAAGAGTATCTTCTTTCGGTACCGGAGCGGGTGCTGCGGTCGGCAAGCGCGCTCGGGGCGGGCCTTGTGCGCGAGATCGGCGAGGCAGCGCTGCCTGCCGCCGTGCGCCGGACGCGCCTTTACCAGAACATGGTGGAGACCACGCTCCGCTTTCTCATCGAACAGGTGGGGCAGGTGGAGGGCGCTTATCCGGCGGAGGGCAAGCTGGCCGAGGACTTCCTGTTGCGGCGCACCGCGGGAAATGGGATCGAACTGATCGGCGTGCTCACCTTCCACGCCTCGCCCGTCTGGGTGCTGGCGGGATTCGCGGACTTGAGCGGCGCCGGGCGGGCGCTGCTCCCCGACATCGCGAGCAGCCTCGAACAGGACGGACTCCTGGCGCCGCAGTCCGCGCCGCTTGAGAGCATGGACCAGTTACTCGACGCGCTCGAGCGAACCGCGGGGAAGGCTGCCGAGACGGTGAACACGCCGCCGCTCAACATCGCGCAACTGCGCGAACAGTGGAGGGCGCTCCGGCGCGAGTTCCAGGGCGCGCCGGTGAACGAGCGGCCCGGAGCGGAGCGTGTCGCCGGCCTTTGGGAATCGCTTGCCGCAACCGCCGCGGCGCAGAACCGCTCCGTTTTCGAAGTCTCCTCGGCGATGGCGCTCTCCGCGCTGCGCGTCACCGGACGGCGCCTGTGGACGGGGCTCCTCGATCACTACACCACGACGCTCAACGACATCCGCGCCACCGGGTACGGGGAGTGGTGGGCGCGCGAGTTCCGGCCGTATCTGCGCGCGGCGGCGTTACAATTCTCGCCGAAACGCGTTTCCACCACGCAGCGTCTGTTACGCAGGAAGTAGGGCAGCGTGCGCCTTCTTACGAAGGTGAAACACTGCGTTGTTACTCTAAGCCTTGACCGCCGCATCGATCCTGCTCGAACTGGTTCGCGACCCCTACCGCCGGTTGCTGCTCGAATGGAACTGGAAGTCCGCGTTCCTGAGCGCGTCAATGAGGGCGTCGATCTTCTTTGCGACCAACCTGGCGGCCGGCTTTCGCGCCGCCGCCGGCGCCATGCTGGCGGAATTCGTCTTTCGCACCGCGATTTCCGGCTTCTACGGCGCCGCCACCCAAGCGCTCCGCCGCGCTGAGCCGCCGTGGCAAGGGGCGTTGGCCGTGATGGTTGTGCTGCCGCTGTGTTCGCACACCCTCGAGTTCCTGCTGCATTACCTTCGCGGCACGCCGAAGCTGTGGACTTCCGTCGCCGTGTCCGTGGCCTTCACGGGCGTCTCGACGTTGTTCAACTGGTATGCCATGCGCCGCGGAGCGTTGTTGGTTGGCGACGGACGGCAGTCCCTGGCCGAAGACATGAAGTCGATGCCCGCCATTGTCGCGGGCTTCCTGCTGGCCGGCCCTCGCGCCCTGGGGCGCGCGGCTTTACGCCTGTTATGAAAACGCTGCATCTATTGAACGCCTGGCACCCGACCTCGGGCGGGATATCGACGTTCTACAAGGAACTGTTGAAGGCGGCGAACCGCCGCCAGCGGCTGTTGAGGCTGGTCGCGCCCGCTGAGGAGGACCGGACGGAGGAAGCCGGCGCTTTTGGCCGCATCTATCATCTCGCCGCCGGGCGCGCGCCGCTGAATCCCGCCTACCGGCTCATTCTGCCGCACCGGTTTCTTGCTCCCCGGTGCGCCATCGTGCGCATCCTCAACGATGAGCGGCCGGATCTGGTGGAAGTCTGCGACAAATACACGCTCCTCTACCTGGCCGGCCTGCTGCGGCGGCAATGGCTGCCGGGCGTCAAGTTCCGGCCCACGGTCCTCGGCATCAGCCACGAGCGTCTGGACGAGAACCTCGCGGCGTACGTCACCGGCAACCGGCTGGCGCAACGGCTGGCGGGCATTTACATGCGGTTCCTGTACTTCCCCATGTTCGATCATCACCTGGCGAATTCGCGCCACACGGCGGAGGAACTGGCGCCCGCCGCCGCGGGCCACGACGTGAAGCGCGGCGTGTGGGTCTGCCCGATGGGCGTCGATTGCGCGGGGCTCGATCCGGGGCTGCGCTCGGAGGAGGCGCGGCACGCTCTGCGTGAGCGAGCGGGAGCGCCGGCCGGCGCCGCGCTGTTGCTTTACGCGGGCCGCCTGGCGCCGGAGAAGAACCTCGGTTTGCTGCTGGAGGCGATGCGTCTGCTCGACAGCCGCTTCCACCTGTTGATCGCCGGCACCGGCATGCTGGAAGAGCAACTGCGGCGCGATGCGCCGCCCCGGGTAACGTTCCTCGGCCATGTCGGCGACCGTGTGGCGCTGGCTTCGCTCTACGCGAACGCCGATGTCTTTGTGCACCCGAACCCGCGCGAGCCGTTCGGCATCGCGCCGCTCGAAGCGATGGCCTCGGGCCTTCCGCTGGTGGCCCCGAACGAGGGGGGCGTTCTCACCTATGCGAACGAGCGAAACGCGTGGCTCACCGCGCCCACGGCCGAGGCCTTCGCCGCCGCCATCCGCGAGGCGTTCGCCGGCGGGCGCGAGCGTGCGGCCGAAGCGCGCCGCACCGCCGAAGCGTACCGCTGGGAGAACGTCACCGCGCGCTTCTTCGATCTCTACGACGAGTTGCACGCCTTCCAGCAGGGCCTGCGCCGCCGCACCTCGCATCCGCCGTACCTGGTCTCCACCAAGACGCGGGGCGGCCGCGACGTTTCCCGCTTCCCCTGGCAAATACCGGCGTAACATTCGGGCCGCTCGTGCATAGTAAGTAGGTGCCAGCGGACGTCACGCGCTTCGAGGATCTTTACTCCACCTACGCGCCGGCCATCCATCGCTTCGTGTTCCGCCTGTCCGGCGGGGACACGGCGCTGGCCGAAGACATCACCGCGGAGACCTTCCTGCGCGTGTGGACGGCTAAGGACCGCGTGCGCGCGGCCACCGTCCAGGCTTATCTTTTCGCCATCGCGCGGAACCTCTTTCTGGAGGGGTTCCGCCGTGAGCGGAAGCGCGAGCCGCTCACCGACGCCGCTGCCCTGGTGCGGCAGCCGGATGCCGTTCTTCGCGGCGACATCGAACGGGCGATCGCGGGGCTGGCGGAGACAGACCGCGCGGCGTTGCTGCTGCGTGTTGAGGAGGAGATGCCGTATGAGGAGATCGCGGCCGTGCTCGCGATTTCGCCGGCGGCGGCGCGAGTGAAGGTGCACCGCGCGCGAACGAAGGTAGCGGCCGCTCTTGGCGGCAGGGAGGTGAATCGATGAACATCTCGCGGAACGTCGTGCTCGACCTGGTGCCGGTCTATCTGGCGGGCGAAGCCTCGCCCGACACCAAAGCTCTGGTGGAGGAGTTCGCGTCGCGCGATGCGGAAATCGCAACGCTCCTCGCCGAGGGCCAGTCCTGGACTTTGCCGGCGTGCCCCGGCTTCACTTCCACTCAGGAAAAGGAGACTCTCAATATGACCAAGCGGTTGATCAGACTTCGCGCCACGCTCTTCGGCCTGGCGCTGTTCCTTTCGCTCGTGCCGTTTACGTTCGGAAGGGTGAACGGCACTCAGTTCCTGTTGCTGCGCGACGCGCCCGAACAGGCGGCGGTGTCGGCGGTGTGCGCGCTGGCGGCGTGGGCCGGCTGGTTCGCGGTGCGCCGGCGGTTGAGCGTGAGTGGGCTTTAGGGTCTACTCTGTTTAGAGGATGAGCGGGCGTCGGCTGGCGGTGCTGGGGTTGGCGATGGCTGCGGCCTCGTGCGGGTGGGCGCAGGACGCCGGTGACCTGGTGGCCCGGAGCATCGCCGCCGAAGAGGACAACCGGAGGCGCGCGATCTCCTGGCTCTATCGCGAGGCGGTGATTTCCCGGTTCTTCGAGAAAGACCGGCTTCGCCGGCGCACCGAGACGAACTACGAGGTCCTGTTCGTCGAGGGCCAGCCGTACTACCGCATGACCGGACGCGATGGGCGTCCGCTGGCCGGCGCCGAGAAGGAAGAAGAGGACGCGCGCATGCAGCGTGTGGCGGAGGAGCGCCGGGCGAACCCGAACAAGATCGTCGTGTCGGACCGGCCTCGCCTGGCGATCCTCTACCGCGTGGTGCCCGAGACGCACGAGGTCACGCTCGCGGGCAGCGAAGTGGTGGAAGGGCGCGACGCTTGGCGCCTGGTCGCGAAGCCGCGCCGGAGTCTTGCGCCGCGCGAGACGCGCGTACTCGAAACCCGTGCGGTGGATTTGCTCATCTGGGTGGACAAGGCGTCGCTGATGCGCGTGAAGCAGGAGGCGGTGGCGCTCCGCAACGCGGGCCGCTTCCGGAAGGGCGACCGCGTAACTCACTCGTTCGAGCCGCACGCCGACGGCGGCGAAGCGCCCACCTGGCTGGTGAAGCGGATCACGCTACGGCGGCCGTTCGGAAAGAACGAGCGGATCGAGGTGGATCAGGTGTACTCGGAGTACCGGCGTTTCGCGGCGGATTCGCGAATTACGATCGAGCCGCAGTGGCCGTAGGGGCGAAGGTACGATTAGGGGGGCGCCAGTTCGGGGCCCGGATCCGCCATGAAACGAACACCAACGCCGGAAACGAATCTGGATCTTTGCCAGTATTATGGACTTTTCCAAGACGCCCTGCTCGAGCGGTACGGACAAACGTTCAGCGCTGGCTTCGCTTCCATCGAAGCGCGCTTCAAGGAAGTCCGGACCCGCGAGCGCCTGCTCGGCGCCGATGACGTCTTGGCGATTTTCAGCGACGAGCTACCATTCGTACGAGACTGGACGAAGCCGGAGCGGCAACGCCTTGAGGAGCGAATGAACGAGTTTCGCGTAGCAGCGGAGATCCGACGTTTGCGCGACACCAAAGATCGATCGGAAGTGATCAAGTTGATTAGTCAGATCCGATACGGCTTTGGAGATCTCAGTCTGGCCGCCCTCGTTCTGCACCACGTGTACCCGGAGCGATTCGCCATGTGCGGCCCCCATCTGGCGAGCCTACTCTATATCGTCAATGCGAGAACGGTGCCGGAGTTCTATTTCGAGTACTGCGAAGAGTTGGAATTGTGGGGCCGCAAGAGGTCTAGCAGGGAGCTTGGCGCGGTGAAGGCGGAGTTCGCTCTTTGGACGTGGTACCGTCTTGCACACTATGGCAGAAATGAGGTGAAGCGGAAGCATCGGAACAACTTCTTCAAAGATCCGTGGGTCCAGGAGCGGAGAGCGGCACGGGTTGCCAATGCTCTCCCGGAACTCGGCCGTCTCGACATCGCGCGGTCCTACGTGGGCGTCGATCCTAATTTGGCGGCCATCATCGCTTGGGTCGAGTTCGAGTGGGCACTTCGTCGTCTACTCTCGGCGGAGCAGATGCGCGAGATCGGTGTTCCCGATCTGATCGATAAGCTTCCCATGACGGCTGTACCGGGAAGCAGAGACGACTTGAAGCAGCTTTGGCTGAGAGGACGGGGCGCATTAGTCGGCTCCAGGGGGAAGCGCGGAAGAAACGAAGTCATACACCAAGGCCTTGCGCTGGAGAAGGATGAGGCCAGACTAATCGTCGACGACGTTGTTGAGTTCGTCGACTTCAACTCGGAGGATCTCCGGAAGAAAGAGCAGCGGCCGCCCGACGGTGCGGTATTCCGCTGAATCCTGCCGCGTATTCGGCCGCGCAGGGAGGATCGAAGGCAGAGTATCCCCGGCGACCGGCCGCCGCGGGAGTCGCAGAGCAGTGGCGGCCCCCCGGCCGCCTTTGCTATCCTGACAAGAGTTACAAAGAGAAGGATCGGTATCAGAGTTAGATGGCGAATCACGTAACCGCTCTCAGGCGGGTCCGCATCACCGAACGGCGCACGGAAGTCAACCGGATGCGCAAGTCTCGTCTCCGCAACCAGATCCGCGCGATGCGCCGGGCGCTCGACGCGAACGACATGGGCGCGGCTACGAAGCTTATGCCGGAGACGTTCTCGGTGGTGGATCGCGCGGCGAAGTGGGGCATCATCAAGAAGAACACGGCCTCGCGCTACAAGGGCCGCTTGACGAAGCGGTACCGCGCGCTGCAGCCCGCCGCCTGACGCCTCCGCTTAGCGCGTTAGTTCCAGGACAAACTCTTCCATCACGACACGGTCGTCAGGCCGCGTGTCTCTGAGCGCGCGGTCGGCGGCGAAGACTTTCCCGATCGCTCCCTCCAGCTTCTCGCGCGGGAACGCGCCGACGGTCGCGCTCACCTGCTCGGCTCGCTGCCTCCACATCGCGATGCCTTGCTTTTGAAAGAAAATCTGGATATCCCCGGCGCTCCGCAATCCTTGCTCCCGGGCCACCAGCGCGAGGCGGAACTGGGTACCCAGGAACGTTAAGGCCAACGGCAGGTACTCGCCTTCCCTCACCAACGTGTCCAGCAGCGCTAAAGACGCGGGCCGGTCCCTGCGGCCCAGCGCATTCACCAGGGCGAAGATCGTCGTGGCGCGGCCGTCGGCGATCAATCCGTTGGCAAGCTCCGCAGCGGTGATTTCGCGCCCGTTGGCGTAGAGGGCGAGTTTCTCGATCTCCATGGCGATCCGCGCGGCGTCCGCCCCGAGCGCTTCCACCAGCGCCTCAATCGCGTCGGCGCGCATCCTGAGCCCCTGCTCGCCGGCCAAGCGCTTCGCCAGATCGCGGGCACGCCGCTCATCGAAGCGCGCAAATTCCACCACGTCTTTGATCGGGCCGTAGTGTTTCCGGACGCGTTCCTGCTTGGACTTGTCTTCGCCGTCAAAGTCAAAGCGCGAGGAATCGAAGACGATCGTCACCCCGGGCGTGGGATCCTTCACGTACGCGGCCAGCCCCGCGTGGGCATCGGCGTCCTTCGGAACGGCGGCCTCGGCGGCGGAAGCCCAGATCAGCCGCACGGGCGCGAACAGGCTGAGCGAGCGCGCGTCGTCCAGCACGGCGTCGACGGAGACCTCATCCAGGTCGTGACGCGTGAGGCCCTGCTCGCGCTCCTCCTCCGACAGCACACGGTCCGTCAGCGCGCGGCGGCACTCCTTGCGCGTATAAGTCTCCGGACCGAGGAAGAAGTAGACCCCCGCCGGCGCCTGCTTCTGGATCTGCGCGAGAAACTGCTCGGGTGTCATGCTTCAGAAAACCTCTAAGACGCCGCTCACCACGGTCCGCGCGACGTCGCGGCTCAAGCGCTCGAGCGCCGCGCCGCTTTCGTCGAAGAACGCGCGCGGATCGAGCGCGATCTCGTAGCGCTGCCGGAACTCGATGTTGGGTTGGTTGTACAGCACCTTGCCCGTAGCGCGCTCGCGCAGCGTGACCTGGAGATTGACGTTCACCTGGATCCCGCTGGCGCGGCCCGTGCCGGGGTCGAAGACAGTGGGCGACGTGAAGACGTTCGCCACCACGCCGGTGAGCACCGCGTCGGCCTGGCCGGCGTCGGTCACCACATCGTAGCGCGTCCGGCTGATGAACTCCCGGGTGATCGCGGCGGGAAGCAGATCCGTGAGGCGGTAGCGCGTGGTGCCGTTGGAGAAGGCGGGTACGGCGATGGTCTTGATGTTCTTGGGCAACAGGTCGCCTTTGCCCGCCACACGGTAACCGCAGGCGGTGAGCGCCAGGAGCGAGGCGCAGGCCACGAACAGCCTCACTGGCCGCGCTCCAGAAGCGCGCGGGCCACGAGCACCGCGTTCTCGGCCACCAGGCGGAGATTGTCCGCCACCAGCCAGAACCAGCAGGCCTGACGGTCGTTGCGATCGCGTTCGATCACGCCCACGGTAAGGCCCGTCTGGCCTGTGACCCCAACGTTCGTGGGCGGCTCCTCGTCGGCGGCGCGGATCTCCACCAGGGCGCTGGCGAGCGACTCGGCAATCGCCTCAGGCCCCGCGTTCTCGTCAAACCGAACCCACACCGAGAAACTGTACCCATGGAAGACGGGCGCCTGAACGAGCCGGAGCGAAGGCATCGGCGCGCCGCTCGAACGGGAGAGCAGCGTGGCGAGGTGGCGCTCGATCGTGGCCTCGATCTCCTGCAGCGGCCGCGGCGCTTCGGCCCCGTAGCGCGCAACAAGGTTGAAGCTCACCTGCTCGTCATAGATCTCCTTATGCAGCGGCTTGAAGGAGAGCAGACTGACGGTCTGCTGTTGCAGTTCATTGATGCCGCGCTGTCCCTGCTCGCTCGCCGGTTCCAGGATCTGCACCACCGCCTGGCGAACCGGGTGGCTTGCGTGGAGACGGTTCAGGAACACCGCCAGAGCGATGGCCGCCGGGTGTGCGATGACGTGGATGGCGGAGGCCTCGGCCGCGTAACCCGGCGGCTCGGCCATCGGCGCGCGGAGGCGTGCGCGCGGGTTGTCTTCCAGGCTGCGCGTCAGATCGATCACGGCGGGCGCGTCGGCGAGCTTCGAAACGATGGCGAAGGCGCGGCGGCTGGATTCCGCCGTGCCAGCGAGCGCGGCGACGTCGGCTTCGCCCAGGCTCACTTCGTCCATACCCGTGATCACTACGGCCTCGCCTTCGTCTTCGGTGAATACAGAGGCGGCGTCGGCTCCCACCAGTTGCAGCCGCGCGGCCGGGACGTATTGGCCGGCCACTTCGCGAACTTCTTTGCCGAGCAGGGACTCGCTGCCCACGAGCGCTACAACAGAATGATTCATCACCCGACCTGCGTCTCCGGAAGTTCGCGGCGTGGGGAAAAACGCCTCCGAATGATCCCCGCGGCGCGGACGATCACTCCGCTCGAGACATACGTTCCGGCCATGGCGAGCAGGACCGGCTGGCTGTAGTTGAGGATCGCGTAGATCAGCGCGCCAAAGAGCACCACCATCAGCGGCGAGCGCGGCCGCAGCAGGTTCAAGTCCTTGAAGCTGCGGTAGCGCCACGTGCTGACCATGAGAAACGAAACCAGTCCGAGCGAAAACAGCCAGATCACCGTGAAGACCCAGAACTGCACGGGAATCGAATCGGCCGCGTACACCACGGCGGCGACGAAGCCGGCGGCGGCGGGTATCGGCAGGCCGACGAAATACTTGCGGTCCGGCCGGCCCGGATTCTTGGGGACGGGGTTCGTAGTGATGTTGAAGCGCGCCAGGCGCGAGGCGCCGCACAGCAGAAAGAGGAACGCGACGAAGTAGCCGGCCCGATGGAGTTGTTCGCGAATCACGGGGTTGTCCGCGGTCTCGACGAACTGCACGCCCCAGATGAAGGCGAGCACCGCCGGGGCGATGCCGAAGGTGATCACATCGGCGAGCGAGTCGAGTTCGCGGCCGAAATCGCTCACCGTGTTGGTGAGGCGGGCGATGCGGCCGTCGAGGCCGTCGAGGAGAATGGCGATGCCGATCATGATCGCGGCCAACTCCAGGTGCCGGTTCGAAGCCAGGGCACCCGAAGACGCGGCCATCCCTCCCTGAAACGCCTTGATGATCGCCGCGAAGCCCAGGAACAGGTTGCCCGCGGTGAAGAGCGTCGGCAGGGCGTAGGCCGCTTTACGGGGGCGGTGGTCGGGGTGATAGAGGTGCTTCGTCAGCATCAATGGGTCCGTTCGGCGAGGATGGACGATCCTGCGCTCACTCTCTGGCCCGGGCGTACCTTGACATCCCACTGCGGTCCTAACAGCAGGTCGACGCGCGAGCCGAACCGGATCAGGCCGATGCGCTCGCCCGCGGTCACGTAATCGCCGGGCTTCTTCCAGCACACGATGCGGCGCGCGATCAGGCCGGCGATCTGTGAGAACACCACCTCCACGCCGTCCTGCGATTCCACGGTGATGGTGTTCTGTTCGTTCTCCGTGGAGGCGAGTTCCTTGCTCGCCACCAGGAATTGGCCGCGCTTGTACACCACGTTGGTGATCTTGCCCGCGATCGGCGCCCGGTTCACATGCACGTCGAAAACGTTCAGGAAGATGCTCACGCGGGTGAGGGGGCCGGGCTCGGGCTTCACCTGGACCACCTTCCCGTCCGCGGGCGAAACGGCGTAGGAGCCGTGCGGGATCTCGCGACTCGGATCGCGGAAAAAGTAGAGGCAGAAGGCGGCCAGCAAGTAGAACGGCGCTCCCAGCCAGGGGTTGGTGAAGTATCCGGCAACCAGGCCGCCGGCGATCAGGCCCAGTGCATAGTAGACGCCCGTGATGACCATCTGCGTTTTCTATTTTCGCAAGTCGTACAAGTAGATGGAATAACCGACGTGGCCCAGGGGCCGGCGCCGGCGCAGCCATTCAAAGCTGCCCTTCTGAATGTACATGTCCTGAAGGAGCGTGGCGCTGATCGCGCCGACGCAGTTCATCCATTCCATCTCACCCCTGTTCCAGCTCTTGGGAAGGTACTCGGCCTTGATGCCGTAGTCCTTCGGTTCGGCGTAACCGAAGTACTCGACGCACACCGCGTTCCACTTTTCTTGATCGATTCGGGCTTTGAGGCGCTTGAGGTCCTGGCCCCAATCGAGATTCGAATCGACCAGGTACTTCGGCCCGGCCGCCGGACCACCGGCGAAAACGTTGAAGAACGCCAGATGGTACGGCGCGATGCGAACGGCTTCGAACAGATGCAGGGCCACGGCGGCGGTGAGCAAAGCAATCCGCCAGCGGCCTTGGACCGCGCGCATGGCCGCCGCGGCGCCCAGAACCATCAGGAACGGAAAGACCGGGAGCAGGTGGCGCAGGCCGATATTGATCCGGCTCGACATCGAAACCGCGAAGTAGAGCGCCACGGGGACGAGCAGCGAAAGCCACTCGTGCCGGCCGGCACGCCAGCCGAGCGCCAGCGCGGCGACGGTAAGCAACAGCAGTGCGGCGGGTGTCTTCACGCCGAAAGCCACGGGGAAGTAGTACCACCATCCCTTGTCCGATTGCTCGCCGAGCAGGTACGCGTTGTGGCCTTCTTTGTCGTGCTGCGCGACGTCGTGCAGCCCCAGGAACCAGTTGTGGGGCGGCAGTCGGAGATGGCGGTCCGCGCCGCGCAGGAGGTAGCCGATGAGGGTGGACTTGTCGGTGTACTCGCGCAGCCGCGGGTGGTCCTGGGCGAGCGTCCACCGGACGGTCTCGGGCCAGTAGACCGCAGCGACCACAGGGATCGAAAGCAGGAAGACGAGCGCAAGGCCAGCCGCCGCGCGCCGCCAACCGGGCCAACGGATGACCGTCAGCGCGGGCAGCGCGCCGAGCAGAATGATGGCGGAGTACTTGGACGCGAGCGCCAGGCCGAGCGCCGCGCCGGCGGCCGCGGTCCACCACCAGAAGGCGCGCCGGGCCATGAGCGCTTCGATCCAGCACGCGGCGGTGAGAAAGAAGAACAGCGCCGCGGCCAGGTCCGTGGTCACCAGGCGGCCGTGGGCGAGGAAGTTCGCGTCAAGCGTGAAGAGGAATGCGGCCAGTAGTCCCGGTCCCGGCCCAAACCGCCGCTTGGTCCACCACGCGAGGGCCGCCCCCAAAACAACCGTGAGCGCGATGGTGACCACGCGGCCCCGCAGCAGGATGACATCGGCGGGGACCACGTTCCGGTACAGAAATGTTTTGGCGTACTCCCACTGGTTGTCCTGGATCTTCGGATCGGTGGGGAGCTGCAATCCCAGCGGGAGCAGCGCGGCCGCGCTGAGGAGCTTCTGCAGCGGCGGGTGCTCGCGGTTCATCTCAAAGGCCCCGGTCTTCCAGTAGCGGTAGCCGGCGGTGAGGTGGACGGCCTCGTCGAAGGTCTGGCTCTCATCGCGCGCGGCGGTGTACATCTGGACGAACTGAACCGCCAGCAGAAGCGCGGAAACTGGCCAGAACCAGCGCGAAAACAGGGGGGAGCGCAACCCCCGATGCTATCATGGACGCGAAATGGTCCAACCCGGGAGCTTGCCCAGTGTAGTCATTGTGGGCCGGCCCAACGTCGGAAAATCAACCCTCTTCAACACGATCCTCGGACAGCGGCGCGCGATCGTCGGCGATGAACCTGGGATCACCCGCGACCGCATCCGCGGCGTCGCGGAGCATCATGGCCGGCGATTCGAGTTGATCGACACCGGCGGCATCGTCCCGAACGAAGACGACCTGATTCCCAGCGAGATCTTCCGGCAGGCGCGCGTCGCCCTCGATCAGGCGGACCAGATCGTGTTCCTGATCGACGGGCGCACTGAAATCACCGCCGCCGACCGCGACCTGGTGCAACACCTGCAGCGCCTGGGCAAGCCGCTGTCGCTTGCGGTGAACAAGATCGATTCGGTGGCGCGAGAATCGCTGGCGCACGAATTCTGGTCGCTGGGAATCCAGCACCTCTTCCCGGTGAGCGCCGAGCATCGCATCGGGCTCGAGGAACTGTTGGATCACGTGACCGCGGGCTTCGAGAAGCGCGCGGGCGAAGAAGAAGAGGCGAAGCCGCCGCACATCAAGGTGGCGATCATCGGGCGCCCGAACGTGGGCAAGTCGACGTTGTTGAACGCGCTGGTGGGTGAGGAGCGCGCGATCGTGTCGCCCATCGCGGGCACCACTCGCGATGCCGTGGATGAGACGGTGGCCCGCGATGGCGTGGACTACGTTTTTGTCGACACGGCGGGCATCCGTCGCAAGGGCAAGACCAAGCTGATGGCCGAGAAGTTGAGCGTGGTGATGGCGCGGCGGCACATCCGGCTGGCCAACGTGGTGATCCTGGTGCTGGACGCCAGCGAAGGGCTGGTGGGATTGGATGCGACCATCGCCGGCTACGCCCATGAAGAAGGGCGCGCGGTGATCGTGGTGGTGAACAAGTGGGACGCGACCAGGGAGAAGCGCCGGAAGGTGTTTCTGCAGGCCGTGCGCGACGAGTTGAAGTTCCTCGACTACGCGCCGGCGCTGTTTCTGTCCGCCAAAACGGGCTCCGGCGTCGAGCAGCTATTCCCGCGCATCAAGGGCGTTTTCGAGGCGGCGTCGCAGCGGGTGGCGACGGGCGAGTTGAACCGTTTCGTCGACACGCTCGAGTTTGAGCGCGACTTCAAGCTGAAGTACATCACGCAGGCCTCGGTGCGGCCCCCGACGTTCATCCTGTTCACCGACCGCAAGCGCGATCTGCACTTCTCCACCCAGCGCTACCTCATCAACCGCATTCGGGAGCGCTTCGGCTTCGAGGGAACGCCGATCGTGGTGAAGCTGAAAGCGCCGGAAAAGCCGCGCTAGGAAGCGGCGCTCTTCGCCGCCATCGGCACCGGCTTCGGTTCCAGGCCCGCCTTGGCGAGGATCGCGTACACCACCAGGCCCGCGACAAAGCTGTAGACCACCGCGGGTTGCGCGTACATCTTCAGCGTGTCTGAGACGGGCAGAAACGGCAGGATTCCCACCAGGAAGCCCACCGCCCACGCGCCATAGCCGGCGAAATTGATGCCTTCCCGCGGGCCTGACCAGCGCCCTCCGCTGAGCCAGTAATCGGCGGCCATCGCTCCGCAGATGGGGCCGAACGATGCGCCCACGATGGTGAAGAAGCTGACCAGATTCTCGGCCGCTCCGGTCACGGCCAGCAGGATGGCCACCGTGACGCCGGCCATGGTGGAGGCCATGCGCGAGACGCCGGGAATCATGGTGGAGAAGCTGTTGCCCGCGATGAAGGCGCAGAAGCAGGCGGGCGTAATGGAGGCGATCGCGAAGAGGAAGAGCATGCCGGAGGTGAGAACGCCGCCGAGCGAACCGATCACTGCGTCGTAGTTCAGGCTGGGCAGCGCGGGGTTCAGCCCCTTGGCGCCGGCCACGGAGAGCAACGGCAGTCCGCCCGCGTAGAGAATGGCGAGGGCGATGCCCACCAGGCCGCCGTACCGCACGTCGCGCGCGTCGCGGGCGTTCATGCCGAAGTCGGCGCCCGCCGCGCCCGCGGTGGCGAAGAAGCCGATCACGATTTGGATGAGCATGGTGAAGGCGGCGAAGGGCGCGGGGTTGGGCGCCTCGTATTTCGCGATGCCGCCCTGGGTTTGGAAAAAGACGATCAGCAGCATCAGGAACGGGATCAGGTTGAGGAACAGCGACACGCGCGCGACGTAGCCGATGCCCTTCACGCCGATGTACGCCATCACGTAGCCCCACACCACGGCGACGGCGATGAAGGCCGGCGAACCGGGAGTTGCGTCCATGCCCAGGCCGTTCAGGATGAAGCGCGTGGAGAAGAACGTACCCACCGCGAACCAACCGACTTGCAGCAGGCCCATCAGCAGACCGGGCATCAGGTAGCCGCCCGTGGCGCCGAAGGTGGACGAGCCGACGACGTAGAGCGGGTAGCCGGTCTTCATCCCGAGCAGCGCGGGCACCAGGTAGTAGAGGCCGTAGCTCAACAGCCCGGCCACGACGAGCGCGGCGATACACACGCCAATGCCGCCGCGATCGAGCGTGCCCGCGGCCATCGATTGGTAGAACGCGATCCAGAGGAAGACGCCCGCGTAGCTGGGCGCGGTGTTCGCGTACCACGGGGCGCGATTGGAGGCGGGGTTCGGCGTGGCTTTGGCGATGTAATCGGGAAGCATGGCGCCGTGCAGTATATCAACGTCGCGCCCAAAGCTCCACATGGTCGAAGGCGCCGCAGCGAATCTGCTGTTCGAGCGCGGAATACGCCAGCAGCTTCGCGGCTTCGCGCAGGCGGGCCGCGCGTCCGGCGTCCAGTGACGCAACGAAAAGGTCGGCGCGCTCGCGATAGGAATACTCGCGGTACTCGGGCGCGGCGCACTCGGCGAGCAGCGCGTCCCAGTAGGAGCGCCTGCGGAGGATGCGGCGGCGGCCCGCGGTCTGAGCGGTGAGTTCGACACGCGCGGCCCGCCCGCGCAGCACCGCGCGCGTACACTTCGCGGCGTTGAAGAGTAGAGACGGATCGGAGCGGGGGAACTGCGCAAGCGCGGCCGCAAGGTCGCTCTCTTCGGCTTGGAATCCCTGCCACCGGTACCGTGTCGCGCCGTTGACCACGCTACCGCGCTCCAACAGATCGCGCACGCGCGCCACGTCGTACCCGGCGGCCGCGAGCAGCACCTGAAGCAGCTCGCTCAGTGCGAGATCCTGGCTCACCACGGGAGTGATCGCGATCGCGCCCGCCGCCTCGGAACTCAACTTCACGCGGAGGGTGGGGGGCAGCGCCATGACGTGTGCCAGAATACCACTCGTGACGACGGTTGCCGAGTGGCTTCGCGCGGACATCGAGCGGCGCGGCCCGATCCGATTCGACGAGTTCATGCGCGCCGCGCTCTATCATCCGGACGGCGGATATTACCGCACCCGCGATGTCTTCGGGCGCTCGGGCGACTTCTACACGGCGGAACAGATTCAACCCGCGTTCGGCTTGCTGATCGCGAGCGAAGTCCGTGCGATGCGGGAGCGCGCCGGCGCGCCGCATGGGTTCCGCGTGGTGGAACTGGGAGCGGGGCGCGCAGAGATAGGCGCGTTCCTGCGCGAGTTCGATTACACACCGGTGGAGTGGGGACGCGATGCGATGCCCGAGCGCTTCACGGGTGTGGTGTTTGCCAACGAGTTCTTCGACGCGTTGCCGGTTCGCGTGCTCTCGCGGCGCGGCGGCGTCTGGCATGAGCGCCGTGTGACTCTGCAGGACGATCGCTTCGCGTGGATGGACGGCGAAGTGGTGCGGGACGAAGCGGCGGAGCTGGCATCGCGCTATCACGACGGCGCGGAGATCGCCGAGGTGAACCTGGATGCGCGGATGTGGATCGAGCGCATCGCGCGCTCCCTTCACCGCGGCTTCGCGCTGATTGTCGACTATGGCTATACCGCGCGAGAGACCGTTCGCTTTCCGCAAGGAACCCTGATGTCCTACGCCGGGCACCGCGCGCTCGACGACGTGCTGGCCGGCCCCGGCGCGCGCGACATCACCGCTCACGTCAACTTCAGCGCACTCGCGGATCACGCCGCGGCGCAGGGACTACGCGCCGCACCCCTGGAAACATTGGCTCAAACGCTACTCCGCGCGGGTGAGCGCGACAACTTTGCGGCGGTGTTGCGGGAAGACGAAGCGAAAGGAAAGCTGCAGTTGAAGACGCTGTTGTTCGGATTGGGAGAGACGTTCCGGACGCTGCTGCTCGAGAAAGCACCCACCAAATGAAAACGGCCCCGATTGCTCGGGGCCGTCTTCGGTTAGGACCTGCCGCGGTCCGCTGTTACTTCTTCTTCTTCGGAGCGGCCTTCTTGGTCGCCGCCTTCTTCGCGGCTTTCTTCGTTGCGTTCTTCATCGAGTGATTCTCCCTAACATCAATTTGCGCGTCCCGGAATGGAACGCAGTGTGATTCATATATAGAATCCTTCGCATCGAAAGTCAAGAAAAAAATGCGCGAGCGGACCTTCGCGTGCTCTCGCGCGCATGCCTTCACCGCGTCGCGCGCTGCGCTCGCGAAGCGCTTCGCGAGGCCCGCAACGCTCCAAAACGAAAAACACAAAAAATGTTTTAGGGCGATCTTGTCGCCTCCACGTCTCTCCGGTTATCGTGGGGCGGTATGGCTTCCTTGCGCGCCGCACTCGCTCTCTTCGCGATGCTGCTCGCACTCTTCACCGGGTGCGCGCGAAAGAAGAAGCCCGTCATCGGCGCCGTTCCCTCCGCCCCTTCCTCCGCGCCGCGCATCGGAACGGTCGAAGAGGGTGTCGCCAGTTGGTACGGCGATCCGTATCACGGACGCGCCGCCGCGAACGGTGAGATCTACGACATGGAGAGACTCACCGCCGCGCACCGCACGCTTCCTTTCGGAACCTGGGTGCGCGTCGACAATCTCACCAACGGCAAGGACGTCACCGTGCGCATCAACGATCGCGGTCCGTTCGTCGACCAGCGGATCATCGATCTCTCCCGCGCCGCGGCGCGCAAGATCGAGATGCTCGGACCGGGAACCGCGCGCGTTCGTCTCACGGTGACCGCCCGGCCGGCGGACGCTCCGCGCGACGATTTCTACCGCGTGCAGGTCGGAGTCTTTCGCGATCGCGCGCGCGCCGAGGAGATGACGGCGAAAGCCGGCTCGCGGTTCGGCGGCTCGGAGATCGTCCGCGAGGCTTCGCGTCCTCTATATATCGTTGTCGTCGGACCGCGCCTCTCCCTGGACGATGCGAACGCTCTCGCCAAGCGCGTTCGGAACGAGTTCGGACCAGCGGTCGTGATTCGCTCCGAGAGCGAGTGACGGGGACTTAAGGTGTACCCCGCATTCGGGGGATACCCGCATACCTGTTGGTATATGAACATGTAGCGACATCCTCCACAAAATCATCAACATATCGAATACACTCGTTTGCGGGGACAGTACCCACACAAGACCCCCACCCCCATCGCCATGGGGTATTCCTGTCAAACGGCGAGACGGATAGAATTGTCTCTTCGCAATAGCCACAATTGAAGAAGTGAACTACGGGAGATCCGGAACGTGAACTGTTCTCAGCCTGTTCTGGTCGGTCAGTCCGTCAGAACTCGCCAGGTGGTCAAGCTGGTGGAAAAGCTGGGTCGCGGCCATTGGCCGGTCCTGGTGTTAGGGGAAACGGGTACTGGAAAAGAAGTAGTTGCGCGGTCGATCTATCGGGTCACGGGACAGGGTCCGTTCGTGACGATCGACTGCTCGGCGATGGTCGGGCCGCTCATGGAGAGCGAGCTGTTCGGCCACGTGAAGGGGTCCTTCACGGGTGCGACGGCGGCGAAAACGGGGCTGCTGGAGTTGGCCAACGGGGGCACGGCGTTTCTTGACGAAATCGGCGAACTGCCGCTCGACTTGCAGTCGAAGCTCCTCAGGGTGTTGCAGGAAAAGGAGTTCCGCCCAGTCGGGTCAACCATCACCAAGCGTTCGGACTTCCGGGTTGTGGCGGCGACGAACCGCGATCTGTCGAAGGAAGTAGAGCGGGGAACGTTCCGGCGGGACCTTTATTATAGGCTGAACGTGGTGAGCGTCCGGATCGCGCCGCTGCGGGACCGGCGCGAGGACATACCGACCTTGGCGGTGCATTTTCTGGAACGGCACGGTTTCCAGCGGACGCTGACGCCGGAAGTGCTGCAGGCCCTGCTCGAGTACGAGTGGCCGGGCAACGTTCGAGAACTGGAGAACTGCATCCTTCACATGTGCGCGGTGAACAGCGGACCGCTGCTGCACACCCGAGACCTGCCTTCGGCGATTCAGAACTACCGGCTGCGGGCGAGCGTGGAGACGATGTCGGCCGCGGTGGGCGGCGGCACGATGCCGACGTTTGCGAGCGTCAACGGGAGTAGCGCCACGGCGGCGGGCGCCGCGCCGATCCGCAAACCGGTGACCACGGAGGCCGGTCCGGCCGGAGAACCCCCGGTACTGCCGCTCACGGAAGTGGAACGCCGCGCGATCATGCAGGCGATCAGCTACACGAAGGGAGACCGGCTGATGGCGGCCACGCTGCTCGGCATCGGCCGGACGACGTTGTACCGCAAGCTCAAGGAGTACGAACTGACGGCTTGAGAAAAAGCGCCTCCTAACACCACAAAACACTGTAGAAACCGCGAGTTGTGCGGCGAGACAACAGACGATGAAGCTACTGGTGGTGGAGAACGACCTGGACGACCTGTTTCTGCTTCAGGAGGCGCTGACGGAAATGGCCGAAAGCCCTTACTGGCGCACCTGGATGCGCGATGTGAAGCCGGTCTTCGCCGACCGGTTGGACGACAGCCTGCGGCTGCTGGCCGAAAACACCTTCGACGCCGTGCTCCTCGACCTCTTCCTTCCCGACAGCACGGGCCTTCACACACTGCTCCGGCTGCGCGCCGAAGCTCCGGCGACACCGGTGGTTGTGCTCGCCTCGGCAGGCGACGAAGCGCTCGCGATCAGCGCCGTCCGCGAGGGCGCGCAGGACTACCTGATCAAGTCGGAACTGGACTGCGCGCCGCTGGCGCGGGCGCTCCGGGGCGCCGTGGAGCGGCAGCGCATGTGCGAATCGCTGCGCCGCCTGGCGTTTCTCGATCCGTTGACGAGCTGCTACAACCTGACGGGATTCCTGGCGCTCTGCGAGCACGATCTGGCGATCAGTGCGCGCCTGGAGATGTCCGCGGTGCTGCTGCTGGTGGAAGTCGCGTCCATGGAGTTCGATCGGAGCCCGGAGAACGCCCGCCGCCTGAACCGCCAGCACCGGGACACCGCTTTGCTCGAAGCGTCCGAAATCCTTCGCGCGGTCTTCGACCGGGCGGGCGCGGTGGGCCGGTTGGGCCGGGACCGCTTCGGTGTCGTACTCATCGACGCGCGCCCCCCGCACGAGCTGCTGGAGGACCTGGACCAGGCCGTGCAGCACCACAACCGCAGCACGGTGAAGCGGTGCCGCCTGCAGTTCCACGCGGGGATCGCGCGGCTGGCGGCCCAAGGCTATCGAACGCTCGACGAACTCATCGAGAGCGCCGAAGCATCCCTATGCGAGAATAGGCGAGGCATGCCGGGCCCGATGGAGAGCTCGGCCTCCGCCTTTGCGAATTGACCGTCGCTCTTGACGCCACCTACAGCCTGGGCCGCAACCTCTCCGGGGTGGGCGCCTACTGCCGCGCGCTTCTTTACGGGTTGGCGCGCGAACACCCGGACAGCCGCTTTCTGTTTTGCTACCGCTCGCAGCGCCTGTTGCGCGCCTTCCGCGAACCGCTGCCCCGGAACGCCGCGCGGCGCCTGCTGCACGAGTGGGCGCCCGCGGGCGCAGGGCTCTTTCACGGACTGAATCAACGCCTGCCTCCGCGCCGCTTTCCCCGAGTAGTGACCACATTTCACGACCTGTTCGTGATGACCGGCGAGTACTCGACGCCCGAGTTCCGCCGGCGCTTCTCCGAACAGGCGAGAGAAGCCGCCGCCGGTTCGGATGTAATCATCACGGTCTCGGCCTTCACCGCGGCTCAGGTGGAGGGGCTGCTCGGCGTGCCCCGCGAGCGCATTCGCGTGATCCCGCACGGCGTCGAGATGCCTCCCGAAGACGAGCGCGGCGGCCCCCGTGAACCCCTGATCCTGCATGTCGGAGCGCTTCAGGCCCGGAAGAACATCGCGCGGCTCGTAGCCGCCTTCGAACGCATACGCCCGCCCTGGCGCCTGGTGCTCGCCGGTTCGGATGGATACGGCGCGGCAGAAATCCGCGCGGCCATCGCGGCCAGCCCCGCGCGAGAGCGCATCGACGTGCCCGGCTATGTCAGCGGCGGCGCCCTGCGCTCGCTCTACCGGCGCGCCTCCGTGCTCGCCTTTCCATCGCTCGATGAGGGGTTCGGCATGCCGCTGCTCGAGGCCATGGCGTGGGGACTTCCGGCCGTGACGTCGCGCGGTTCGGCGCTCCAGGAAGTTGCCGGCGATGCCGCGCTGCTGGTAGATCCGGCCTCGGTCGAAGAGATCGCGGGCGGTCTGGCGCGTTTGATCGAAGACGGTCCGCTGCGCGCGAAACTCATCGAGCGTGGTCTGGCGAAAGCGGCCTCATCGCCCTGGGGCAAGGCCGTAGCGGACACATGGCGGACGTACGGGGAGTTGCTTTAGTACTTACGAGCGGGGATCTTCATCCACCGCAATCTTGAGGGCCTTCAGGAACTTGTGGTCCTGGGACGTCCAGCGGAACTTGCCTGCGGTGCGGCGGCGTCGCGAGGGCCGTTCCGCCACGGGCGCCTGCACCTCGGGCTGGGCTTGTTCGACGGCTTCGGTTTCGGACTCATCCCCTTCCGATTCGTCGCGCCGGTTGAACCCGATGGTCGCTTCGAGCACCAGGAAGACGTCGTACCCGGCGCGCTTGATCTCACCGATCGCTTCAGCGATGCGGTCGGAGTCCGAGAGCGATTCGTTGATCGCATTTCCCAGCTCCTGCATTAGCTCCTTCAATCGGTCATCCAAAATGCCGCCCCTTTCTGCCCGGGCTCTGTCTTCAGAATACCACCTTATGCTCCCCTGAGCCCCTCCGCAAGGGCCTTCCGGAGCCTCTGTAGTGAGTATCGGCAGAAGCGCGGCGAAGCTTCAGCGAGGGCTTTCCGGAAACGTCGATCCTAGGGCCTTCTCCCCAGTACCGTAGGAGGACAGGTCTATTCACCCTACGCTGATAAGGCGTTTGCTGCGTAGAAAAAAGACTCCGGTGTCCGTAGCATGATCTTGAGGCTCCGGCCCAGGATGCAGTGCCTTTATTGTGGGAAACGAATCGCGATACTGCGCAAGCTGACGCAGGGCGAGTTCTGTTCGGACGCTCACAAGCGGCGCTACCACCAGGAGCAGGAGCAACTGGGTCTGGCTCGGCTCATCGAGGCCCAGCAGCGTCTGGCTACTGACCCGCCCTCGCCGGGCAGCATCACCTATTCGAATCTCGCCGTGTATGTGCAGGCCGCGGGACAGGCGGGCTTCTTTCGAGAGGTACCCTCTCCCTGCGACGCCCGCGCGGCAAGCCCGCGCTCGGTCGCGCTCGAACGCGCCTTTCCGGAAGACGATGTGTGCCGGCCTCGGCTGGAAGTGGACCGGCGCGCCGTCACCGGCCGCTTCCGGCTGTGCCACGCCAAGGCTGACCCCAACGTCACCGGGCAGCACCCCATTCCCCGCGTGGAGCCCGCCCTGCTCAAACTGAATGTCCAGTTCAGTCCCAGCCCGCTGCGTCCGATCGATGAGCGGCGCCGGGAGGAGCAGGTTTTCGAGGGTATGGGTCTGCACCCGCCCCTCGCCATGCCCTGGGGCGCGGCGCCGGCCGCCCTAGCCATCTATCCGGCGGATGCGGAGTTTGTGATCGCGATCCGCGTCAGGCAGCCGGCTTCGCGCCTGGTGACGGTTCCCGAGGCACTCCCCGCGCATTCTCTGGCTGTGGGCTACGCGACGCGCGCCGGCGTTCGAAGCGCCGCACGCCCCCGGCCCTCATCCTTCGCCGCCCTGGCGAGCGGCATCCGCCCATCGGCGGGTTCCGCGTCGCATCATCGCCTGGCGGCGCCCACGCCCCGGCTCAGCCGTTCGCTCAGCCTGCCGGCCGGTTTCCCGGCGCGGGGCGGGCGTTCCGCGCAGCCCACGGCCGCGGCCGTGGCGCCGGCTCCTCTGGCGCTGCCTCTCGCGCTCGTAGAGCCGCTGGTGGTGCTGGAAGCGCTGGCCCGGGTGGCGCGGCGTCATCTCAAGCTGACTTCGGCGATTTCCGAAGACGACCTGAATGCGCGGCTCGACGAACTGAGCGCGTTGGCCGAGCGGAGCGTCGCACGGCCGCCGGCCTTGCTGCCGCCGCATCCGGCCGCGAGCACCGCCGCGGTTCTCGCGCCCGGGCTCTCGCTCTTCGCTCCGGCGGCCTCGCTGCTCTACCCCGCTGGTCGCGCCCCCGGCGCACCTGCCTTAGGTTCCGCGCCCGTCGCGGCGCTAGAGACGATGAAGGCGCGCGTGCTCGACGGCTTCCTGCGCTTGCCCGCCGAGCGCGCGGCCGGCATCGCCCGGCGCGCGAAGTTGCCTTTCCTCGCCGCGCTGCCCCGGGGCGTGGTTTGGAGCGCGGTCGAACGTCTGCAAGCGCTGGGGCGCCCGGATGTCACCGGAGTTGCGGGCCCTGCCCGCCCTCGCCCGCACCTCGGTGAGCGTCCCGCACCCGCCCCCACTCCGCAGGGCGCCGGGCTGCTTCCCGCACTGGCGGCGCTCGGGATTCGCGCCATCCGCACCGCTTCGCTGCTCGCCGATCGCGCCATTGAGCCGCAACGCCGGCTCCTCGCCCCCGCGGCCGCTGAACCCACGGCGGTTCGGCCCCCCGCGCCCGGCGTGGAGCGGCCTGGAGCCTTCGGCCGGCCGGCGTCCATGCCGGCCACCGCAGGATTGCAGGTGGTCAAGCGCCCCGCGGCGGCCGCCGTGCCGGCCCAAGCGCGCTCTGTGACGGTCGCGCACCTGGCGCACGCGCCGGCCTCCGAAATCGAAACCTCCGTGCCGGCCCGTTTTGAGGTCCGGACAGGCCCGCCCGCCGCCGAACGCCTCCTGCGCTTGAAGGGCGGCCGGCCTGAGTGCGGCGTAACCGCCCGGCGTGGGCTGTTCACACCCCTCGACGGACCGCTTCCCAAGCCGCCGCTGCCGCGCCTCCGCGTGGGGACCAAGGCCCCGAAGCTGCCCGGCTACAACGTCATCCATCGCATGCGGGACCTCTATTGGGGAATTCGCGAGAACCTGCCCCAGGTCCATTTCTGGCGTCTGGCGCCTGTGGATCTGAAGTGGCTCGCGCTCGCACTGCCCATCCTCATCGGCCTGGCGATCACCTCGCGCGTCTGGAGTCCGTCGGCGGCGAAGGCGAATGTCACCGGGCAGGAGCCGATCTGGGCGCGCCAGGTGGGGGCGATCCGAGAAAACATCATGCGCCGGGCCGCGGTTTCCTTGAGCGAGGATTTTCGGTCGGGGTTGTCCGACTGGGAGGGAAACGGAGACTGGGCGAAGAGCTGGTCGTTCGATGCGACCGGATTTGCGACCCCTGGCGCCCTCGCTCTGTACGGGCCTTCACAGTCGCTTTCGGATTACACCTTAGAATTTTTGGCGACGATTGACCGTAGAGCCCTAAGCTGGGTGGTCCGAGCCGCCGATTATAAAAACTACGAGGCCGTGAAAATCGCCATCGTCAAACCCGGACCCATCACGCAGGCGGCACTCGTGCACTACTCCGTGGTGAACGGCCGCGAACAGCGGCCCAGCCAGACTCCCATTCCTATCGCCCTTCGGCCCGACACGTTATACCGCGTGCGGACGCAGGTGGTAGGGAGCGATTACGCGGTGAGTGTGCAGGGACAGATGGTGCACTCCTGGACGAGCAGCCAGTTCGACCGGGGCGGTGTGGGTTTCTTTAGCGGCAAGGGAGAGCGATCCCGGATCCGCTGGGTTGAAGTTTCGCATCAGTACGACGCTTTGGGACGGCTGTGCGCCTTCCTGGCGCCATATTCCGTACAGGCCAAAGACGGGAGTTGGAAATGATCAATCAACGGAAAAAGAACGAGCGTCCCGAGGGCTTGCGCCCGAACGGTAACGGGGGCGCTCCGTTGAAAACGTCCCCAGGCGCGAATTCGTTAGCCCGCGCCGTCACCCTCCACCTGGAGGGCAAGCCCAAGGATGCGCTCCGCGAGTTGGACCAGGCGATCGAGACCTCGGCGGAGTTGCCTGAGCTGCATTCGGCGCGCGGGCATGTGCAGTTTGAGCTGGAGCAGTACGACGAGGCGGTGAAGAGCTACCGGAAGCTGCTGGAGCTCGAGCCCGCGCATTCGTCGGGACACTTCAATCTCGCCGTGTGCCTGGAGAAACTGGGGCAGTGGAGCGATGCGTTGAGCAGTTTCGACGCGGCGCTCAAGCAGGACGTCTCGCGGGGCGAGGCCCGGCTGGGGCAGGCCATTTGCCTGCTGCACCTGGAGCGGCCCGAGCAGGCGCTGGACGCCTTCGACGCCTGCACGGCCGATGTCACCGGCGGCAACGAGGAGACGGTGTCGTTCGGCAAGGCCGTCGCCCTGCAGTTGCTGCGGCGCTACGACGAAGCGGTGCGCCTGTATGTCGAAGTCCTGAAGAAGAACCCCAACTCGGAAGAATCCATGGCGAACCTGATCACCATCGGTATCGCCACCAAGAACGACGCGCTGGTCCGCGAGTACTCCGAGCGGCTGCTGACCCTGCGGCCGTATTCCCAGGCCGCCATCGAAGGCCTGGCGACGTGTGCGTTCTCCTCGGGCGACTATGACGCAGCGGCGCGCTACTGCGCCAAGCTGGTGGAGTTCACTCCCGACCATTTCGAGCGCTGGTTCAACCTCGGCGTCGCCCACCAGAAGACCTCCAAGCTCGACCAGGCCGCGCAAGCCTATACCGAGGCCGCGCGGATCCGTCCGGACGGCAAGCAGGCGCTGGTGAACTTGGGCATCGTCAAGCAGGAACTCGGCGACTACAAGGGCGCGCGCGAGGCCTACGAGAAGGCCCTGAAGCTCGCCCCGGACATGCCCGAGATCATCTACAACTACGCCACCGTGCTCGAAGAGCAGGGAGCGCCCGAAGACGCCGAAAAGCTGTATGCGGATCTGGTGGCCAAGAACGCCGACTGGGAAGACGCCTGGTTCCGGCTTGGCTACCTGCGGCTCCAGCGCGGCGACGCCCAGGGCGCGGCCGATTCGTTCGCCAACGCCACGCGGCGCAAGGCGGACTGGCCCGAGGCCCACATCAACCTCGGTTTGGCGCAATGGCGCCTCGGGAATCACGACGGCGCGGCCCAGGAGTTCGAAGCCGTCCTCAAGATGACGCCCGACTCCATCGAAGCGCTGCGCGGATTGGCGGCGCTCGCCGTGGAACGCGAGAATTTCGACCAGGCTCTCGACCTCCAAGCCAAGCTCATCGATCTGGGCGAACGGACTCCGGAGTTGTTCTACAACACCGGCCTCCTGCTCCAGAAGGTCGGCAAAGTGGACGACGCTATCCGCCTCTATCGCGAGGCTCTGGCGGAACGGCCCAATTTCGCCGAAGCGCTGCTCAACCTGGGCCACGCCCTCAAGAGTCAGGGCCAGCCGGACGAAGCACGCATGTACTGGCGAAAGGCTCTCGAGGCGAAGCCGGAGCTCGCCCAGGGCTACTTCGACAAGTAAACCGGGATCTCGTAGATCGGAGACCGCGCGCCCTCGCTTGTGGTGAGCAGGGCGCGCCCGTCCGTCCGGAACGCGATCGCTTCGCCCTGGGCACGCTTGCCCGCGTCAAACGGAACCAGCGGTTGACGCCAGATCTCATCGAACCCCGCAGCCTTTGCCGGCAGCTCCAACATCCAGCCCCGGATATATCCAACCAACGCCACCCGATTGCCGTCGGGTGAGACCGCCGCATCCGTTACCCGGCCCACAATCAGCGTCAGCGCCGATTCGTCGCGGAACACAATCTCCCCCGCCGGTTCGAGCGTTCGCACGTCGTTCGGACGCTGAGGCGCGGCGGAGCGGAAGACCCGAGTTCGGGCGTCGGGACCCCTCGCCTTGGTGATCAGGTAAAGGTCGCCGGTTCTCGGATGAACGATCATCGCTTCGGCGTCGTGTGGCGCGTCGGGATAGCGGAAGGTGAAGGTCTCCGCCTCCGAGCGCCCGCCGGTCGCCGGCTCCGGCAGCCGGTACACCCGCACCGTGGGGCGAATGCGGTCGTTGTCGCCGATGTCTCCCACATACAGGTACGCCTCGCCGGCCTGGGTGCCGGGGCCAAGCGCGAGCGCCTCCGTGTCAAAGTACTTCACGCCATCCAGACGGGCGCGGCCTTCCGTCTTTCCGTCCGCTCCGATCAGGTAGACCACCGGCGGCCCCTCGTCGTTGATCGTCCAGAACGAACCGGGATAACGCCGCGAGGCGGCCAGACCGCTGCTCTCGTTCAGACGCGGATCCAATAACTCGCCGATAGGCTTCGGTGGTCCGACGGTCACGCCCAGCAGCACCGCCGGCCATAAGATCGCGCTCAGCCGCATGACCCATGGTAAGATGCCGCTGAACCCTACGAAATCAGGCGGAGGAACGATGGCCAGCTTTGAGCTCCCGAAGACCATCGAGGGACGGAAACTGAACAAGCGCACCATGCGGCCGACCGGCGAACCCTGGCAGCCGATCCCCTTTGGCACCCTGCTCCACGACGTCAAGCAGGTGGGCGACACGATTACTTACAAGTTCCTGGGCGAGCCGTTCCAATCGCGCTGGGCGGACGTCGACGTGATGCTCAAGAACTTCGACTTCGACGCCCCCGATAGCGTCGCCGCGCCCGGCGCTCCGGCCTCCGGCGCCTCGGCGGCTACCGCCTCCACGCCGCCTCCGGAACCCGAACCGGACCTGCCTTCGCTGCGCTGGGAGCGGCTGCGATCCTCCGGCCTCGAAACGATGCGGGCCAAGGTGCCCGGCGGTTGGCTGGTATCGGTGGGCAGCGGCGCCGGCCGCGGCGTCACCTTCTATCCCGACGCCGCCTGGTCGTGGGACGGAACGTCTCCGGCTGCCTAGCGAGCCTACCGCATCGTCTTCACATACTCGCCGGACGAAGCGTCGACGTAAATCGAGAAGTTGCTCGTGGTCACCGATTCGCCCCAGATCACGCGCCACGCCGGGTTCTGAAGCTGAGTCGTGCTCTCCAACAGGAAGGTGATTGGCTTGTCCGGGTTCTTCTTGGCGTACTCGGCGCCCTTCTCGAGCGCCGTCTTATACGCAGCCGGCGAGTCGATCTTCAACGCCTGCGTGCGAAACGTACGTTGCTGCCCGCGCTGCGAGTAGCCGTCGTCGCGCCCCATCTGGTTGCCCTTCTCCAGGCCTTCGGCCTTCACCACCGAGTAAATGAAGTCGCGCTGCCGCTGCTTGGAGGGCGACACGAACGTCACTTTCCAGGCCGGAGCGAGCCCCGGCTCCGCCTTCACGGAAGCCATGCGGATCTCGGATACGGTCAGCACTTCGATGTCCGACGACCACTGCCGGGCCATCGGGTAGACCTGGTAGAACGCCTTCAGCGCGCCCACCGGCTCGACCTTCTCGGGTTCCTTCTTGGCGGCGGCCTCTTTCTTGGCCGGCGGTTCGGAGGAACAGGCGGCCATGAGGACGAGGAGAACGGCGGGAGCGGCTGCGGAAAAGGCCTTTCGGATCATGATGCCTTCATTCTATCCGCATTCGGCAGGCTTGCAATCGGGCAATCGGCGGGCCTTGAAGCGGCGCCGCGCGCAGTGCCATGATCGAGGTTTGCGCCACCGCATACTCATCGTCGAGGACGAGGAGAAGCTTCGCCGCGTCCTCCAACTGCAACTGCAATCGGGCGGCTACGACGTCGAACTGGCGGGCTCGGCCGAAGAGGCGCTCCGCCTGAGCGACCGCGCGGAGCTGGTGCTCACTGACCTCCGCCTGCCGGGAATGGACGGCCTCGAATTACTGGCCCTGCTCCGGCGCCAGAACGCGCTTGTCCCGGTGATCGTCATGACCGCCTTCGGCACCATCGAGAACGCCGTCGAAGCGATGAAGTCGGGGGCATCCGATTTCCTCTTGAAGCCGTTCTCCCTGGACCACCTGACCACGGTCGTCGAGAAGGCCCTCGAGGTGCGCGCCCTGCGCGATGAGAACCGCAAGCTGCGCGAGGAACTCGGCCGCCGCTACGATTGGACGAACGTCATCGGCCGTAGCGGGGCCATGCAGGAGATCTTCGCCACCATCTCGCGCGTCGCGCCAACCCGTGCCACGGTGCTGCTCTGCGGCGAGAGCGGTGTCGGCAAGGACCTGATTGCGCGGGCCATCCACTATCATTCGCCGCGGCGCGAACGGCCGCTCGTGAAGATCAACTGCACCGCCATCCCGGAGAACCTGATGGAGAGCGAGCTCTTCGGCTATGAGAAGGGCGCCTTCACCGGCGCCGCGGCGGCCAAGCCCGGCAAGTTCGAACAGGCCGACTCCGGCACCGTCTTTCTGGACGAGATCGGAGACGTGCCGCCCGCCATCCAGGTGAAGCTCTTGCGCGTCCTGCAGGAGCGCGAGTTCGAACGGCTGGGGAGTAACAAGACGCGACAGATCGACGTGCGCGTGATTGCCGCCACCAACGCCGACCTGCGCGCGGCGCTCGAAGAGGGCCGCTTCCGCGAGGACCTCTACTACCGCCTGAATGTCATGCCCATCAACATCCCGCCCTTGCGGGAACGCAAGGAGGATGTGGCCTTCCTGGCGGAGCACTTTGTGCGCAAGCTGGCGCCGGAAACGGGCAGCGCGGTGCAGGGAATCTCCGAGGCCGCGGTGGCCAAGTTGCTCACCTACCACTGGCCCGGAAACGTGCGCGAACTCGAGAACGTCATCGAGCGCAGCCTGGTGCTTTGCACACGCAAGATCCTCGAGCCCGCCGATATCCTCCTGGACAGCGCGCCGAAGGCCCGCCCCGCGGCGGCCAACGGCGACCCCCAGTTCCTGCCCGACGGCATGACGCTCGACGACTACGAGCAGTCGATGATTCGCGAAGCCCTGCGCCGCGCCAACGGCAACAAGAGTCAGGCCGCCCGCCTCCTCGGCCTCACCCGCAACGCCCTCCGCTACCGCCTGACCCAGATGGGCCTCGAATAGAACCGGTGTCAGGCTCCTCTGACACTGGTTTTCGCTCCAGGCCGGTCCCGGAAGTAGAACTCGCCCGCCGCGACGATCTCGGCCGGTCCGGCCAGCCGGATCTCGCCGCCCTCCTCGCGCAACGCCAGCGGGCCGGCGGGCGTCCGCACCGTCACCGGCGGCGTAACCAACCCGCGCGCCGCCGCCGCGGCCATCGCTCCGGTGGAGCCCGTGCCCGAACTCATCGTCTCGCCCGCTCCGCGTTCCCAAAAACGCACCTCGATGGTCCGTGTATCCACCGCGCGGACGAATGAGACATTGGTGCGGCGGGGAAAGCGCGGATCGGTTTCGAGCGCGCGGCCGGCGCCTCGCCAGTCGAACTCGAAGTCCGGGACAAACACGGCGCACTGCGGATTGCCTACGTTCAGAATGGTCGCGTCGTAGCCCTGCACCGTGGCGTGCAATTCCTCCATCGCCGCGCGCCCCATGTTCATCTCGAACTCGAAGCAGTCGCCCTCCCGGGACAGCAGCCGCAGGTTCTTCAACCCGCCGCCGGTCAGGATATCGAGTTCATCTCCACCCAGCCCCGCATCGATCAGAAACGCCGCTGCGCAGCGTGTCCCGTTGCCCGACATCTCCACTTCCCCGCCGTCGGGATTGAACAGGCGAATGGCGGCGGCGTGATCCTTCGCCGGCGGCGACACCAGCAGCCAGCCGTCGGCGCCGGCGCCGGTATGACGGTCGCAGATCGCGGCGGCCGCGGCGGACAGGTCCTCGCGCGGCGCTTCGTGCGCCCAGGTCAACAGGAAGTCATTCCGGGCGCCGTGGGCCTTCGTGAAGGGGATCCTCATGCACTCGCCGGTAGATTTCGATGACCGGCGCTCCTTTCTGAACGATCTCATGAACGCGCTCGAAGCGGGGGCCGCCGCGCCGCGCCCGCTGCAGTGTGGTGGAGACCTTGTCCCCGGCCATGGCCACCGCCCACTCCTCCCACAGGAAGAGATCGGGGCGCGCCAGTGCGGAGGTCCAATGCGGGTCGTTGCCTTCGTGCAATGTGCGGCGCAAGGGCAAACCGGCCTTCGGAAAGATCCCCGAAAGATCTCCGAACGACGTGATCACACCGTCTCCCGGGCGCACGCGATCCTTCAAGTATTCCGCCGCCTTCGCTGTCCAGGCCCGGCGCGCCTCCGAATTCACCTGCGACTCCTTCCACGTGATCCAAACTTCGGGACGCGCGTCGCGCAGCCACGGAAACAGCCCGGCGGCCACCACCAGCAACGCCGCCCACGGCCGTACGCGCGCCGGCGGGGCCGCCACCAGCGCCGCCGCGGCGAAACACAACAGCGGCAGCGCCGCCAGGCCGTAGCGTGTGTTGTAGTAGCTGTTCGGCCACAAGTGCGGCACGAAAATCGGTGTACCTGACGAGTAAATACTTAACAGGTAAAACAACGGCAGCGCCGCGAGCAGCGCCAGCGGGAGGAAGGAGCGCTTGGCGAGCGCAACGAACCCGCCGGCCGCCGCCAGCCACACCAGCCAGAGCCCGGAGCACAGCGCCGCCGCCTCGCGGTAGTAGAGCCACGCCTTGCGCCATTCGTGATCGCCCGGATAACGCGCCATGCCCGCGTCCAGCGCGCGTTGGTAGATCGCCTTCGCCGAATAGGGGCCGCTGTAGAACTCGAGCGCATTGCCGTAGAAGTAGTAATTGTGCGCCAGCCAGTACAGCGGGCCGAGCGACGCGACGGCGCCGAACACAATCGCCGCGAGCCAGCGCCGCCGGGGCGCGGCAATCAGAATGGCCAGCGTCGCGAAAGGGATCAGAAACCAGCCGTCGTAGCGGCTCAACGAGGCTACGTTCGACAACACGCCTGCGCCCGCGGCGGCCAGGACCGAACCGGTCTGGCGGAACAACACCACGCAATAGACGGTTCCGAGAATGCCGGCGAATGCGAAGGGCTCGCTCATGGGTGTCGCTTGCAGGTAGAGCAGGTTCGGGTTGAGCGCGAACAGCGCCGCCGCGGCCAGGCCCGCCCACGCGGTTCCCAGCGCGCGCCTCGCGGTCCCGTAGAGGAATGCCCCCGCCAGCACGAACGCCGCCGCCGCGGGCAGTGCGCCCGCCAGGCCACTCCGCCACCAATCGTCGTTCTGAACGAACGGCAACATCGCGGCGTGCGGCAACGGTAGCCAGACCGTGCCGAACTGCTCGTATCCGGGATTGCGCGAATCGATCACACGGCGTGCGATGTTCAGGTGCGCCTGGGCGTCGCCGTAGTAGAGCGTGTAGCCGTTGGCGAGCACCCACCGCACCGCGCCCACCGATACCGCCACCAGAGCGGCGAACACAGCCACCGCGGCCGGCCAGCCGCCGCTAGAACTCCGTGGCCGCTTTGAACTCTTGGAATCGGGCATCGATCTCGTTTCGGGTCAGTGTGCGGAAGCGGTCCGGGCCGAACTGCTCGCAGCAGAAGCTGCCCATCACCGAGCCATAAACCACCGCGCGGCCCAGTTCGCGAAGGTCGAGCGAAGCGTCGGCCAGGTCCAATCCTCGCGACGCGAGGTAGCCCACAAAGCCGCCCGCGAAGCAATCCCCCGCCCCGGTCGGGTCGAAGACCTGCTCCAACAGGTAGCCCGGCACCATGAACAGCGATTGCCCTCCGCTGGGCGTCCGCCGGAACAGCAGCGCGCCGTACTCGCCGCGCTTGATCACCACCGTGCCCGGGCCCATGGCCAGGATCCTGTCCGCCGCGCGGCGCAGGTTCGTTTCGCCGGAGAGCATGCGCGCCTCGCTGTCGTTGATCAACAGGAAGTGCCAACTCTTGATCGTCTCCAGCAGTTCGTCCCGGAAGTCCTGGATCCAGTAGTTCATCGTGTCGCCGCCTACCAGCCGCGGGTTCGTCATCTGCGCCTGCACGCTTCGCTGCAGCGCAGGTTGAATGTTGCCCAACATCAGGTAGGGCTCGGTCCGATAGGCCGCGGGCAGTCTGGGATCGAACTCGGCGAAGACGTTCAGGTCCGTGCGCAACGTGGTCCGGTCATTCATGTCCGGCGAGTAAACGCCCTGCCAGAAGAACGTTTTGCCGGGTACCCTTTCCAGGCCCGCGGTATCCACGCCGCGGCCTTCCAGGAAGGCGATATCGGCGGGGTCGAAGTCGTCGCCCACCACCCCGACGATGCGCGTGGACGTGAAATAGCTGGCCGCCAGAGAAATGTATGTACAAGCACCGCCAAGAATGCGATCTACTTTTCCGTGCGGGGTTTCGAGTCCGTCGTAAGCGACGGAACCAACGACAACAAGAGACATCTCTCGATTGTAACTGCGGGCGGCGCAGGGCCGTTCGCGTGGCCTCCACCGCCAAAGCCTTACAATGAAAGCAGCTTGATGGAGCGCATCTACCGGTGGCTCCCGGAACTGTCCGTGATGGCGGTGCTCTGCGGCATGCAGTTGCACATGGCTTGGTGGGCAGCGCGCCGGAGCCCGAATCGACGACTGTGGCTGGGCGCGGGGCTGTTGGCGGCCTGGTCCTACTTCGCGCTCGCCATCGCCCTACGTGCTTCCCGCTTCGCTCCCTACATGGATCCCTGGTGGGGCGCTTGGGTGCGCGGCGGCGCGCTCATGTTCGGATTTGCCACCGCGGTCTTCTACGCCGTCTGGTGGCTGTCCGTTCGCGTGGAGCGCTTCAGCGCGGATCGCCGCCGCCTGCTGCTGGCCACCCGCGCCGCCATGTTCGGCGCGCCTTTGGCCGCCACCGGGTTCGGCATCGTCACCAGCCGCCAGTTCGTGGTCCGCGAAGTGGATCTGCCGGTGCAGAACCTGCCCAAGGATCTGCAGGGGCTGCGCATTGTGCAGTTGAGCGACATTCACCTGAGCCCGTTTCTCTCCGAGCGCGAGCTCGCCTATGTGGTCGACATGGCGAACGACACCCGCGCGCACCTGGCCGTGCTCACCGGTGACCTGATCAGCGGCTACGCCGATCCCCTGGAGGCGTGCATTCTCCAGTGCGCACGGCTGCGCGCCGACGCCGGCATCCTGGGCTGCCACGGGAACCACGAGGTTTACGCCGGCGCCATCGAACCCGCCACCCGCTGGGGCGAGAACCACGGCATCCGCTTCCTGCGCCATCGCGCCGAGCCTCTCCGCTTCGGCTCCGCCACGCTCAACGTCGCGGGCGTCGACTATCAGCGGTTCTTTCATCCGTACCTCGAAGGAGCGGAGGAGTTGCTCGCGCCCGGCGCGGTGAACCTGCTGCTCTCCCATAACCCCGACGTCTTCCCGGTGGCCGCGGACCAGGGGTTTCATGCCGTTCTCGCGGGCCACACGCACGGCGGCCAGGTGAGCTTCGAGATCCTCGACCGCCACGTCAACGTCGCCCGCATCCTCACGCCCTACGTTTACGGCCGCTACCAGCGCGGCGCGTCATCGCTTTATGTCACCCGCGGCATCGGAACCATCGGGATGCCCGTTCGGCTCGGTGCGCCGCCGGAGGTCGCGCTCATTCGCCTGTGCGCTACCTGATCGTCAGCGACATTCACGCCAACGCCCAGGCCCTCGAGGCTGTGCTCTACGCCGCCGAGGGCGAGTACGATCTCGCCCTGTGCCTCGGCGACCTGGTCGGTTACTGCGCCGACCCCAATCCGGTTGTAGACTGGGCGCGCGCCGGCCTGCGCGCCATCGTGCGGGGCAATCACGACAAGGTCTGCGTGGGCCTGGAAGGACTGGAGTGGTTCAATCCCGTGGCCCGCGCCGCGGCGGTGTGGACCATGCGCGTATTGTCGCCCGCCAACCTGACCTTCCTGCGCGATCTCCCAATGGGTCCCGTGATCGTCGATCAGTTCCAGATCCTTCACGGCTCGCCGCTCGACGAAGATGAGTACCTGGTGAACTCGCTCGACGCGATGCAGTTGGACGGCTACCTGGATCGGCGCGTGTCCTTCTTCGGCCACACGCATCTGCAAGGCGGATTCGCGTTCCTTCGCCGCGGCGTGCAGAGGCTGCCCAAGATGTCCCCGAAGGAGTCCGAATCCGCGCTCTACCTCGAGCCCGACGCCCAATACCTGATCAACCCCGGTTCCGTCGGGCAGCCGCGCGATGGAGATCCTCGCGCGGCCTTTGCGATCTTCTACCCGGACCAGAACGCCCTCATTTTCCGGCGCGTGGCCTATGACGTCGAGGGGGCACAGAAAAACATCCGCGACGCGGGCCTACCCGAAGCCCTCGCCCGCCGCCTCAAGCTGGGGCAGTAGCCGGCTGCTGCCCGCGCCCGCCAGGCCGCTGTGATATCGTGTGCCTCCATGAAACTCCTGGTCGCCCTGCTGGCCCTGGCGCCCCTGCTTTCCGCCGGCATCGAAGACGCGCCCGAGCTTGCCTACAAACTGGTTCCCCACTGGGCTCAATTGCCCGCGGGCGTTCATTTCGGCGAGTGCACGGGCGTCGACGTCGACCGCGACGGTTCGGTTTGGGTCTTCAACCGCGGCTCGCACCCCGTGCTCCACTTCGACAAGACGGGCAAGTTCATCGAGGCCTGGAAGGACCTTCCCATTGCCGCCGCGCACGGCCTGCGCGTCGATCCGGAAGGCAACGTCTGGCTGGTGGACGTCGCCGGGCACGCGGTTCTCAAGATGAGCCGCCAGGGCCGCGTGCTCCTGGTGATCGCACAGGACGGCCGCAAGAGCGGGGATAACGAAAGCAAGTACGCGTTCAACCGCCCCAGCAGCCTCACCATCGCCCCGGGCGGCGACTTCTTCGTCTCGGACGGCTACGTGAACTCGCGCGTTGTCCACTACAGCAAGGACGGCGAGTACATCAAACACTGGGGTTCGAAGGGTTCGGGCGACGGGCAGTTCGACCTGGTGCACGATATCGCGCGCGACAAAAACGGACGGCTCTACGTGGCGGATCGCGTGAATAGCCGCGTGCAGATCTTCGACGCGGACGGGAAGTTTCTCGGTAAGTGGACGCACGTGGGGCAGCCGTGGGGACTCGCCTATTCCGCCTCGGAAGACGCGCTGTACCTGTGCGACGGGCTGAACAACCGCGTGGTGAAGGTGGGAACGGACGGCAAGATCGCAGGCAAGTTCGGCTCGTTCGGCAAGGCCCCGGGCCGCTTCGATTTCGCGCATCACATCGCGGTGGATGGCGAAGGCTCTCTGTACGTCGCAGAGATCAAAAACTGGCGCGTCCAAAAATTCGTCCGCCGATGACCGGCGTAGAGATCAGCGCCGCTCCCGCCACGGCCAGCAACACCGCCAACACCAGCCACCCGCGCGAGACCCTGGGCTCCACCAGCGCATCGGCGGGGTTCTCCGGGTTTACCAGGACTTGGATCCGCGCGCCGGGCGGGTAGCGGCGCAGGTAGCTCTCCAAGCCCCGGCGCGTTCGTGCCCGCACCCGGCCGGAACAATGATAGTCCACACCCTGGTATTCCCTGCCTTCCCGCCGGTACCGGTATGCCAGCCGCCACTGCCACAGGTAGTTCACGCCGCCGTCCGCGTCGCCGAAGGCTACCCTTCGCGCCGCTTCGGACTCCGTGACCTCCGCCTCCACGCGCGGCCATACGCGCGCACGCCGCGCTCGCGCCTGCTGCTTCTGCCAGTCGTCGAACACCGCGGCCGCCAGCAACAGGCAGACGCCGCCGGTGAGGATGAGGATCAGCAGCATTTCGCGCGCGCGTACTTCGCGCGCAGGCGCTCCTCTGAGAAGCGCCGCCACTCGGCGGCGGAGTGGCTTCGGCCGTGCGATTTCAGGTGGCGCTCATAAGCGCTTTCGTCGGAGAGCTCGCGCAAGAGGCCGACAAGGATCCGGGCGAACGAACGGAGCCGCGACATCGTTACACCTCCTCCGGGCGCAGTTGGGTGGCGACGAATGGACTTTCGCGGACCGTTCGCTCCCGCGTGCCGTTGAGGATGCCGATCCAGAGACGGATGGAGTCCAGCAGGATGGTTGTCACCAGCACCAGAAAGACGCCGCAGATGGCCGCGTCCAGCCGGGCGTTGAAGATCAGGGTCTGCGTTTCGCCCAGCTTCGCCGCCGCCACCTTGCCCGCTTCGATCGCCGCTTCGAACTGCCGCGCCTGCGCCAGGAACCCGACGCGCGGGAGTTCGGAGAACATCTTCTGCCACGCCGCCGTGTAGGTAACGATGGTCAGCCAGATCAGCGGGACCATCGTCACCCACACGTAGCGGAGGCCATGCATCTTGAGCAGGATCGTGGTGGCGACGCACAGCGCGATCGCCGCCAGAAGCTGGTTCGCGATCCCGAACAGCGGCCACAGCGAGTTGATGCCGCCCAGCGGATCGAGCACGCCCTGTACCAGGAAGTAGCCCCACGCGGCCACGATCAGGGCGCTTGAGAGGATCACGCCCGGCATCCAACTGATGCGGCCCAGCGGCTTCCAGACGTGGCCCAGCAGATCCTGGAGCATGAACCGGCCGACACGCGTCCCGGCGTCGATGATGGTCAGGATGAATAGTGCCTCGAACATGATCGCGAAGTGATACCAGAAGCGAAGGACGGCGTCGCTGCCCCCGATCTGCGTGAAGATATGCGCCATGCCGAGCGCGAGCGACGGCGCGCCGCCCGTGCGGTGCCAGAGCGTCTCTTCGCCCACGTGGCGCGCGAGGTCCGCCATTTGCTGTGGTGTGACGGCGTAGCCCCAGCCGGTGATCGTCGCCGCCGCGGTCTCCGGTGTCAGGCCGACCACCCCGGCCGGAGAGTTCACCGCGAAGAACACGCCCGGCTGCAGCGCGCACGCCGCGATCATCGCCATGATGGCAACGAAACTCTCGAGCAGCATCGAGCCGTAGCCGATGGGCCAGGCGTGCCACTCCCGAGCGATCATTTTCGGCGTGGTGCCCGAGGAAATCAAGGAATGGAAGCCGGAGATGGCGCCGCAGGCGATGGTGATGAAGCAGAACGGGAAGATCTTGCCGGCGAAGATCGGCCCGGTGCCGTCGGCGAAGCGCGTGAAGGCGGGCAACTGCAGATCCGGCCGCACAAACAGAATCCCCACTCCCAGCATCAGCACCACGCCGAGTTTGACGAACGTGCTCAGGTAATCGCGCGGCGCGAGCAGCAGCCACACCGGCAGCGCGCTGGCGAAGAAGCCATAGATGATCACCGCGAAGGCCAGGCCCAGTCCGCCCATCGTGAACCACGGCGCCCAGGCCGCCGAGTGCGCCACCCATTCGCCCGCGAAGATGCTCAACACCACCAGCGCGAACCCCAGCACGGAGCTCTCCAGCACCTTGCCGGGCCGCCAGTAGCGCAGGTAGAGACCCATCAGGACCGCGATCGGCATGGTGGCCGCGATGGTGAACGTGCCCCACGGGCTACCTTTCAACGCGTTCACCACCACCAGCGCCACGACGGCCAGCAGGATGATCATGATCAACAGGACGGTGAGCAGCGCGGTGAAGCCGCCCACCTTGCCGATCTCTTCCTTGGCCATCTGGCCGAGCGTCTTGCCGTCGCGCCGCATGGAGGCGAACAGGATCACGAAGTCCTGCACCGCCCCGCCAAGCACCGCCCCGATGATGATCCACAGCGTGCCCGGCAGGTAGCCGAACTGGGCGGCGAGCGTGGGACCGACCAGCGGACCGGGACCGGCGATCGCTGCGAAGTGATGGCCGAACAGAATCCACTTGTTCGTGGGCTCGAAGTCGTGCCCGTTGCGCAGCCGCTCGGCCGGCGTGGCGCGTTGATCGTTCAGCATCATCACGCGGGCGGAGATGAACTTCGCGTAAAAGCGGAAACCCACCAGGTACACGCACACGGAGGCGAGCACCAGCCAGAGACTGTTCACCGGTTCCCCGCGATCCACGGCGATGGCCCCCAGACACCCTGCCCCCGCCAGCGACACCGCCCCCCACCCCAAGTGGCCAACAATCTTCTTCATGCCTTCGGATTGTAAACCGGGGACGGACGAGACGTTCCCTGGGTTTTTCCCACAACCGGACAAACCTAGGGAACGTCTCGTCCGTCCCCGGTTTTCAGAATGGCTTGAGGTTGCGGAGGAGCGGAAGCGTGTTGCCGCCGCGCGGGGAGTCCACCGAGTGCACCGCATGCCAGTTTGCGTCCACGCTGCCCACGTAGCGCGCGCTCTCCCGCTCGGTCCCCATCAGCAGCGCCGAGTAGCCGCGCTCCGGGTACGTCAGCACCCGGAACTTCAACTCGCCGCCGCCCTGCCGCCAACGGTCTTCTTTCGGCGACCCAAGCTTCCGGACCACCTCGAAGTAGCCGTCATCGCGGTTCAGTTCCAGGAACGTCTGGTCCTTGGTGGTGAACACGACTTTCGGCCGCAGCGGCCCTTCGCGCAGAATGCTGATCACCACGAAAGTCGCCAGCAAGCCGATCCCGAGCGCCGCCGCAATGAGCAAGCCGATACGGCTCTCCGGCCCCTGCGCGTTGCGCAACCCGGCGGGCGCCTTCACCGCCGCCGCCGCTTCCGCCGCCGCCGCCGGATCTGCCGGTGGAGGTTCCGACATTCCCTTCGGCATCTCCACCACGCGGCGTTCGTAAGGCCACACGCTGCCCGCTTTGTACTGCAACTCCCGGCGCAGCCCGACGATCATCACGGGCTCATCTACCCGCGACAGTTCGCCCAGGTACTGCCGTGGTATCCACACCTCCGACCCGCTCTTGGTGTTCGCCACCAGCATCTCCGACCAGGTCGAACGCCGGTACGTCCACTCATTGTGTTCCACGCCCACAATCGGCGGGAAGAAGGAAAACGGACGCTCATTCAAATGCTCGAGCGGCGGAGGCGCGGTCATGTCAGCGATGCTTCTCTAGCTTCCCACATACTGGGCGTACAGACTACGAGCCACGCCGGTGTCGGTGGTGCCTTTGATAATGGCGCGCCCGTCGGGGAACACGGTTACTTCAAACCCCGGAGGAAAGAACCGGAGCGCAAACGAATTCGCCTTTACTTCGCCGATCGGGCGCAGGCGCTCCGCCAGCGCCTCCAGGTCCACCGCGCGCTCCCGCTCGTGAATCTGCACCGCGTTGCGCCCGCAGAGGCTGATCGGCGCGCGCCGGCGGCCGTCCAGGAACTCGAACCGGCGCTCCCCGCAGCAGACGCAACCCGGCATGCGTTCGGGCCGTGCGATCTGCCGGATCGGACCGCCCCACAGGTTCACCGACGTCATCCGGAACGGCCCCTCCGCTCCGCACAGCACTCGAAACGCCTCGGTCACCTGGAGCGACGCGATCATCGCGGTGGCCGTGTTCAGGACCCCCGCCGTCTCGCACGTGGCCTCCAAGCCGGACGGCGGATCCGGATACACGCACCGCAAGCAGGGACCATCGCCCGCAAGCAAGGCCATCGCCATCCCCTCGGCCGCCACCGCTCCTCCGTAAATCCAGGGGATGCCCTCGCGCACCGCGAAATCGTTGATCAGGTAGCGGGTCTCGAAGTTGTCGGTGGCGTCCAGGATCAGATCGCAGCCGCCCAGCAGATCGTCCGCGTTCCGCGGCGTCAGGTCCGCCACCTCGGCGTCCGCCGCCACGGTGCTGTTGATCGCCGCCAACCGGCGCACCGCGGCCACGGCCTTGGGCAGCGCCGCGCGCGCGTCCTCCTCCTCGAACAGCCACTGCCGCTGGAGGTTGCTCAGCTCGACGTAGTCGCGGTCGATGATCCGCAATCGTCCGACCCCCGCGCGCGCCAACGCGCCAGCCTGGAAACTCCCCAACGCGCCGCAGCCCACAATCGCCACACTCGAGGCCAGTAACCGCTCCTGCCCGCGTTCGCCGATTCCGGGAAACAGGATCTGCCGCGAATAGCGCTCCCGCCCCGCCGGTGTCATCACCTCGATGGTAACAACGCTCTTGTTATCATTGACGGGAGTCGTGATCATCGGCAGCCGACGAATATGGGGCTTGGCCCTCGCCATTGCCCTCGCCGCCGGGGTTCAGGCCGCGCCCGCCGATTACGAAGGCAAGCGCATCGTCGCCGTCGAGTTCGAGCCCGCCCAGCAGCCGCTCCCCGCGGATATCTTGCAGCGGACGCTGCCGTTCGCCGCCGGCGGCGTACTTCGCCTGGAGGACGCGCGTGTGGCCATTGAGCGGCTCTACGCCACCGGCCGCTATGAGTCCGTGGTTCTCGACGCGTCGGCCGAGGGCGACGGCGTGCGCCTCCGCGTGATCACCACGCCCCGGTTCTTCGTCGGCCAGGTGCGGGTGGAGGGCGTGCCCGAGCCCCCCAACCGCGGCCAGCTCGTCAACGCCACCAAACTCGCGCTCGGCGAAGAGTACAGCGACGAAGACGTTGCGCGCGCCGTCGAAAACCTGCGTCGCGTGCTCCGCGATAACGGGTTTTACGAAGCGTCGATCCGTCCTGAGATCGCGAGGGAAGCGCTCACCGAAGAGGCCGATATCCGCTTCCTCGTCACGCCCGGACCGCGCGCCCGTTTTAGCGCCCCCCTCATCCGAGGCGACCCGCAGCGCTCCACGCAGGCACTCATTCGCCGCACCAACTGGCAGCGGGTCTGGGGACTGCTCGGTTGGAAGACAGTTTCCGCGGACCGCGTGCAGCAAGGGATCGAACGCGTCCGCCGCTCCTACCTCAAACGGAACCACTTGATGGCCCGCGTCACGCTGGAGGGCATGGAGTACGAGGCCGCGGGACCCTTCGTGAAGCCGATTCTCAATGTGGACGCCGGCCCGCGCGTGCGCGTGCGCAGCGAAGGGGTGCGGCTGGGCCAGGGCCGCCTTCGCCAGCTCATTCCCGTCTATCAGGAACAGACCGTCGATCGGGACCTGCTCATGGAAGGCGCCCGGAACCTCCAGGAGTTCTATCAGGCGGCCGGCTACTTCGACGCCACCGCGACCTTCCGCCAGGAGAACAACGGGGCCGAGGAAGTGATCGTCTACACCGTGAAGCGCGGCGACCGCTACAAACTGGTGCATCTCGCGGTGAGCGGCAACGAGTACTTTGACGATGCCACCATTCGCGAGCGGATGCTCGTCACGCCCGCCACGTTCCTGCGCTACCGCCGGGGCCGCTACAGCGAAGAATTGCTCTCCCGGGACCGCGATGCGATCGCCGACCTCTATCGCTCCAACGGTTTTCGCAACGTCGAGGTGAAGGCCCGGGTCGAAGCCGATTATCGCGGCAAAGCCCGTGAGATCGCGGTCTTCGTCGAGATCGCCGAAGGTCCGCAATGGTTCGTCCATTCGCTCGAAGTCAGCGGCATTGACCTTCGGCTTCTCCCGGAAATCGAGGCCACGCTCCAATCCACCGCGGGCCAGCCCTACTCCGCCTTCAACGTCGCCACGGACCGGGACAACGTCCTGAACTACTACTTCAACAACGGATACCCGGAGGCGGGCTTCGATTCCTCCGCCACACCGGGTCCGCGTCCGAACACCGTTAACTTGCGCTACGTGGTGGAGGAAGGCCGGCGCAATTTCGTGCGGCAGGTGCTGATCAGCGGGTTGCGCGAGACCAATCGCAAACTGGTCGAGAACCGCCTGCTCCTGGAGCCGGACGCGCCGCTGTCCCAGAGCCAGATGGTGGAGAGCCAGCGCCGGCTGTACGACCTGGGCATCTTCGCGAAGGTCGACATGGCGGTCCAGAACCCGGAGGGCCGCGAGCGCAACAAGTACGTCCTCTACCAGTTCGAGGAAGCGAGCCGCTATTCACTGAACGTGGGCTTCGGCGCGGAAGTCGCACGCATCGGTGGCGACCCCGGCAGCCTCAGCGCGCCCGCCGGCGGCACCGGCTTCAGCCCGCGGATTTCCGTCGGCCTCAGCCGGAACAACGTGTTCGGCATCGGCCACACCGCGGGCATCCTCTCCCGCTTTTCGAACATTCAACGGCGCGTCGTGCTCAATTACCTGGCGCCGCAGTTCGGCGGCAAGGACGACGTCAGCCTCACGTTTAACGGCCTCTGGGACGATTCGCGCAACATTCGCACCTTCACCTCCCGCCGTTGGGAAGGCAGCGCCAACTTCGGCCAGCGCCTCTCGCGCTCAAACAGCTTCCAGTACCGGCTCGGTTACCGCCGCGTCACGGTGGATGAGAACACGCTGAACATCCGGCCCGATCTGATACCGGTCTTCGCGCAGCCGGCGCGCGTCGGCTTCGTGGGCGCATCCTTCATCCAGGACCGCCGCGACGATCCGCTCGACCCCCGCCGCGGTCTCTACAACACGGTGGACTTCTCGCTCGCCACGCGCTGGCTGGCCTCGCAGACTCAGTATTTCCGCTTCGTGATCCGCAACGCCACCTATCACCGCATTGGCCGCGACATCGTCTTCGCCCGCCTGCTCAACGCCGGCTGGCTCTACAATTACGGCCCCAGTTTCATCCCCCTCCCCGAACGGTTCTTCGCCGGCGGCGCCACCGCGCACCGCGGCTTTCCGGAGAACCAGGCCGGCCCGCGCGACTTCACCACGGGATTCCCGGTGGGCGGCAACACCTTCGCCGTGAATTCCATGGAGCTTCGCTTCCCCCTGATCGGTCAGAACATCGGCGGCGTACTCTTTCACGACGCGGGCAACGTCTATTCCAGCCTGAACAACCTGTCGTTCCGGTTGCGGCAGAGAAACATCCAGGACTTCGATTACATGGTGCACGCCGTAGGCTTTGGATTGCGATACCGCACGCCCATCGGTCCGGTGCGCATTGACCTCGCTTATGTTCCCAATTCGCCGCGTTTCCTCGGCTTCGAAGGCACGCGCGAGGAACTCCTGCGCGGCGCGGGACGGCCCGATGTCTTACAGCGGATCAGCCGCTTTCAGTTTCATTTCTCCCTGGGGCAGACGTTCTGATGCGGATCCTGGCACTGGTGGCGCTCGCTCTCACACCCGCCGCGGCGGAAGTCATCGACAGCGTCGCCGCGACGGTCGGCAAGTCCGTCATTACCCGCAGCGACGCCGTGGCGCAGATCCGCTTGCGGGCTTTCATCGATAACGAGGAACCCAGCCTGAGTCCCAAGGAGCTTCGCCAGGCCGTGGACCGGTTGGTGGACCAGGCCTTGATTCGCCGCGAAATCGAAATCTCCCGCTACCCGGCGCCGTCCATGGAAGAAGTGGAGCCCCTGCTGGCGCAGGTCCGCGACGGCCGCTTCCCTTTGGAGGACGCTTACCAGCAGGCGCTCGGCCGGGCGATGATCACCGATGAGCAACTGCGCCAGGCGCTGCTCTGGCAGCTCACGGTTCTGCGATTCCTCGAGTATCGCTTCCGCCCCGCTGTGCAGGTGACCGAACAGGACATGCTTGCCTACTATGAGGGCGAGTTCGCCGCCGCGTGGCGCAAATCGAACCAGGGCCAGCCGCCGCCCCTCGACGACCTGCGCGACCGCATCGAGTCCGTGCTTGCCGCGCGCCGCGCCGACGAGGCGATGGAGCGCTGGCTCGCCGAAACCCGGAAGCAGGCACGCGTGCGGGTGAATGAGGAGGCGCTGCAATGAAGCGCATCCGCTGGCGGCGATGGCTGCTCATCCTCACCGGCGCCGGTGG
>DALYJJ010000002.1:0-93630 GCA_031969915.1 Bryobacteraceae bacterium | reverse complement strand
CCAGCTCCAGAATACCTGCCGTGCCCGAAGCGTTGTCGTCCGCACCCAGGTGCGGCGTTCCCGCCATCGACGGCGCCATCGAAAACTGTTCACCGAGGCCCAAATGATCGTAGTGCGCTCCCAGCACCAGGTACTCGTTCGTCTTTCCCGGCAAGTAGCCCACGATGTTGTGAACCGTCTTCACCTCGCGCTCCACGTCGGCGTTGATCGCGACGGTGAGGGTTGAGGGCAAAGCCGCGGACTGCGGCTTCAGATCCTTGTCGATCGCGGCGATGACATCTTTGATGTTCTTGCCGCCCAAGGCCAGCCACTGTTCCGCCACGGCGGCGGTAACCTGCACGAAGGGAATCCCCGCGTTGGCCGGGCCCACGGTGCGCGGAAACTTGTCCACGGCGTCCGTGTCGCCCGGATGCGAGGCGAGGTCATTCACGAAGATCACCGCCTTGGCGCCGTGCATCTTCGCGTTGGCGGCCTTGCTCTCAAACTGTGCGTGCTGCGTGTAGAGCTTCCCTGCGAAAACGCTCTTCTCGTCGAACTCCTGCGGCTCGTGGCGCAGCACCAGGACGATCTTGCCCTTCACGTCCACGCCCGCGTAGTCGTCGTAGTTGTACTCTCGCGCCGTGATGCCGTACCCGGCGAAGACCACCTCGCCCTCTGCGCCGGCGCTCGCCGAGAAGTTGAACGGCTGGAACTCGTCCTTGAACTTGAGTTCGCGGCGGGCGCCGTTCTCGTTCGCTTCCAGGCGGTTCTTCGCGCCCAGCTTGGCGTTGGTGGTCACCGGGAAGGGCTGATAGTAGCCCTTGATGCCCGCGGGCTCCAGTCCCAGTTGCTTGAACTGTTTGGCAATGTAGGCCGCTGCCTTCTCGAGCCCAGGCGTGCCCGTGCCACGCCCGGCGAGTTTGTCCGACGCGAGGAACTTCACGTGGTCCAGGTACCGCCGCGCATCCGCGCCGCCGGTCGCCGCGGCCGTGGCAGCGGCTGCGAAAAGGCCCAGGGCCAAGGCCCCGCAAAAGATCGACACCCGATGCTGTTTCAAACGTCTACCCCTGATTTCATCGAATCCGCGCCGCCTACTGGTTGAACGGAGTCGGCAGTTTCACTTCGCAGCACTTCTCGCCGCCCTCGCCGGTCTTCTTGTAGTGGTCGAGCTCAAACTCGATCACCTGCTTTAGATTCGGCCAAGGCAGAGACCCCGGGATCTTACGGCCGTTGATGAACAGCGTGGGCGTCGAATCCACCTTGAGCGAACGCGCCTCTTCGATGTTCTTGTTGATGTCGCCCTCGGTGGTCCGGTTGTCGAAGCACTGGCCGAGCATCAGCGTGTCGAGGTTCTTCGTCTTCGCCCAATCGAACATCTTCTGGCGCAGGTTCTCAGGCGTCACCTGCGCCTGGTTTTCGAAGATCCAATCGTGGTAGTCCCAGAACGCGGCCGGCGCCTGGCGGAACACGCAGCGCCCCGCGATGGAGGCGGCGCGCGCCCAGGGATGGATCTGATCGATCGGGAAATCCTTGAAGTAGACGCGGACTTCCTTGGGGAACGCCTTGATGACATTCTCCCGCAAGACCTTCGCTTCTTCTTTACAGTAGCCGCACTGGAAATCGCTGAACACCGCGATCACGACCGGCGCGCCGGGCGTCCCAAAGCTGGGCTGAAAATCGGTCTTCAGCTTCGCCAGGTCGTTCCGGAAGGGGCTGCTCGCGACGTCGTACACCATGGCGCGCAGGATGGTCTTGCCGTCCTTGGTGACGTAAAACATCTCCTGCTGCTGCGCCGCCCCGGCGGAGGCGGTCGCGGTCACTTCCATGAAACCGGGCAGGGTCTGCGAGGGGACGGCGTCGTCCACCTTCACGTTGATCTGAGCGCCCCAGAGAAACAGATGCCGGACGTAGCTTTCGAAGGTGGCTTTGTCGAGCGCGCTTTTCGCGGACGCGGCAGGGGATTTCGCAGCGGCCGGCTTGGCCGGAGCGCCTTTCGCGGGCGCCGCCTTGGGGGCGGTTTGCGCGGCCATCGGCAGGTGGGCTAATCCCAGACAGACCAGCGCGGTCAGCGGAAACGGACGTGCTCGCATTCCCATATTGTACGGCCCGGACCGGGGGCTTACAGAACGGGGCCGATCCTCCAGGGGACGAACTCCTTGTGCCCTAGCCGCTCGCTGCACGTCCGTTCGCCGGACGCCACGCGCAGCACCAGGTCGAAAATCTCCCGGCCCACGGCCTCCACCGCCGCTTCGCCGTCGGCGATGCGGCCCGCGTTCAGGTCCATGTTGTCCGGCATGCGCCGATAGGTGTTGCTGTTGGTGGAGATCTTGATCACCGGGATGCTCGGAAAGCCGATCGCGCTTCCCCGCCCGGTAGTGAACGCGATCAGGTTCGCGCCTCCGGCCGCGAGGCCGGTCAGCGACACCGGGTCGTAGCCCGGCGTGTTCATGAAGACGAAGCCCGGCGTGTCGATGCGCTCGGCGTAGTCCACGGCCGCGGTCATGGGCGAGGTGCCCGCCTTGGCGGCCGCGCCGAGCGATTTTTCGAGAATGTTCGTCAGCCCGCCTTCCTTGTTGCCCGGCGACGGGTTGTCGTCAAAGCTGCTCGCGCCGAACTGGCGCAGGTACGCCTTGTAGCTCAGGATGAAGCCGATGAACTTCTCCGCCACGGCGCGGTTGCGCGCGCGCCGCACGAGCAGGTGCTCGGCGCCGAAGCACTCCGGTGTTTCCGCGAGCACCGCCGAGGCCCCGGCGGCGGCGAGCAGGTCGGAACACACGCCCAGCGCGGGATTGGCGGTGATCCCGGAGAACGAATCGGAGCCTCCGCAGTTCAAGCCCAGAACGATTTTGGAGGCCGGCGTTTCGACGCGCTTCTCCGCCGCCGCCCGTTCGATCATCCTCCGGATCTCCTTGCGCGCCGCCTCCACGGTGCCGCGCGTGCCGCCGGTGTTCTGCAAAGTCATGCCGGTGAGGCGGTCGCCCTTGGGCACCAGGCCCGCCTCGCGCGCTCCCGCACCCAGATAATGATCGATCTGGTTGACTTCGCAGCCGAGGCCGAGAATCACCGCGCTCGACACGTTCGGGTGGTGAAGCACGCCGGCGAGCGTGCGCTGCAACTGCAGGGTGTCCGGACCGATGGTGTGCGCGCATCCTTCGCCATGCGGAAAGGCCACCACGCCATCCACGTTCTCCGGCAACGCTTCGCCTTCGAAACTATGCGCGATGAGTTCCGCGGTGTGCGCGGCGCAGTTGCTGGCCGCCACCACGGCGATGTAATTCCGCGTGCCCACGCGTCCGTCCTCGCGCGGGTATCCAAGGAACACCGGCATCTCGCGCGGCGCCGGCGGAAAGGGGATCTCGCGCTCCGGATACTCGTACTCCTGCTGCAGGTCCTCGAAGGCGACGTTGTGCGTGTGCACGTGCCGTCCGATATCGACCTTGATCCGCGTGCGGCCGATCACCTGCCCATACCGGTAAATGCGCGCGCCGGCAGGGATCTCCGCAATCGCCACTTTGTGGCCCGCGGGCACCGGATCGAGAACCGCCACTTCGCGCCCGCCGATGCGCAGCGACTGACCCGCCTGCAGCGGAACCCGCGCCACCGCGACGTTATCGCTTTCGTGCAGGCGGATGGCCGAGTTCTCGGCCGTAGGCAACTTCATGATGTCGACCAGACTCATCGCAGTAACGCCGTTTCCGTGATGCCCTCGCCGTAGTGCACCACCAGTTTCTTTCCTTTCGGATGGACCCAGATGCCGTCGAGCGCCGGGATATCGGCGGGACCGTTGACGATCATCGTCTTGCCGGGCGCCAGGCCCTTCAGCAGTTTCCCAATGTGAATATGGGTGTGGCATTGCGTGCGCACCCGGTCCGAGTTGTATGCCAGTCCCCACTCGTCGCCCCACAGCTCACGGGCCTTTTGGATCGCCGCCGCCCACAATTCAGCGCGCTCCTCTTTCGTCAGATCCTTCATCGCGTGATGCCCGGGGATGTGCCGCTTGGGCAGCGCCAGCCATCGGTTCGGCTTGCGCGGGTTGATGTCCTTCAGGAAGAATACCCCCTCGCCTTGCTGATTCTCAGCCTCGCGGCAGAGGCCGCATTCGCGCCGCTTCATGGTCTCCGGCTGGGCCGGATCGCACGCGCACCCGGATACGTCGGCCCGCGCGCCCGCGCCGCCGGCCACAAGGAGAAGGAAAAGGAGCGCCCACCGCATGGGCGAAATTATACTTGAGGCGTGTCTCACCGCTGGTTATGGCTCTGCGCCATCCCCATTGTCTACCTTCTGTTCTTCTATCGCATGGGCGCGGTGGGACTGCTCGGACCCGATGAGCCCCGTTACGCCTCCATCGGGCGCGAGATGGCGGCTTCGGGCGATTTCGTAACGCCCCGGCTGTGGGGCGAGCCGTGGTTCGAGAAGCCGGCGCTGCTGTATTGGGTGGTGGCCGCGGGCTACCGCGCCGGCCTGGGGACGGACGTTGCGCCGCGGTTGCCGATCGCGGTCCTCAGTTGCCTGTTTCTCTGCGCGTACTACCTGCTGCTGCGCCGGCTGCTGGACGATCGCGCCGCGCTCTTCGCCACGGCGATCCTCGCGACTTCGGCGGCCTGGCTCGCCTTCAGTCACGTCGCGGTGACGGACCTTCCGTTGGCCGTCTGCTTTTCGGCGGCCGTGCTCACCGCGCTCCAACCCGGCCGCCGCCCGCTGCTGGCCGCCGGTGTTTTGCTCGGCTTGGCGATGCTGGCCAAGGGTCTGGTGCCGGTGGTTCTCAGCGCGCCGCTCCTGTGGTTTCTCCGGCGGCGCTGGCGTGGGCTGCTGGTGTTCTACTCGGCCGCTTTGCTGACCGCGGCGCCGTGGTATGCCGCGGTGACGATGCGTAACGGGGCTTCCTTCTGGAACGAGTTCCTGTGGAAGCACCACTTCGATCGCTTCGCGACCGAGGCTCTGCAGCACCAGCAGCCGTTCTGGTTCTACGTGCCGGTGATGGCCGGTGCGCTATTCCCCTGGACCCCGCTGCTCGCGCTGATCCGCTGGAAGGGCCTGCCTCACGCCGGGGTGAATCGAGTGCTTCTCGCCATGGCCGCCTTCGGCTTCCTGTTCTTCTCGGCGTCCACCAACAAACTGCCGGGCTACCTGCTTCCGCTCTTGCCCCTGGTGTGCGCCGTGATGGGGGACGCCGCCGCGTCGGCACGGCGCGCTTCGGCGGCGCTCGCCTCGTCGGCCGTGCTCCTGATCGCCATTCCGTTGATCGCCGACATCCTGCCGCCCGCCCTGGACGCCGGCCTTTCGCGGGCGCCGGTCGACCTGCGCCATCTGCTGCCCGCGCTGCCGCTGGCCGCGCTCGCCTTCGCCGCCTGGCGGCTACCGCGCGCGGCCGCCATCGCCGCCGTCGCGGGCGCCGTGGCGCTCGGCGCGGCCTATCTCAAAACGAAGACCTACCCGGTGCTGGATGAACGCGTCTCGGCGCGCGGACTGTGGCGCGCCGCCGAAGGCAAGAATGCCTGCGTCGGCGAGATTCACCGCGCCTGGCGCTACGGCCTGAACTTCTATTCGGTGACGCCGCTGCCGGACTGCGACGAACGCCCAGGGGCAACGCCCGCCGCGGCTCGCATCGTCCAAACGCCCGGCGAGCCGCCCCGCCTGGAAACTACTTCTTCCCCGTCTGCTTCTTTACTTCCTTGAGTTGCGCGTCGAGCCTGTCGAGCAGGGCCTTCTTGTCTTTCGAATCGGCAACGGTCTGCAGCGCTTCGCGGGAGTGCTTATTGAAGAACTCCACGCGGTCCGGCAGGTTCAGCTTCATGCCGGTGAACAGCCTGGCGTGCTCGTAGAGGGCGACCGCCATCGCCATCATGAACTGCTCCCGCGGGACCTCCACCTTGCCCGGCGCAAACATCTGCTGCGCCTTGGCGACATCCTCCTTCGCACCTGCGGCATGACACGCGAGCAGCAGCATTTCGCGTTCGATACTGCGCTTCCGCGCCGTGTCCACCTTCGCCTGATCCGGGGTCTCGCCCTTGGCGAGCGCCGCCAGCTCGCGGGGCAGACCGACGTTGCCACCGGGGAACGGAAACTCAAGCGTCACCGACTTCGCCGTGTGGCGCTGTTCGAACTTCTCAAACGACTCCGCGAACTCCAGCGCGGCGCGGCTCGCCAACTGCCGCGCGTCGTTCATGAAGCGGCGGAACGCCGTGCCGCGGTTCGCTCTCCCGCCCGCTTCGAGGTTCTCCCCGAGCTCGGAATACCCTTTGGCCGTCGCAGAGAGGACGATCAACCGCCAGGGCTCGGCGCTCTCCCGGTATTGGTTCTCGGTCTTCAACAGCTCGGTCAGGTGGTCGGTGGTCTTCGCATAGTCTTTCGCGGCGAAAGTCTGCTTGGCTCCCGACCAGAAGTACTCCGGCGTGCCCATCTTCGCCGAGGGGCTGGTGGAAGTGCCTCCCCCACAGGCGACGAGCAGGGCGAGGACTGGGGCGGGAAGAGAATGTAAGATTGCGTGCTTCAAGGGACGCCTCCTGGGTGCCTTAGTTATCACACCGCGATTCGGGAGTAAAGCATCCGATAGCCCGCCCGCCGCCGAGCGGGGTGATGCCGAACCTTCTACCATGGAAGCCATGCGACAGAACGTGCTCGCCGCGGCGCTCGCCGCGGCCGTCCTGCTGGGCCCCGCCGCCGCCCAGCGCCGTCGTCCCGGGTCCGCGAGCGGTGCGGAATCCGCGCCCCCCATCGCCCACTCGGAAACCGAGAGGAGAATCCTGGATACGATCGACGGGATCGTCAAGGCCGGCGACCTGTACGCGAACGTGCCCACCGCCGACGGCCGGCTGATTCGCATCCTGACGGAAGCCATCGGGGCGAAAGCGGCCGTCGAGATCGGCTCCTCCACGGGCATATCCGGGCTGTGGTTCGCGCTGGCGCTCAACAAGACAGGCGGCAGGCTGACGACCTTCGAACTCGACAAGAACCGCGCCGCCCTGGCGCGGAAGCACTTCCAACAAGCCGGCGTGGACGGCTTCGTGTCGCTGGTGGAGGGCGACGCCCACCGCACCATCGCCACGCTGCGCGCGCCGATCGATATCGTCTTCATCGACGCCGAGAAGGAAGGGTATGCGGACTACCTGAACCAACTCCTACCGCTGGTGCGTCCCGGCGGCCTGATTCTGGCGCACAACACGGACATGGTCCCGGAGTACATGCGGGCCGTGGCGGCGAATCCCGCGCTCGACACCGTGGTGTACGCCAATGGCGGCGGGCTCGCGGTGACGTTGAAGAAACGCTGAGGACGTTACGGGAGCTTCCCGACCTCTTCGAGCTTCGCAACCATCTTGTCGCGCCAATCGGGTTCGCTATTGAAGCCGACCTGGAGAACCTCCAGTTTCCCGCTCTTCGTCAGAAACCAGTTCTGCGGAATGGCCACCGCATCGAGCACGCGGTCCACCACTTCGCTCGCCAGCAGCACAGGAAACGTGTACTTGTTCTCGGCCATGTAGGGCGCGACCTTGCTCACGTCGTGGTCCACGTTGAAGGTGATCACGCTCACGTCCGAACGCGATTTCAACTCGTCGTAGAGCTTTTGAAACACGGGATGCTCGGCGCGGCAGGGGGCGCACCAGGTGGCCCACAAGTTGATCAGGACGGTCCTGCCTTCCAGGCCGGCCAGGGTCCAGGTCTTCCCCTGCAGGTCGGACACGCTGAACGGCGGAATCGGCTTCTTGGGCTTCTCCCAGCGTGTGTCCTTGGCTTCAGCGGGCTTCGCCTTGTCGAGCAGCAACGCGTATGCAGCAGGGCTGCCGCCGAGTTCCTTCCACAGACGATCGATGTTCTCCTTGACCGGATCGGGGCGTCCCGCCACCGGAGCCTGCGGACGGACGCTGAGCGCTGCCCGGTAGATGAGCAAGGCGTCCAGTTTGCGGCCGAACAGCTCGGCGGCCTGGGCCTGGCGTTCGAGCAGCTTCGCCTTCAGCCGCGGTTCCTCGGGGCTCATTGCCGCCAACTCGGCTTCAATTGCCCTGGCCGGCTCGGGGGTTTTCGTCTGCGCGTAATAGCTGAGCAGGAGCCGCGCTCGCTCGGTTCGTCTTTCTTCGATCCCCTGCCGGACGCTCTTCATGAACTCGTCCGGCAACCGGTCGTCAGCCAGGTTATCGCGGTCCCGTTTTGCCTGCCGGCCGGCCCCTTCGTCGATCAGCCTTGGAACCTGGTCGACGTTCACGTTCTTCTTGAGGAAGGCGTCCGCCACCATCCACTCAACCGGAAGTGAACCGTGCCAGTTGGGGTTCTTCCGGTACAACTCAAGCAGCCGGCCTCCCATCCGCGCGACCTCGTCCGGCGAGGAGTCCGAGAAGCTCACCACCATTTCGAACCAGTCGCTGTACAGCAGGGAATCGTCGGGCCAGGCGCGATGCCATTCGGCGAGTTGCGCGGCAGCCGCCCGCGCCCACTGCTCTGCCTTTTGCGGGTCGCCGAGGGGAGGGCGAGGGTTTGCGTTCCGCCAACGCTCCTGGATCGCTCGCTTCGCTTCGGTGGACTTGGGATACTTGGCGACGATCTCGTCGAGCAACCGCTTGGCGGCTTCCGGGTCTCCCGCGCTGCCGTAGCCTCCGCTCAGGAGCACGAGCCAGCGCACCGTGTCGCGGCCGGGGGCCTTCTCCAGCACCGCCAGGTCAGCAGCCACCTGCTGCCTCAAAGCGGCGTGAGCGGTGGGCGGCGTGGCCTTGAACTCCAGCGGCCACAACGCCTCATACACGCCCGCCATCAGTTCCGGCGGGACTTCCACAATCCGCTTCCGGACGGCGGCCGCCACCGCCGCCGCCTGCTCTTTCGTCCCCAGCGCACCCACCGTCCGCAGCGGCGCGGCGTCGAGCGGCGCCGGACAGGCCGCCAGGAAGCTCGCCAACTCACGCTTCGCCCGAGCGTCGTCTTTGGTCTTCCCAAACCGGCTCAGATCGGCGAGAGCCAAGTGCGACCGCGAGAGCTCGGGATGGTTGGCGTTGATCATCTCAAGCAAACGCACCGTCTCCGCCGAGTTCCGCCCCTCCAGCGCCTGGGCGTAAATCAGGGTGTAGACCGGCTGGTCCGGGCGGCGGTCGCGCAGGTCCCGCGCCCAGGCGATCGCCTGCTCGTTGTCGGCAGTGGTCATGAGCATCATCCGGAGCAGGAAGTAATCGTGCGGATGCTTTTCGAGCGCGGCGCGGTACGCCTCGTGGCGCGTTCGCCGGCTCTCGCTGAACGGTAGATCGTAACCATCCGTCCAGATCTTCTCGAGCAATTCCCGAACGGGGATCGGCGGCTCGCACTGCGCAAACAGGGCAGCTGCGGTTACGGGCAACAAAAGGGCGAGGCGCATGGTCCTCCTCCGCAATTACGTGGTTCGAAGCCAGGCGTGTTTCGGATCGTCGCTCCAGGCGCCGTAGGTGCGGCCTTCGCCGGCGAGGATCCAAGTGTAGTTGAGGGTGTATCCGGGGCAGGCGGCCACCGGATGATACCCGCGCGGAATCAGCACGGTGTCTCCGTGCTCCACCGCGAAGGACTGATCGAACGGCTCGGGATCGGCCGGATCCGTGTACACGCGGATGAACCCGAAGCCCTGCTTGGGGTCGCACTGGAAGTAGTAGACCTCTTCCATCGGCACTTCCGAGGGCGCGTTGAAACGATCGTGTTTGTGCGGGGGACAACTGGACCAGCCGCCGGGATGGTTCACGGTTTCGCCGCAAATCAGCCGCGCCGCCGGAACATTATCGGCGATGTGCGTGTGAACCGAGCGCACCCAATTATCCTTGCCCACGGACTTGCTCACGATCTGTCCGCCCTCAATGAGCGCGGGGACGCCCGGTTTGCCAAGCGCTCCGCCGATGGTAACCCGCGCCGGCGATTCCGGAGCAGTCAGGCGCACCTTCGACTGCGTGGGCACGTAGACCATGGGATGCGCCGAGGCGATCGACGTGCGCGCGGGGATGCGCGCCGACCATTCGCCATAAGCGCCCTCGGCCTCAACGTTCACGGCGCCCGTGTAGAAATCGAGCGAGACTTCCTCGTCGCCGGTTTCGAAGGAGAACTCGCGGAACGAGCCGCCCAGTTCGAGGATCGAGAACGACAGGAATCGCAGCCCTTCGCCGCGTTTGACGACTGGATAATGGCCGGGTGCTTCGCCGGGCGACTTGATATGCATGCGCATTTGGAACCACGCTATCATAGGCGGTTTCCGTGGTCCTCCCCGCCTTTTATCCGATCGTCGACACGACCGCTTGTGAGCGCCGCGGGTGTGCGCCCGTAGTGCTGGCGGAGGCGTTACTTGAGGCCGGCGTGCGCCTGTTGCAGTACCGCCGCAAAGATGTGTTCACGCGCGCGGCGTTTGAAGAGGCGTCGACGATCGCCGCCCTGTGCAGGGGCGCGGGAGCGACCCTGATCGTCGACGACCGCGCGGACATCGCCCGCCTGCTCGAAGCGGGAGTCCACCTGGGCCAGGACGACTTGCTGCCCGCCGCCGCGCGCCGCGTGCTCGGCGACTCCCTGCCGCTCGGGTTCTCCACGCACAACGAAGCGCAGTTGCGGGATGCGGCGACGGAGCCCGCCGACTATCTCGCGCTCGGGCCGATTTTCCGCACGGCGTCCAAAGATCGGCCGGATGCCGAGGTGGGCCTGGAAGGGCTGCGGCGCTGGCGGCCGCTGGCCTCGAGGCCGCTGGTGGCGATTGGCGGCATCGCAAGAGAGAACGCACGCGCCGTCCTGGCGGCGGGCGCGGACTCGGTAGCGGTGATTGCGGACCTGTTTCCCGAGCGTTGCGACCGCATTTCACTGCTGCGCCGCGCGGAAGAGTGGCTCTCCGTGACGACTGTGCTATAGTCCCTGTTTTGCTCGATTCTGAGTAGAGTCCGCCGCGGAGGGCCGGGTAAGCCGCCGCCGACTGGGAGACGCCTCGCATGAGTCTTTTTGCGACCAAGCCGCTGGAGAAGATCCTTTCCGAAGCGGAGGGCAAGCACACGCTGAAGAAGGAGCTTTCAGCGCTTCAACTGGTGCTGATGGGCATCGGCGCGATCATCGGCGCCGGCCTGTTCACACTCACCGGTCCCGCCGCCGCCGTCCACGCCGGGCCGGGCATCATGCTGTCCTTCGTTGTGGCGGCGGTGGGCTGCGCGTTCGCGGGTCTTTGCTACAGCGAGTTCGCGTCGATGATTCCGGTGGCGGGAAGCGCGTATACCTACTCATACGCCACGATGGGCGAACTGGCGGCCTGGATCATCGGCTGGGACCTGGTGCTGGAGTACGCGGTGGGCGCCTCCACGGTGGCGGTGAGTTGGACGGGTTATGTGGTCTCATTCCTGGGCGACTTTGGGATTCACTTCCCGCTGGCCATGGCGGCCTCGCCGATGGAAAGCCTGAAGATCCCGTTCACCAATCCTCCGGTCTACGCCGAGGGCTTCATCAATCTACCGGCGCTGTTTGTGGTGGCGTTGATCTCCACGCTGCTGATCATCGGCATCAAGGAGTCGGCGAGCGTGAACGCGGTGATGGTGGCCATCAAGCTGGTCGTCATCGTGCTCTTCATCGGCTTCTGCTGGGCGCTGGTGAATCCGGCCAACCACCAGCCGCTCATTCCGGCCAACACCACCGGCGAATTCGGCAAGTTCGGCTGGAGCGGCATCGTGCGGGGCGCGGGGATCATCTTCTTCGCCTACATCGGGTTCGACGCGGTCTCCACCGCCGCCCAGGACGCCAAGCGCCCGCAGCGCGATATGCCCGTCGGCATCATCGGCTCCCTGTTGCTCTGCACCGCGATCTACATCATCTTTACCTACGTGCTCACGGGCGTGGTGAACTACACCGAACTGAATGACCGCGCCGCGGTCGCTCTGGCCATCGACCGGACGCCCCACCAATGGCTGAAGAGCCTGATCAAGCTGGGCGTCATCGCCGGCTACACTTCGGTGATTCTGGTGATGCTGTTCGGGCAGTCGCGCGTGTTCTATTCGATGTCTCGCGACGGGCTGCTGCCGAAGGTCTTCTCCGACATCCATCCGAAGTTCCGCACGCCTTGGCTTTCGAATCTGATCTTCATGGGATTCGTCGGCCTGATGGCGGCGTTTCTTCCGCTCGCCCACCTGGGCGAGATGACGAGCATCGGAACACTGTTCGCGTTCGTGCTGGTGTGCGGCGGCGTGATCGTGATGCGGCGCACCCATCCCGATCTGCCGCGCCCCTTCAAAACGCCTTTGGTTCCCATCGTGCCGATTCTCGGCATTCTGGTGAATCTCTACCTGATGTACGGCCTGGGCGCGGAGAACTGGATCCGGCTGTTCGTGTGGCTGGCCGTCGGGCTTTGCATCTACTTCGGCTACAGCCGCAAGAACAGCAACCTGGCCAAGGCGCGCGCCGGAAAACAGTAGCCGCGCGCTATACTGTGCGAATGCACAAGCGTACGTTGCTGGTTGTTCTCGCCGGTCTCCTGCTGGCCGGCATAGCTTCTCCCGCGGACAAGCCCGACTTCTCAGGCGAATGGAAACTGAACCTGTCGAAGAGTGACTACGGCCCCGTGCCGGCGCCCGACATGATGGTCCGCAAAGTGGCGCACAAGGAGCCTGAACTCACCGTGACCACGACGCAGAAGGGTCAGATGGGCGAGTTCACCACCGAGGCGAAGTACGCGACCGACGGCAAAGAGTACGTCAACAAGACGAGGCGCGGCGAAGCGAAGAGCGTTCTGAAGTGGGAGGGCGCGGCGCTGGTGATCACGACGAAGCTCGATTTTCAGGGTAACGAGATCGTTACCGTGGACCGGTGGACGCTGGCCGAGGACGGCAAGACGCTCAACGGCGACATGAAGCTGAGCTCGCCCATGGGCGAAGCCGAGATGAAGATGGTCTTCGAGAAGCAGTAGCGCCGGAAAAATTCTCCCGGCCTCCGCGAGCGATCATCTTTCCACATAGAGATGCATCATCCAACCAAGGTTCTGAGGACATCGGCCGATCACACAAGTCTGAAGAGGTTCCGGCACTACGAGATCTGCGTTCATATCTTCGTGGTTGTGCTGGTGATCTCGAACCTGGTGGGGTCGAAGATCTGTGCCGTGGGCCCGTTCCGGATCAGCGGCGCGCAACTGCTGTTTCCGATCACCTACATCTTCGGCGACATCTTCACCGAAGTCTATGGCTACGCCGGATCGCGGCGGGCGATCTGGCTGGGCTTCTTCGCCTCGGCGCTGATGGCGGTGATGGGCCTGGTCATCGTCGCCGTGCCGCCGGCTCCGGAATGGGGCAATCAAGCGGCCTTTGAGACCGTGTTCTACACCGTGCCGCGGATGATTGTCGCGAGCCTGATCGCCTTCTGGGCCGGTGAATTCGCGAACAGTTTTGTGCTCGCGCGGTTGAAGGTGATCACCGGCGGCAGGATGCTCTGGGTGCGCACCATCGGCTCCACGGCGGTGGGGCAACTCGTGGATACGACGATCATCATGGTGATCGCCTTCGGCGGCACGGTGAGTTCCGGTTCGTTGCTCAACCTGATCTTCTCGGGTTACGTCGGCAAGGTGCTGTATGAGGCCGCGGCCACGCCCGTGACGTATCTCGTCGTGAACTGGCTGAAGCGCGCCGAGGGCGTCGACGTCTTCGATGAGCACACCAATTTCAGCCCCTTCGCCAAGCCCGCGGAACCCGCCCTGGCCCAGGCCGCCGCGGATTAGGCGCGACCGGAGTTTCGCCGCCCATTACACTGTTTGTATGAGAATCGTGTTCCTTCTGGCGGTCTGTGCGGCAGTCGTCCTGGGTCAGGCGCCTTCGGCTCCACCGGCACCGCCGCCCGGAGAAACGGCGGATCACGGCCAGGATCGCCTGCTCAAGGCGGTGGACGACCTGATGTGGGAGCTGAAGCTGGGCCCGGTGGCCGAGGTGGAGCGCGTCAGCTACACCAGCCTGCCGCCCGCGCGCGAAGCGAACCCGACCGCGCAAGGCGCCGGGAACCCGCTGATCATTCGGGCCTACACGTTCATCCCCAAGAAGATGGACCGGAGTCGCAAGCAGCCGTTCGTGATCTATGTCCACGGCGGCGTGCACGCCAACTTCAACACTTCTTCGGCGAACATCGTTCGTGAGCTCATTGCCGAAGGCTACGCGGTGATCGCGCCCGACTACCGCGGCAGCACCGGCTACGGCGGCGGCTTCTGGCGCCAGATCGACTACGGCGGACGCGAAAACGACGACGTTTACGCCGCGCGCAACTGGATGCTCGAAACCTACGACTTCCTGGACCCCAAGCGCGTGGGAATCATCGGCTGGAGCCACGGCGGCATGATCGCGCTGATGAACATTTTCGATCATCCGGGCGATTACGCCGTCGCCTATGCGGGCGTTCCCGTGAGCGACCTGGTGGCGCGAATGGGCTACAAGTCCGATTCCTACCGGCGCCTGTTTTCAGCGCCCAATCACATCGGCAAGTCGGCCGAGGATAACGTGAAAGAGTACTTGCGCCGCTCGCCGGTGACGCACGTCGCAAAGCTTGCAACGCCATTGCTGATCCACACCAACACCAACGACGAAGACGTGAACGTGCTGGAGGTGCAGCGGTTGATCGCCGCCCTGAAGGCCGAAGGGAAGCAATTCGAGTACAAGATTTACGAGAACGCCCCCGGCGGCCACACGTTCAACCGGATCGACACCAAGCTCGCGAAGGCGTCGCGGGCTGAGATCTATGCGTTCCTGCGCAAGCATCTGAAGCCGTAGCGCTCTGAACGGACCGGACGATCTACAATCGACACAGGGGCGCGTAGCTCAATCGGATAGAGCACCGGCCTTCTAAGCCGGGGGTTGCAGGTTCAAGTCCTGCCGCGCCTACCATGCTATTCGCTCTTCCGTGCGAAGCCGCTCTCCACCTTCCACGATTCCAGCGTGTTGTAGACGATCGGGCAATATGTGGCGCGGTCGGGCATCTCCCACATGCGCGAGAGCAGCGAGCCCGCGCCGCGCACCAGGTGCGGAAAGTCCTCGCAGGTATTGGGGCGGACGTCGTACACGGTGCACGCGGTCCCCTCGAGAAAGACGCAACCCTCCGCCGTGCGGTTCAGGATGCGGCCCTCTTCGTCGGACGGCTGAGTGTAGTCGTTCAGGAACCGGTCCACGGAAATCCGAAAGTACTTGGCGAGCTTTTCGACGTCGCGCTCCTTGAGCCGCACGGTGGCGACGCGGCAGCAGTTGGCGCAGACCGTGCAGTCGGTTTGTTCCTCGATCTCTTGGGCGAGCTTCCGGAAACGGCGCTCCACGAAGGTGTGCGACTTCAACCAGCGGCGGAACTGCTGGTTTTCGCCGCGCTTCTTTTCGCCGAGGCGGCGGATCTGCACCAGGTCGTGGATCACCCCTTGAGTGTACGCCGGAGACGGCCGGCCCACGAAGTACAATGAACGTTTCATGGAGCCCTCCCGCCTGCAGCAGTTGCTGGTCTCGCAACAGGCCGATCCCCGGTTCATCGCTGCCGCGCTGGCCATCGCCTTCCTGCTCGGAGCGGCCCACGCATTGACCCCGGGACATGGAAAGACCATCGTTGCCGCGTACCTGGTGGGCACGCGAGGAAGGCTGGCCGACGCGGTCTGGCTGGGCGGCATCGTCACCTTCACGCACACAGCGAGCGTCTTTGCGCTGGGCCTGATTACGCTCTACGCGGCGCAGCGGGTAGCGGTGGAGCGCATTTATCCGTGGCTATCGCTGGCGAGCGGTGTGCTGGTGACGGCCATCGGTGCATGGCTGCTGTGGAAACGGTTGCGCGGCGGACCTGACGGCCACGATCATCACCACGGTCATGATCATGATCATCATCACGACCATCACCACCACCACCACCACGACCATGTCCATCACGATCACCGCGAAGGCCGAGGCGCACTGCTCTCGCTCGGCGTCTCGGGCGGGCTCGTTCCCTGCCCCGAAGCGCTGGTGCTCCTGATGCTCTCCTTGACGCTGGGCAAGATCGGGTTCGGCCTGGCGTTGCTCACTTCGTTCAGTCTCGGCCTGGCGGCGGTGCTGATCGCGATCGGCTGCGCGATCGTGCTCGCGGGGCCGCTGATGAAGAAGCTGTCTTCCGGCGCGGAGCCCCGCTGGCAGCGCGCATTGCCCGTCGCGAGCGCGGTCGTCGTCACGCTGCTCGGCGCGGGACTGCTGGCGGAAGCAGCGCGCCAGTTGCTATAGAAAATGCCCCAACGCTATCAAGCCATCATCGTCGGCGGCGGCCACAACGGCCTGGTCACCGCCGCGTATCTCGCCAAGGCCGGCCGCAGCGTGCTGGTTCTCGAACAGCGCGAACTTCTCGGCGGGTGCTCGGTCACGGAGGAGGTGTGGCCGGGGTTTCGCGTCTCCACCGCCGCCTATCTCACCAGCCTGATGCAGGAGCGAATCGTGCGGGAGCTCGACTTGCCTCGCCACGGCTATCAGGTGGATGCCAAGGATCCGGCGTTCTTCTCACCGTTCCCGGACGGGCGCTACTTTTTCATGTGGCAGGACCGCGCGAAGACGCTCGCCGAGATCGCCAAGTTTTCGAAGCAGGACGCCGAGCGCTACCCGGCCTACGAAGATCACCTCGAGCGCTTGAGCCGGGTGGTGGAGGGGCTGCTACTGATGACGCCGCCCGAGTTCCCGCCCGCGGGGATCACCGACTTCATCGATTACCTGAAGCTGCTCGGCAAGCTGAAGGGGCTCACACGCGAGGAACTGGTGGGCCTGGTAAAGATCTTCACCCAGAGTGCGGCGGACTTCCTGGACGAGTGGTTTGAGAGCCCGGAGGTGAAGGTCACACTGGCCACCGATGGGGTGATCGGCGCCAACGGCGGGCCCAAGAGCGCGGGCACTGCCTACATCCTGCTGCATCACTGCATGGGCGGCGTGGGCGGGCATCGCGGCCTGTGGGGCTTCGTGCGCGGCGGCATGGGCGCCGTTTCGGAGGCGATCGCTTCGGCGGCGCGACAGTACGGCGCGGAGATCCGGACCGGCGCCGGTGTCCGCCGTATCCTGGTGCGCGGCGGCCGGGCGTACGGCGTCGCGCTCGAGAGCGGGGAGGAGATCCTGAGTGACTCCGTCGGCAGCAGTGCCGACCCGAAGCGCACGTTTCTGGGAATGCTTGATGAGAGCGAGCTTCCGGCGGAGTTCGTGGCGGCGATCCGCCGCCTGCGCTGCGAAGGAACGTCCTGCAAGATCAACTTCGCGCTCTCCGGCCTGCCGGAGTTCACCTGTTTTCCCGGCGCGCGCGGTCCGCACCACGGCGCGACGATGCATATCTGCCCGTCGATCGACTACATTGAGCGCGCCTGGGATGACGCCAAGTACGGGCGGCCGTCGCGTTCTCCGCTGCTCGAGTTGACCGTACCCACCATGTACGATCCGTCCCTCGCTCCGCCCGGCAAGCACGTGATGGGATGCTTCCTGCAATACGCTCCCTACACGCTTTCCGGGAGCACCTGGGACGATCTGCGCGAGCCGTTCGCACAGCGTGTGATCGAACTCATCGAAGAGTACGCGCCTAACATCCGTTCGATCATCATCGACAAGCAGGTGCTGACGCCGTTCGATCTGGAGCGCCGCTTCGGCATTACCGGCGGGAACATTTTCCACGGCGAGATGAGCCTTGACCAGATGTTCGTACTGAGGCCCGTGGCGGGGTTCGCCCGCTACCGGACCCCGATTCGCGGCCTCTATTTGTGCGGCTCCGGCGCACATCCGGGCGGGGGCGTGATGGGCGCGCCCGGCTATAACGCGGCGCGCGAGATGTTACGCGACCGCCTCGGTTGATCGCGCCGCGCGGCGTATCAACACGAGCCACACCAGGATGGCGGCGAGGCTCACCGGCATCGCCTGGAGCAGGCGCGGCGCGGTGAAGGTGAACTCCACGCGGTGGCGGCCGGCCGGTACGCTGAGCCCGCGAAACGCCGTGTTCACGTACTCCACCGGCTGTTCGCGGCCATCCACGCGCGCGATCCATCCGGGGTAGTGAACCTCGGAGGTGACCAGGCGCGACGCGACGCGCGCGTCGGTTTCCAGCAGCACGCGCTGCCGCCACTCGCCGGCCACCCGCACCGTTCCGTTTTCGAGGCGATACCGCGCTGCCGGTGTTTCCTTCGCGTAGACCGTCCGGCCAGGCAGGGCGGAGGATGTCCAACCGGGCAGCGGGGGGCGTTCGCCGCGCGCCGTCAGAACCCGGATGGCCATCGCGTCGATGGCCGGAGAGTCCACGCGCTCGATCTGGTAGAAGGCGCCCCAGCGTTCCCCCTTGGCGGCTTGCAACCGGACCTGCATCAACCGTTCCAACGCAAGCGGATCATAGCCGCCGGCCGCGCGCAGACGCGTGACCGGCGCGGTGGTCATGAGCTGGAGCGAATCGTCGATGGTGTCGATCCTGCCGTCGCCGGCGAGCGCGGCCAGGCGCGCCACGGTCTCAGGCGGATCGCCGGGATCGTCGGCGATTCGCGCGGTGTTCATGGGGCGGCCGGAACTCACCGCCAGCAGTTCCGCCGCCACCGCGCACGCCAGCGCGAACCGCCATCGGGACGGCAGGGCCAGGGCATCCAGGCCGAAGCCGGCGGCCAGCGCGAGAGCGAGCGAAAACGGCGCGAGGAAGACGTACCAGTAGAGGGTGTTCTTCAAGAACCCCGGCGCGAGTGCGAAGAGGGTACCGCCCACCGGCGTGTACTCGCCCAGCATGAGCACCAGAAAGAGGACCGCTGCGCCGGCCGTAACGCGAGCGAGCCGCGTTCCCCGGATCAACGCCAACACGGCGAGCGTGAGCGTCGTCCAACCGCTGAACAGGTACAAGAACGTGAGTTCATAACCGCCGCGGAATGTCTTCAGATCGAACACGCCGTGGTAGTCGGGCACGATCAGCGACAGCACCGCGGCCGGCGGGATGCCGCCTCCGCCCTTCAGCCAGTCCGTGCGGTACTTGCCTACGCTCTGTTCCACCAGTTCGAGCGCGGGCCAGAGTTGCACCGCGGCCAACGCCAGGGAAAGCACGGCCGCGGCGGCGATCTCGCCGAGCACGCGCACGGGCGCCCGGCGCGCGGCGACGGCCAGCCCCGCGAACAGCGCGGTGGACGCGGCCGATGCCAACGTGTACCCCGTGAAGCCGCAGAAGAAGTGCAGCGTGAAGCTGAGCGCGAGCACCGGCACACGCCAGGACGCGGTGAGCAGCACGGCTTCCCAGGACAGCACCAGCCACGGCGCCCCCAGAACGGAACTGAGGTGTTGGGTTTGGGAAGCAAGGAACGCCCCCATCTCAAACGCGAACCCGCAGAACAGGGCCGCGTCCGCGGAAAGACCCAGCCTGCGCCCCAGCCGGTAAGCGAACAGCCCCGCCAGGAAGACATGGAGCACCAGCAGCCACTCCAGCCGTTCCGCCAACCCGGTGCGGCCAGGCGCGGCGGCGAGCAGCATGCCCGGATAAAACACCGCCGTCTGCGGGTTCGCGAGCAGCGGACGGCCGCAGTATGTGTAGGGGTCCCACAGCGGCATCACGCCCTCGGAAAGCGCGTCGGCGTATGCGGTAGCGAGGGGCAGATGGTGGCCGCGGAAGTCCCAGGGCACGGTGTAGGCGGGCACAAACAGGACGGCGCGAAAAAACGCGAGGGCGCCAGCCAGCAGCAGAATGGGCCGAATCACAGCGCTGCGCCGCCCTCCAGGCTGCGCCACAGATACCAGCTTGCGACGCTGCGGTACGGACGCCAGGGGCGGGCTAGTTCCTCCATCTCCGCGGGAGCGGGCAGCGTTTCCTTGCCCCAGGCCTTCTTGATGGCCGCACGCACGCCGAGATCGCCGGTGGGCAGGATGTCCGGACGGCGCAGAGCGAAGATGAGGAACATGTGCGCGGTCCAGACGCCGACGCCCTTCACCTGTGTCAGGTGCGCGATGACTTCTTCGTCGGACCGGTCCGGCAGGGTTTCGAAAACGACTTCGCCGGAAACCGCTCTTTGCGCCAGATCGCGAATGTAGACGCTCTTCTGCGAGGAGAGCCCCAGGGAGCGCATCCGCGCGGGCGTCAGCTTCAACACGGCCCGGGGCGTCATCGCCTCGCCGTTGCGGCACACCGCGCCGTGCAGCCGTCCGAAGATGGCGCTCGCCGCCGTGCCGTTCAACTGCTGGTAGACGATGGACCGCACCAACGTTTCGAACTCCGGCTCGCGATAGCTGATGCGGCACGGTCCAACCGCGTCAATGATCCCGCGCAGCGTCGCGTCCGCGCGCTTCAGGTGAGCCACCGCCCGCCGCATATCCTGTCCAGTGTACCGGTGGAGGGAACCGGGCTGCGCGGCGGCGCATCTACACTGGTGTAGTCACATCATGAACCGCCGACACTTCCTGGGAGCCTTCCCGATTGCCGTTGCCGCCCGCGCGTGGGGCCAGCAGAAGCCCGCCGCGCAGCCTCCGGAAGATATCGGGCCCATCATCAGCGTGGACGTTGAACTCGTCAACCTGCTCTTCTCCGTACGCGACAAGCGCAACGGCCTGGTGGGCAATCTGACCCAGGAAGACTTCAGCGTGATCGAAAACAGCGCCCCCCAGACCATCAAGTACTTCACTCGCGAAACGGATCTGCCGCTCACCATCGGTCTGCTGGTGGACGTCAGCCGGAGCCAGGAGAATCTGATCGAGACCGAGCGCCGGGCCGCGCTGCAATTCTTCTCGCAGGTACTGCGGCAGAAAGACATGGCGTTCCTGATCAGCTTCGGAGTGGAAACCGAGCTCCTCCAGGATTACACCAACTCCTCGAAACTTCTGCGTGCCGGACTCGACAAACTGCAGGTGCGCGGCGGAACCACCCTCCCGGGCATCAATCCGGGACCGATTCCGACCTCGGGCCAACGCGGCACGGTGATGTTCGAGGCCGTGTACCTGGCGGCCAACGATATGCTCCGCGGCCAGGTGGGCCGCAAGGCGATGATCCTGATCACGGACGGCGTCGATGTGGGTAGCCGAACCAAGATCGGCGAAGCGCTGGAAGCCGCGCAGAAGGCCGATTCAATCATCTACAGCATTGAGTTCTCCGACCCGCGCTACACCGGCTTCGGCTACGGCGGCGGGGGCGGCGACTTGAAGCGTCTCTCCGAAGAGACCGGGGGCCGGCTGTTCCGCGTGAGCCGCGGCAACCCGCTCGAATCGATCTTCAGCGACATCCAGCAGGAAATGCGCAGCCAGTATTCGATCGGCTACACGCCCACCAATCCGGCCAAGGACGGCAGTTTCCGCAAGGTTGAGATCAAGACCAAGAACAAGGACCTGAAGGTGCAGGCGCGCAAGGGTTACTACGCGTCCGGCAAGGAAGGATAGCCAAGCGCCGGCCGCCTAGTCGCGCCACGCGTGCACGTGATAGGGAACGTAGTAGCGCGGATCGTCGCGCGTGAGGATGCGGAACCCGGCGTTCTCCAGGAACGCCCGAACGAAGGCCAGCGTGCGGAATGCCTCGCCTTCGCCCCGGTCTGCCCGGAAATCATGGGCGGAGATACACGCGTACCGCGCACGCTCCAGGGCCCGCCGGCACCCTGGCAAGGCCATCCGCTCCGCTCCTTCGATGTTCATCTTCAGGAAGTCAATGCGCCCGATTCCCGCTTCGCCGGCGATCTCGTCAAACGGGCGGCACTGCACGGCGAAGCTCGTTTCGCTCGCCGGACCACTGCGCACGTAGTTGGATTCCCACAGCGGCAGCGTCTCGATCTGGAGATCCTCCGCCACTTCGGTGCACGCCACCTGCGAACACCGCACGTTGGTAAGCCCGTTCCATTCGCAGAGCCGCCGTAGCGCGCCGAAGGTCACCGGGTGCGGCTCAACCGCCCACTCCCCGCCCGCCGCGCCGGCCGCGCGGGAGAACGCATACGCGTCCTCGCCACGGCCGGCTCCGATGTCCACGATGACGTCGCCTTCCCGCGGCCGGTAGACGTGAAACCAATAGTCGTCCGCATCGCGAAGGTACTTTTGCCGCTGCGCCTGCCAAACATCCCACAGGGCGGGCCCGTCGAAGAGATCCGGCGCCGGTGTCTCCATGTCGTCGGCCGAACGAACCCACATTCCATCTCGATAGCCGAATGTCACCGCATGGCCGTGCTCGCGGGCGAAGGCGTTCGCGGCATCGACGGCCTCCGCCGGCGAGCCGTCACGCGCAAGGGTCCGGATGTCATCCCAGGTCATTCCTCGACTACCATACAACGCCGGGAGCCAACCGTGCCTACACGGCGCGCCTCCGCCAGCGTCGAAAACTGTACTGCAAGGGATGCCGTTTGACGTTACCGGACCCTGGTGGTAGGATCGCCTGGACTATTTCGTCCATCCGTATCCGGAGGTATTGAATGCGCCGCGCCGCGCCTTTCCTGCTAGCGTTCCTGATCGCGATTCCTCTCACTGCCCAAAGCATTACGGGCCGCATCTCCGGCACGGTCACCGATGCCACCGGATCCGTCATCCCCGGCGTGAAGATCACGATTACTAACGAAGCCACCAAGTTAGTACGTCTTGCGACGACCGATGCCGATGGCTACTATGTCGTAACACCGCTCCCGGTCGGCAACTACACGGTGACCGCCGAGCTGACGGGCTTCAAGAAGAGCGAGCGCACAGGAAATAACCTGATCGCGGACGGCCGGCTGCCCGTCGACTTCCGTCTCCAAGTGGCGGGCGTCGAGTCAACCATCGAGGTAACCGCCGCCGCCGGCGAGGCTGTCAACACGGTCTCCGGTGAAGTCGGCCGCGTCATCGACACAGCGCAGGTGCAGGACCTGGCCCTGAACGGCCGCAACTATATGCAGCTCACCTCGCTCATCCCCGGTGCGGTGTTACTGGACGAAGACCAACTGGCGCTCACCACCAACCTGTCCATCACGGCGCAATCGATCAACGGAACCCGGGGCAACACGAACTACCTGGCGCTTGACGGCGGCTCGAACATGGACTCCGGATCCAATGGGAGCCAGATCAACAACGTGGGCGTGGACTTCATTCGCGAAGTCAACATCAAGTCATCTGCTTTTTCCGCCGAGTTCGGACGGAATTCGGGGTCGTCGATCAACGTCGTTACACGCGGTGGAGGCGACCGCTACCACGGCGGCATCCGGGAATTCTTCCGGAACAACAAGCTGGACGCGCGCAATACCTTCTCACCGGCACGCCCGCCCCTCCGCTTCAACAACTTCGGATGGGATTTGGGAGGACCAATCGTTCGCGGGAAGCTCTTCTTCTTCGGGGGACAGGAGTTTAAGCGCATACGGCAGTACACGACACCAACGCGGCGCAGCCTCCCCACCAGGGCGGAACGCGCCGGGGATTTCACCCTGCGCAGCGGCAACCTTCGGGAACCGGGCACCACCACCGCGATTGTGGGCCGGAACATAGCGTCCAGGATCACGCCGCAGGGCCGCGCCATTGCGAAGGTCTACGATGCAATGGAGTTGCTCGCCGCCTCGTATTCCGATACGACGACAAGCAACAACACCGTCTTCCAGATTGCGAGTCCCTTCAACTGGCGGCAGGACATCGCCCGGCTCGATTACCGGCAGAGCGACAAGCACAGCTTCTACTTCCGTTACATGCACGACCACTACGATCTGGTTGACCCGTTCGGCGTGTTCTTCGGCTCACAGATGCCGATGACGCCGACGGAGCGGAACCGGCCCGGCTGGAACTACCAGATCGCGCACACGTGGCTTCCCTCCCCCAGCGTGGTCAACGAACTGAAGCTCAACTCTTCCTGGAACGGGCAGCGGATTCCGATGGTGGGCGACGCCTGGAAGCGCTCCACCTACGGGCTTGAATATCCGCTGGTGTACAACGCCAACAGTTGGACGGGCGCCGGCTCGGACGGCATGCCAGATATCACCATCTCGAACTTCGCCAATATCAACGGTCCCCGCCAGGCGCTCATGTCGCCAACCACAGATATCCAGTTCATGGAGAGTTTCACGTTCATTATGCGGGCCCACACATTGAAGGCCGGCTTCACGGTGATCCGGAACCGCAAGGACCAGAACGGACGGTCCCAATTCCGGGGGAGTGTAGCGTTCAACACCTCAGGCAACAATCTAACCACAGCAAACGCCTTTGCGGATGCTCTGATGGGTAACTTCCGGACATACACCGAAGCTTCCGGCGACCCCACCGGCTTCTTCCGGTTCAGTTCCTACGAAGGGTATCTCTCCGACGCCTGGAGGGTGAACCGGAAGCTCAGCCTGGAGATCGGCGTTCGCTGGCAGCGCAACGATCCGACTTACACTCAGGCGAATAACATCACGAACTTCGTACCGGCCTTGTACAACCCCGCGCAGGCCGTGACCGTATTGCCCAACGGCACAATCGTCGCCGGCTCCGGCAACGTCTATAACGGATTGGTCCGGGGCGGCTCGGGCGTTCCCGACGAGGAACTCGGGCGCCTGCTCAGTTTGGACAAAGCGGCTCTGGCTCTCATACCGGCGGGCGCGCCCCGGGGCCTCTATGACGTGACCACTCTCTTTGCGCCGCGCATCAGCCTGGCGTATGCGCCGTTTCGGCACAACCGGACCGCCATCCGCGCTGGTTTCGGCATTTTCCACGACAAACCTGAGGGCAACATTATCTTCCCGATGGTGAACTACACGCCTTGGCTCCAAAGCGTGAGCCTCGAGAACGCCAACCTCAGCGATCCCCGCAGCGGGCGCGCCTCCGCGCTGACACCGTTTGCAAACATCGATGCCATCGACCCGAGCCTCGAGATCCCGTACACTATGACCGGGAATTTCGGCATCCAGCACGAATTGCCGTTCGGCACGTTCCTGGAGGTCACTTACGTGGGGACGTTCGGACGCCACTTGCTGCGGCAGCCGGATATCAACTATCTGACGCTCCCTGAGTTGCGCGCCATCAATGAGATCCCGACGGCGCAGCGGCCCTCCCTGAACTCGGTTCGCCCGTACAGAGGCTATTCCTCCATCCGGCAGCGCCTGTCCGACTCCACCTCGAATTACCACGCACTTCAGACGTACGTCACCAAGCGCAAGGGCAGAATGAACTTCACGCTAAGTTATACCTGGTCAAAAGTGCTGGCAGGCGCCTCGGGGAACGGCGACAACCCGGACAGCGGGATTTTCTGGCGGGACAGAAACTACTCCTACGGTCCGGCCAGTTTCGACCGTTCGCATGTCTTCGTGACCACTTACTCGTACCGGTTTCCGACGCTCAGGGCGGTCCGCAAGAAAGCATTCGGCCGCGCGGCGCTGGGCGGTTGGGAGGTGAGCGGCATCGTGCGAGGGCAGACCGGAGGTCCGCTGACGATATCCGCGAGCACACTCTACACCGGCGGGCGCCGCGCTAACTACCTCGGGGGAAATCCTATTAACAACACCCGTGACCCCAACATGTACCTGAACCGCGACGTCTTCGCGCCGGCCGAAGAGGACCAGGAAGGAACCAGCGGCGCCGGCAACGTGCGCGGACCCGGCCTCTATCTCTGGGACTTCTCCCTGCGTAAGGAAACCGTGGTCGACAAGGAACGCGGCTGGCGCCTTCGTTTCCAAGCCGACTTCTTCAACATGTTCAACCGTGCCAACTACCGGAACCCCGGCGCCAGTTGGGGCTCGCTCATCACGCCGGACAATAACTTCGGCACCATTACGACCGCAGGCCCGCCGCGGAACATCCAGCTTGGTCTGAAGTTCAACTTCTGAGGGACCGCCGGCGCGCGCCGGCCTACCGGCGGCTTTGGTATCGGAACTGCTTCTCCAGTTGCGTCCGTGCCTCACGGATCACGGTGACCATCTCCCACTTCGCCGCAATGCTGCGCCGTTCCAGTGGATCGGTTTCGTAGTCGTACAACTCGATGCCCCTGACGCCCTCCCCGCGCACAACCCATTCCGTGTATCGATAGCGCTCGTTGCGAACCGAGTACCCCATGGCACCGCCACGCGGGTATTGGCTAAACGCCACCCGCTTGATCCTGCGGCCGGGGTCGCGCAGCAGCGGCGCGAAGCTCAGGCCTTCCACACCCTGCGGCGAGGGGAGGCCACAGATCTCTGCCAACGACGGGTAGATGTCGACAAACTCCGTGAGCGAGGCGGTGCTCCGGCCCGCGGTCTTTTGCCCGGGGACGCTGACGATCAACGGCGCTCGCGTGGCCTGCTCGAAATTGGTGTGTTTGTTCCAGAGCCCGTGATCGCCCAGGTGCCAGCCGTGGTCGCCCCAGAGGATGACCACTGTCTTTCTTCGCAAGTCGAGCTCGTCGAGAGTATTCAGAAGCCGCCCCACTTGGGCGTCCGTGTAGCTCATCGCCGCGTGATAGGCCCGGATCAACTCCAATCCCTTGCCGTCGGGAATCGGGCCCTCAGGGGGAATGTCGAGATAGGAGCGCAGTTCGCCGGATTGGTGAAGCGCCATGGCCGGCGCGCCTTCCGGCGGGAGCGGATTGGGCGGCATGTGGAATTCTGCGTTGCGATACAGGTCGAAGTATCGCTTGGGCGCCGTGAAGGGAAGGTGCGGCTTCAGGAAGCCGGCGGCGAGAAAGAACGGCTTGTCCTTCAGGGCCCGCAGCGCGCTCGCTACCGCATCGGCGGTCTTGCCGTCGGGCAGCTCGTTGTCGGCGACGTCGCGCGATTCCCAGGATGGTCCCCGGCGCGCCCGGTCCTCCTCGGAACGCGGTGGCGTGGGCTCGGCACGCATTCCACGCCTCTCCAGGGTGGCGTGCGCGCGCTCCGCCCGCCGGGCGTTCTCCGGCGTGTTCCAGGCAAGTCCCGGGCCTGGCAGCCACGACGGAATGCTCCAGGAGTGGATGTCGTCCAGGCCGCCATGGTAGATCTTGCTGAACCCGCTGGTCTCGTAACCGTGGTTGCGGAAGTGCTGCGGTAACGTAACCACGTCCGGCAGGTTGGTGCGGAAGTGGGTCTGCAAGTCGTAGACGCGCGTTGTGTCCGGCCGCCTTCCCGTCAGCAGCGACGTCCGGCTGGGACTGCACACGGCCTGCTGGCAGTAGGCGCGTGTGAACATCAGCCCCTCGGAGGCGAGCCGGTCGATGTTCGGCGTCGCCGCCAGCGAGTTCCCATAGCACCGGGTCACCGGCTTCAGGTCGTCCACGGCGATGAACAGGACGTTGTAGCCTGGGGTCCGCGAGCCGCGCAGCAACGCGGGCAGCGAGAGACCGGCCTGCAGCAGACGGCGGCGCGTCATCGTGTGTTGCATCTCGGCGTGTTGCATCTCGGCATCAGTTTACCGGCCCGCGCGTTCAACCGCGCGCTCCGCCGGCCCTACGCCGGATCGAATTCGTCGTTCGCGAGCGCCTGCACGGCTTGGAGCAACGCACTGATCCCGGCCACATCCGGCAACCCGCCGGGCGCCGCCGCAGGAGGGCCTGCATCGATCCGCATCGCGCGCCCGTCGCTGGTACGGTATGCCATGCGGCTGGCGATGTGCACTTCGTAGCTGTCTCGCCTTCCGCGCACGTGAATCACGTCCCTTTCGACGCCGATTCTGCCGGGTGCGACGTTCATCGAACTCATCGCCACGGAAAGCCCACGGCCCACCAGTTCGGCGAAGCTCGGCGTAGCGGCGGGCGGTCTGACGGTCGGATCCGGTTGTCCCAACGCCTCCGCCGCGGCACGCAGAACCTTCTCGCCGTTTGCCTTCGGCTTGAACTCCACGCCGCGGATGTGGGCGATCGCCGCCAGCACGTCCGCATCGCCGAGCGATGCCCCAAGCCACAGGAGCGACCGCAGCAGGTAGCTGCCTTCGCGCGAGAGCCGCACGGTGGCGCCGGGCGTGAGCGGGCCCAGCCACCGGAGCAGCGTTTGGCGGAACTGATTCGAGCCGATCGCCGTCACCACGGCCTGAGAAGCGGGAATCCAGCGCGGCGCGGGACGGCCGGTTTCATCGCCGCGGATGCTGTAGAGCAGCGAGCGCCACGGCCCACGCCGCGCTCCTTCCATCTCGCGGAAGTCCGCACGCACCTGCTCGCTCCAACAGCGCGGGCGGTCAATGGGAGTCCATTCGTCGCGCCAGGCCAGCATGTCCAGCCGCGACCGGAACAGTTGCAGACTTACCTGGTTCACGACGTAGCGGTGATCCCAGGTGCGTTCCCGGAAGACGCGAATGGCGGCCGCCAGCGTCGCCGTATGCGCCGATTCGTCGAGATACGCAAGAACGTGCGGCAGCGGCGCGTAGGGTCCGGCGAAATCCGAAACCGCCGCCGTCGCCTCCAGAATCTCAATGAGATCCTGCTCCGGCGGGGCGAGTGTCCATTTCTCGATCCGCTCTCCGAGGCCCCGCAGCGGACTCAGGACGGCGCTCTCGGGCGCGTGATCCCGAAGCCAGGCGAACCGCTGGAGCAGAGCCTTCCAGACCAACAGCTTTCTGCGCTTGTCGCGAATACCGTTCACTTCCTGCAGGGCCTTGCGCCAGCCGGCCTCCTCGACGCGCACCAGGTAGTGGTTCAGGGCATGGTGACCTTCGGCGAGGGGCGATCGCGCGTCCAAAAGATAACCGTCGGGGCAAGGTATCTGTTCCATGGGCGTCCACGAAAGCTATCGTCCAATCGGCGCGCTTGCGGTAGCGTTACATCGGTCACATCGCGGCTCCGGGGCGTCCTCCGGTTAAGATAGACGGGCATGGCGGCGCTGGTTGAGTTTCGCGAAGTGTGGTGTGAGATCGACGGACGGCCGGTGCTGCGCGGGATCGACTTGTTCGTGGAAGAGGGCGAGACGCTGGTCTTGCTGGGCCGCAGCGGCTCCGGAAAGACCACCTTGCTCAAGACCGTAAACCGCCTGATCGAGACCACGCGCGGCGCCGTGTGGTTCGAAGGCGAAGACACGCGGAGCCGCGAAGCAACGGCCCTCCGCCGTCGCATCGGTTACGTCATTCAGGAGGGTGGTCTGTTCCCGCACATGACGGTCGCCGAGAACGTGGCCCTGGTACCGAAACTGGAAGGATGGCCCGCGGAGCGCACGCGCCGGCGCGTCGGCGAACTGCTGGAAGCGATGCACCTGGAGCCCGCCGTGTACGCCTCGCGCTACCCGCGGCAACTCTCCGGGGGCGAGAAGCAGCGGGTGGGTATCGCGCGCGCTCTGGCCGCCGCCCCGCCGCTGCTGCTGTTCGACGAGCCGTTCGCCGCGCTCGACCCGATCACGCGCTTCGCCATGCAGCGGCTTTTTCTCGAATTGCGGCGCGGCCTGGGCACGACCTCCGTTTTCGTTACCCACGACGTGCGCGAGGCGCTGATGCTTGGTTCCCGCATCGCCCTGCTGCGGGAGGGCCGCCTCGACCTGGTGGCCGAGCCGAGCGCGTTTGCCGCCAGCGGCGCGCCGGAAGCGAGACGGTTTCTGGAGACGCTTTCCGCATGACCGCCGAAGTGCTGGCCGCGACGCTCGAGCATTTTTGGCTGGTGTTCATTTCTCTCATCGCGGCCCTTGCCGCCGGCGGGCCGCTCGGTGTGTTCCTGGCGCGCCGGGCGCGCGTCCGCCGGGCGGCGATGGCGGTGGTCGGAGTGCTGCAGACCATCCCCAGTCTTGCCCTCTTCGGCTTCCTGCTGCCCGTTCCCTTGATCGGCGGCATCGGCAGGCGAACGGCGATTCTCGCCCTCGTCCTGTACGCCCTGCTCCCGATCCTGCGCAATTTCACGGTGGGGATTCTCGGAGTCGACCGCGCGGTTCGCGAATCCGCCGTGGCCATGGGCATGACCTCCGGCGAGTTGTTGTGGCGCGTCGAACTGCCGCTCGCCTTTCCCACCATCCTGGCAGGCGTTCGCATTGCCACGGTGGCCACCATCGGCACCGCCACCATCGCCGCGGCGATCGGGGGCGGCGGCCTGGGAACGTTCGTTTTTCGCGGGATCGCCATGGCGGACCCGTCCACAATTCTGGCCGGCGCCATTCCCGCCGCGCTAATGGCCATCGCGGCCGACGAGGTGCTCGGATGGATCGAACGTCGATTTGCCTGGTAGTGGCGGCGTTGGCAGCGACCGGCTGCTCCGGCACGCCCCGAGTGGTCGTCGGCTCGAAGAACTTCACCGAACAAGTGATTCTCGGCGAGATCCTGGCGCAGCAGATCGAGGCCAAGCTCAACCTCCCGGTGGACCGCCGCTTGAACCTGGGCGGCACCTTGCTGGCGCATGAGGCGCTCAAGAGCGGCGGCATCGATCTCTATCCCGAGTACACCGGCACCGCGCTCACCGCGATCCTGAAGCAACCGGCGACTACCGATCCGAAGGCAGCGCTCTCCACCGTGCGCGCCGGCTATCGCGCGGCGGGCCTGACCTGGCTTGATCCCCTGGGTTTCAACAACACGTTTGCGATGGTCATTACCAGTGCGAGCCCGGAGCGGACTTTGACGGAGGCCGCGCGCCGTGCCAGACCGTGGCGGATCGGCGTCGGCTACGAGTTTGTGAGCCGGCCCGACGGGCTCCGCGGTCTGACCGCGGCGTATGGGCTGCGCCTGGACGGCGCACCGGTGACCATGGACCTGGGGTTGCTCTATCCGGCGATCGAGGCCGGCCGAATCGAAATGGGCGCGGCCAGTTCCACGGACGGCATGCTGGCCAACCCGCGGTTCCGGATGCTCGAAGACGACCGCTCCTACTTCCCGCCGTATCAGTGCGCGATCATCGTCCGCGATGAAGCTCTGAGCCGCTTTCCCGGACTGCACGCCGCGCTTTCCGGGCTGTCCGGGCGGATCTCTGAGCAGGCGATGCGGAACATGAACCGTGCCGTCGATCAGGACCGGCGGCCCGTGCCCGAAGTCGCCCGCGCGTTCCTCGCGGGCCTGCACTAACGGAGCCGTCTGGGACGGAAACGGCTGCGAATCGCAACCATCGCAACGACGCCGAGCGCCACGATAGCGGAGTAAGCTTCCGGTTCAGGCACTTCAGCCGGGGAGTGCTCGACGTACTCGTAACTAACGTTGACAAGCACACTAAAACTGGCGCCGCTGTAATCGACAATCACCGGCCAAGTATGCCACCAGGCACGATTGTAATTGAATTCCTGCGACAGTGCTAAGCGAATCACGTTCGCTGTCTGGAAGTACGCCAACTCGGGTCCGGTGAGACGGACGTTGCTCTGAATCGACCGATAGGGTTGATTAGCTACCCATTCACATTGTCCAGGAGCAATCCAGTTCGCGTGGTTATATGTTACCGTCGAGGCGGTCGCGAGTGGCGTTTGTGCAGCCCGCCGAACACTGTAACTCCGGCCCATTTCGATTGACCAGCTTCCTATCGCGTTGCTGTTATTACACACAAGGAAGTCTCCGTGCGATAAGGCGGAGACGTAGATGTGGGCTCTTCTAAGCTCGCCGAGGGAGGAGTCAAACGAGGGAAAGACTAAGTCCCGCACTCCGAGCTCGTCGAACTCCCAGAAGCCGAACGGGACGACAGCGGAGTGGTGTATGGAACTTGTGTCGTAATCGGCGCTGGCAATTGCGGCGGACAAAGCAAGATACAGTATTAGCGAAGAAACTCGGCGCAATGGGCGGGAAGCCATACCGGCGATTGGATCACCTGGGACGGCCCCGCTTCAAGGCAAGATAGAAGAAGTTTCGGCAGAATAGTACTAACAGGTCTACAACACTGTATATCAAGGTAAAGATGCGCGCCGAGCCTGCGGAGGCCGTTCCGTTTCGCGGCTGGTAGACTTGGAGTGTCGGAGCAGAGTCAGCGCGCCGCCCGGGTGGTGAAATCGCTCAATGATCCGATTCACGCCGTCACCTCATGCATGACGTCTTCGGCGCGACGCACGCGAATTCTCACCTCGACGCGCGAGCCAAGCCGGTTGATGATCGCCATCAACCGATCGACGGTGAATCGGCCGAGGTCCGCGTTGCGGATGCGGGAGAAGTCGGCAGCGGCAAAGCCGGTCCTTGCATGCGCCGCGCGTACGGTCAGTTTCTCGCGGTCGAGCACCTTGATGATTTCGGCGGCGAGGATGGCCTTGAATTGCTCCGCGTCTGCGTTCTTCGCTCCAACGTCGCGGAAGACGTTGCCGCTACCGCGCACCACACCGAGTTTTGCCTCGCGTTTCATTTCAGCATCTCCTTCAGTCTCTTCAGACGGTCCTTTATGAGGTTCATCTCGTGTTTGGGCGTCATAATGCTTTTCGTCGATTTCTTCTGAAAAGCATGCAGCACCCAGATGTCTTCGCCAATCTGCAGGGCATAGACGACGCGGAAAGCGTCGCCCCTAAACGGCAGTGCAATCTCCATCACGCCCGACCCCAGACCGTGCAAGGGCTTCGCGATATCGGCCTTGCCGCCCTCGGCCGCGATCGTCAGCGCAGTGAGGCAAATCGTCCTTGCACCTTCCGGGAACTTCCCGAAGTCATGCAGCGCGGCTTTCATCCATGAGACAGTCCGCGTTTTGCGGGCTTCCGCCACGGGCTATTGTGCAGCCTCCATCCCTTCATGTTGTCATATCTGCCAACGAGCTTGCAACTCTCTCCGCGTCCCCCTCCCCCCTTTGGGCGAGTGCATGCTACCTTGAAACCGTGCGGGCGTGGCGGAATCGGCAGACGCATCGGACTTGAGAGAGAACTTGAGTGCTCGCCGGGAAACCGGCGATGCAGAACTGCCCAAAGTCGGGGAACCCTGTAACATGGCGATCCCGAGCCAAGCCCGGCCCGAAACGGCCGGGAAGGTGTAGAGACTAGACGGGCAGCGCCTAATCCCGGAACTTGATTCGGGGCATGGTGAAGGGATAGTCCAGACCCCAAACCCTGGCAAGTAAGCCAAGGGCGGCGAAAGCCGTAGAGGGCAAGAAAATCCGTTGGACCGCAAGGTCCGTGAGGGTTCAAGTCCCTCCGCCCGCACCAGTTCGCTCAAGAACCGCTCAGATGGTTGGCATGGTGCCGCCGTCAATAACGTAGTCGGCTCCACGGATCGGCGCCTCGATGAAGCCGGGAGAAGTTGTGTTCACTCGCACTCCTTTGCCGCGCAAGTGGCGTGTGGGTTCAAGTCCCACCCCGGGCACCATGGCCGCAAATGACGGCTCGCTGGTTGTCATCCAGGCCTGCACCGTGAATCTCTCCGCGGACGGTTGCGGGATGCGCACCTCGGCGCTCCACTCGCCCGCGAATTCGCGCGGGTGCACCGCGGGCAGGAACACTAGGCCGTCGGAGTACCGCCAGAGGACCGCGCCGGCGGCGTCCTTGACCAGCACCTCGTAGACCTGCGACGAAGGGAACTCCAGGCGGAGCGGCCCGGCAGGGCCTGTTTGCAGGCGCAGCGTCGCTCGCAGGAAGCCTTGTTCGACGTCCGGTTCCACCACAAGCGTGAACCGTCCGTGGGGCCGTGCTTCGATCACGCTTCGCCCGACGCGCGCATAGACCAAGTCGTGAACGCGCGGGCCCAACAACGTCTGGTTGACGCGCCGCACCATGCCAATGTTCTCCGCGAACTGCTCGCTCTCGGCGCCGTAGTCCGCACAGGAGAGGCCACGGTAACGAATACTCAGCACCTCGCGGAACGGCCCGGCCGGCCCATCGTGTTCTTCGCGGCGCTCCTGCGTCTCTCCTTCGCCGCCGCATATGCGTCCGTTGGCCGGCCACCATCCGCCGCCGGGAGTCTCGAAGGAGGTCACTAGTTCCTCGCGGCCGGTCTCCTCATTCACGGCCAACAGTTGGCCGCGCTCATCCACGCGGACCAGCAGCCGCTTCTCGGTGTATCCGTCCAGGGCGTGGTAGACGCGGCCGTTGATCATCACGGGCAATCCGACGCGGACGTGGAACCCGTCGCCCCACCTTGCGTTCCGATACACCCATTCGTTTCCCGTCTGCAGGGGAAAAAAGACCGCGGCACCGAAGGACGGCGCCGCCCAGAGCACCGCCGCCGCCAGGACCGTCATTGCTCTCATGAAGCGCATAGCTTTCCTCACCCCTAAGACCACCGAGCCGCCTCGGTTGCGACACCGTCAATCGCAACCGAATTGTCAGCAAACTTTCATGTCATTTTGGCCATCGCAGCCGGAGGCACGGGTAATCTAAAGGGATGTAGGGTCTCCCGTGACTTCGGGAGAGGTGCGTTTTTCCCCTCAGCCGGTTAGTCTTTCATCACTCGTAAATGCCATGAATCTTCAAAGATCTCTCGCTCTGTTCGCCGCCCTGCTCTTCGGAGCCTCCGCGGCCCGAGCCCAATTCGATTCTGCCGCCGTTCTTGGGTCGGTACGCGACGCCAAGGGAGGCGCCATCTCGGGCGCCGCGGTCACGCTCAAGAATCTCGACACGGGCATCGTCGCTCAAGCCACCACGGATGCGGCGGGCGATTACATTTTCCCGACGGTTCGCATCGGTGCGTATTCGGTTACGGCGGAGATGGCCGGGTTTTCGCGCGCCATTGTGGAGCGCGTGAACATCACCGTCAACGCCCGGCAGCGCGTCGATCTGATGCTCCAGGTCGGCGCCGTCACCGAAGTCGTCAACGTGACGGCGGAAGCGCCGCTGCTCGAAAGCGAAAGCTCCTCCAAGGGCCAGGTGATCACGCAGAAGCAGATCGTCAACCTCCCGATCCTGGGCCGCTCCTATTCGAACCTGGCGCTTCTGGTTCCCGGCGTACGGCAATCGCAGGTGGGCAACCAGGGCGACATCGCGTTCCGCCGCGAAGGCTCTTACAACGTCAACGGGCTGCGGAGCGTATTCAACAACTTCCTTCTGGACGGCGTCGACAACAACTTCTACGGCACCACGAACCAGGGCTTCTCGAACCAGGCGATCCAACCGTCGCCGGATTCGGTGGCCGAGTTCCGCATGGTGGTGAACGCCTACTCGGCGGAGTACGGGCGGTCGGGCGGCGCGGTGATGAACGTCAGTTCCCGTTCCGGCGGCAACGAATTCCACGGCTCGCTCTGGAACTTCCTGCAGAACACGCGTCTGAACGCCTACGGTTTCTTCAAGCCCACCGTGAATAACCAGGTGCTCCCCAAGCCGCAGGTAAACCGCAACCAGTTCGGCGGCACCTTCGGCGGCCCCCTCGTCAAGGACCGCACCTTTTTCTTTGCCGACTACGAAGGGTCGCGGTGGATCCAGTCGCCCTTCCAGTTCGTGAATCTGCCGTCGCTCGACCATCGCCGCGGCGTGCTGCCCACCGATGTCCGCGTGCCCATCGCGTTTACGGATGACCAGGGCCGCTCCATCGCCGCCGGCACGGTGATCCCCGCCGGGCAGCCGATTCCGATGACGCGCTTCGCCCGCCGCGTGCTGAACGAACTGCCGCAACCGAACTCCCCGGGCGGCGGCGCGCTCGGCATCGCGAACAACTATTCCGGCTACGCCCGCAATCAACTGAACGAAGACAAGGGAGCCGTCAAGATCGATCACCAGTTGAAGCCGAGCGTCGCCACCTTCTTCCGCTACACGCAGCGGCGGCAGGATATCTTCCAGCCAGGCGTTGTCACCGGCTTTTCGGGCGGCAACTCGATCGGCAACCTGAACGTCTTCAACCAGAACGGCACGGCTGGCGCTACCTGGACCAAATCCGCCACCGAAGTTCTGGAGTACCGCTTCGCCGTTACGCGCCTGGGAATGGACCGTCTTCCTGCCCTGGTGGGCACGCCCAGCATGCAGGACCTGTTCGGCATCACGGGCCTTCCCACGGGTGAGCGCGTGCGGGGCGGCATCACGCCGCAGGACATCACCGGGCTCGGCTTCCGTATCGGCCGCCAATCCACGAACCCGCAGGCGCAGTTCCCCACCACCATCAACTCGCGCCTGAACCTGAGTAAGATCGCGGGCCGCCACAACCTGAAGATGGGCTATGAGTGGCTGTACATGCGAATCCTTGTCGACGACACCAACCCGCTCTACGGCATCGACGGCTTTGGCGGCACGTTCAGCCGGCCCACCGGCGGCACGGCGAACAACTACTTCTACAACATCGCCGATTTCTATTTCGGCGCGCGCAGCTCCTACCAGCTCGCGACACAGGTGGCAGTGCCGATTCGGCAGCAGGGTCACTGGTTCTACCTGCAGGATGACTGGAAGGCGACCGACAAGCTGACGCTCAACCTGGGTCTGCGCTATGAATTGACGACGCCGTTCTACGAAGCCGAGGGCCGGCAGGCCAACTTCGATCCGGCTACCAACCGCCTGGTGCAGGCCACCAACGGCTCGATCGAGGAGCGTGCCCAGCGGGAGATCCGCTATGGCCTGTTCTCGCCGCGCGTGGGTGCGGCCTATCAGCTCAACAAGAGACTGGTGCTTCGCGGCGGCTACGGGCTCGGCTACAACTACTGGAACCGGATGGCGTCGGCGGAGATCCTGGGCACCAACGCGCCGTTCGTCACGCGCTTCTCGCGGCAGAACTCAGCGGCGCTACTGAACACTCCCTGCGCCGGGAACAATTTCGACGGCTGCTTCCGGACGCGTGAGATGGGATACCCGGTGAACCCCCCCTCGAACGTGATTCTCTACACGCCGACGGACCTGCCGTGGGGCCAGATTCACAACTGGCACTTCACCATGCAGTACAGCCTGACCAAGGACACGCTGCTGGATGTCGCCTACGTCGGCAACCGCGGCACGGACCTGCCGCTGCTCGGCGACTTCAACCAGGCCCGCCCCATCACCCAGGAGGAAGTCTCGCGAGGCCTCACCACACTGGGCACGCTGCAGGCGCGCCGCCCCTACCAGGGCTTCGGCAACATCACAGCGGTGGTGACCGGCGGCTTCTCCAACTACAACGCCCTCCAGGTGAAGTTCGAGCGCCGCGGCCGCGACCTGCTGCTGTTGAACGCCTTCACCTACTCGAAGGCCATCGACAACGGTGGACAGGTTCTGGAGACCACCAACGGCGGATCGCCGAACCCGCAGGACATCCGCAATGTCGCCAATGACCGCGGCCCCTCCAGCTTCGACCAGCGCTTCAACAACACGACGAGCGTCACCTATTCGCTGCCCTTCGGCAAGGGCAAGCGCTTCGGAAGCGGCATGCCCGGCGCGGTGGACGCATTCCTGGGCGGCTGGGAGGCTTCCTCGATCATCACGCTCACCGGGGGCCAGCCCCTCAACATCCGCTACCCCGATTTCGACGGGCGCCTGAGCGACGGGCAACCCGACTTTCTGGGCAACGTGGCGCTGCGGCCCAACCTGATCGACGGGTCCCAGGGAGCGAAGGCTCCGGACGCCTCGCGCACCTTCACCAACTACTTCAACCGGGCGAACCTGGCCATCCCCGCCGCCATCGCTCCGTTCGGCAACCTCGGCCGCAACGTCGTCTACGGCTTCCCGCTCTACCAGGTGGACTTCACGATGTCGAAGTCGTTCGCCCTACCGTTCATCAATGAGACCTCGCGCCTGGCGTTCCGTGCCGAGTTCTTCAATTTCTTCAACCGCACCAACTTCGGCGCCCCGGTGGTGGACCTCACTTCCGCCAACTTCGGTCGCGTGACGTCCACCTTCGATCCTCGGCTGATTCAGCTTGCGCTGAAGCTGAATTTCTAAGCGCCAGCGCGAACGCGCTGTACGTCCTGGAAGAACTCTGCCCGTGGGCCGCCGGCCGACAAGCGCCGGTTGAGCGGCCCACGGGCTGTTTTTTTCTGGGCTCTCGGTGAGCTGCCTTCTCCGAGCAAACCGCGTAACCAATAACGGTAGAAATAGCGGAATCGGTTCCAACCGGCGCCGTTTTCGGCTACCATACTGGCTCGGGCCATGCCGAAGACTCATATCGTCCAGCAGGGGGAGCATCTTTCCGCCATCGCCGCCCAGGAGGGCTTCGGCGATTTCCACGTCCTCTGGGACCACCCTGAGAACGCCGCCGTCAAGGCGCTTCGCGACCCCCACGTTCTGTTTCCTGGCGATCAGATCTTCATTCCGGACCGGGAGGACAAACAGGAGCGCCGGGCCACCGACCAGACGCATGTGTTTCAAGCCGATGTTCCGCCCCTGTTTCTGCGGTGCAAGTTGATCGACGTCGACGGTAACAAGATGAGCGAAACGGCGTGCGACATCGCGCTGGAGAGCGGCAAGCCGGCGGAAGCCGCAGACCCGACCGACACGGAAGGGATTGTGGAAAAGCGCATGGGCCGGGTGGTGAAGCAGGGCGAATTGATCGCGCATCCGGAGAAGCCGGAGCCTCACGACGTGAAATATGATCTGCGGATCGGGAGCCTGAATCCGGAGACCAAGATCTCCGGGCAGCAGGCGCGGCTCAACAACCTGGGCTACTTTGCCGGCTACAGCGTGAAGGACCTGGATCAACTGCTCTGGGCGGCCGAGGAGTTCGAGTGCGATCACATCGCCAAGCCCGCGAAGCGGCCGGCCATCGTCGCCGCGCCCCCGGACGGAGAAGAGGACCCCGCCACCAACGACACCGCCGGCAAGACAGGCGTGCAGGAAGACAAGATCGTGAAGAAGCTGCTCGCCGTCCACGGCATGTGAGTACGCATGGCTGGCGAACCGGTATTCATTCTCGATGTCGCGCCGAACGGGATCGTGGCGACCCATCCGCAGCGGGCCGAACTGCCTGTGCTGGTGGCCCCGATCCCCGCCGAGCAGACCGGCAAGAACTTCAATGCCATCCGGGAGAAGCTGATCGCCATCGGCTGCATGCGGCTTCCGAATACCGGCTTCGCGTTCGATTCGTCGTTCATCAGTCCGGAGTCTGCCGACGCCTTCACGCGCTTTGCGAGACTGATGATCAAGCTGCGCGACTCGCATGAGTCGAAGGCGTTCCCGCCATGCTCCGTCTTCGCGCACGCCGACCCTACCGGCGACGACAACTACAACAAGACGCTCAGCGGACGGCGCGCCCTGGCACTGTACGGGCTGCTGATTCGCAAGGCCGAGATCTGGGACGAGCTGTTTTCTCCGGGCTTCGGCGGCGACCAATGGGGCACCAAGTCGTTCCAGACGATACTCTCCCAGACGTTGGAGGACGACGCGGGGCCGTTCTACACGGGTCCGATTGACGGCGGGCTCACCGCGCAAACGCAAAAGGCGACGCGCGACGCGATCTCCGCCTGGCGCGAATCTCGAGGCTTCGGCAAAGGATTCACGCTCGACAAGAAGATGCGCCTGCAGTTGTTCCGCGAGTACATGGACGCCATCTGCAAGGACCCGGACGGCAACAACTTCGAGCTCACTCCGGATGACTTCATCGCTCGCGGCAAGGGAGACGGGCTGAAAGGCGACGTGCAGGGGTGCGGGGAGTTCAATCCGATCTTTCTGTTCTCAAAAAGCAAGACCGACGCGGCCAAGAAGGACCCCGTGTTGCGCGAGGTCCGCAATGAGTTGTACGTCGTCGACCGGCGCGCGCTGGTTTTCGTGTTCAAACATGGCACGCGGATCGATCCGAAGAAATGGCCGTGCCCGACGGCGAAGCAGGACGGCTCGCTGTGCGTGAAGCGGTTCTGGTCCGATGGGGACAAGCGCCGCACGGAAGGGCCGGAAGACCGCACGTTCGGCGACCGGATGACCATCCTGGCGGTGGACGAGACGAACACGGTGACTCCGGTTCCGGTGGAAGAGACCGGCAACACGATGGCGTGCCGCTTCTATCACGGTTTCGCCCAGCACTCCCCGTGCGAGCGCAAGCTGCGCGAGTGGGTGGTCCGGTTGCGCATCGACGGGCAGGGCGGTAAGAAGATCCCGCTGGCGAACCGGCGGTACGTGGTGAAGGCGGGAGAGGCGGAGTTCGCGCCGTTGATCCGCGGCACCACCGACGCGAAGGGCGAGTTGCGGATCCCCGTGATCGACGAGCGCACGAAGATGACCATCCGGATCGACGCCACGGGACTGGACATGCCCGCGCCCGAGGGGCCGGACCCGGGCGGAGACACCGACAAGTTCGCGGGTGAGGAGACGTTCTGGCCGCTTGTGGTCGACGCCGGTGCGTTGCGGGCGCGCGACGTGGGCGATGACCTGGCCGTGAAGCAGCGGCTCTACAACCTGGGCTTCGGCGAGAAGGCTCCCGAGAAGTGGACCCAGGAGGAATTCGACGAGGCCTTCACGCAATTCCGCCACCGCAACAACCTGGATAACGAAGACGACAACACGGTGCGCGCGGCCATCTTTGACGAACACGAAATCAAGGGCGCCACGCCGCCACCCAGTGAGGAACCGGCGCCCGAGCAACCCTGATCCGCCATGGCCGACCCCATCAAGCCTCTGAACCGCCTAAAGCCGTTTCAACGGATCAACAACGAGGGCTTCGTGCCTCAGAAGCCGGGGCCGGACGGCGACGGCGTCTCCTGCGGCTGCCACACGCCGGAAGAGTTCGGCGACATGGAGCAGCAGTTCAAGGAGTTCATCGAGGACAACCTGCCGGTGCTCGGTCCGCTGCTGAAGGTGTTGGAAACGGTGACCCTGATCGCACGCACCGCGGCCAACGCCGCCCGCGCTGCTGCCGCGGCCGCGGCCGCTGCTCTGGCCGCGGCGCAGGGGTCTCTGGGCGGGCCGATCGGGACCGTGATCGGAGCGATCCTTGGGTTCGCGACCGCTCTGGCCGCGATCAGTTCGTTTCTCGACACCGTCCTGGGCATCATCACCGATGTCCTCAAGTTCTTCATCGTGCGTATCGGCGCGCGCCTGGCCATGCGCGCTCTCCGCGTCATCCCGCAATGGGCTCCGGTGAATCGCGGCCCGTCGTCCGGAACGATTCCCATCGATCAGATCATCGAGATCGAAGGAACGGCCACCCGCAGCTACGGCAATCCGGTTGAGGTTCCCTTTGCGCAATGGCACAAGTGGATGAACTGGTCGCTCCACGTGCTGCCCGAAACGAAATACGCGAGCGCCATCGCGCCCAGCGCCGGAAACCCACCCAACACAGACGAGAAACTGGACAGCGAGCGGCCGATCGCCAAGCCGGGAACGTTCGAGATCCAGTGGGATGCGGGCTCTCTGATGGAGGACTTCGACGACCCCTTTGAACGCGGCTTCAAAGCCGAAGAGATGCCCAAGCACGATGGGCCGTGGGCGGATGGCGAATGGCTGTGGCCCATGACCGGGATGTTCGTGTGGGCGTCTGGACGCTGGGTGTACGACTGCAGCAAGACCAAGGAACTGAAAGCCGCCAGGAATCCGAAGACGATGGCGATGATGAACCCACCCCGCGCCATCGCGACAGCCACATGGGGAGCGGTACAGTTCGGGGAGAATCTGCCGGGCGACCCGAAGGCCGGGCCCACCAAGGTCCCGGCTATCACGTTCATGTTCTTCGCGTCGAAGCGCGGCGGGTACATGAACTACTCTTCGCTCGCAGAAAAGGACTACGAGTTCATTGTCGATCTGCCGCCGCTTGAAGTTCCGGTCGCGCCGTTTCCTATCGGCGCCACCACCGAGTTTTTCCATAACACCATCGTGCTGAGGCCGCGCCTGCTGCAGGCCACGGTGGCGCTGCCCCATGCGGGAGCGCACTTGATCAAACCGGTGGTGCAATTGCTGCCGCCCGAGAAGCCCGGTGAGGCGCCGAAGCAGGCCAAGATCACCATCACCAAGGCGTCCCTCGACGGCAAGGACGCCGCGGGCGTGATGCTCTCCCTGGGCTGGCACGACCCGAATCACACGCAGGCGAAGAAGGTGAAGATCTGCGAGGTGGCCTTCAGCGGCATCACGGGGCGGATCCGCATCCGGGACAACAGCGTGAAGCAGGTGCGCGATCTCTTCAAGAAGGAAGAGGAGGCCATGCGCAAGGAGATCGCCGAGCGCGTGGCGAACATCAAGATCCTGGGTATGTCGCTGAACGACATCCCGATCGTGAAGATCCCCCCCAACGGACCCACCATCGACCTGGGCGGCATGCTGAAGGACATGGTCCAGAAAGCAGTCGACGCCGCCATCGACGGGTTCTTCACGGAACTCGGCAAGATCATCGCCGGAGGCGTGGAGACCGAAGAGTGGCTCATGCGCGTGGGCGTGAACGGCCACTGGAATTCGCGCTACTTCGACAAGATGGACAAGGGCGCACAGGCAATCAAGAACCCGCCCACGTTCGAAGTATTTCTGGGGCCGGAAGACTTTCTGTTTTTCTCCTCCAGCGGAGTAGAGTTCAACAACGTCGGCGACATGATGCTCGCACCCGTCTCCAAGCGCCAGCTCACGCGCAACGACCGGCCCGTGACGTGGAACGAACTCGTCACCGCCACGGGCACGGTGCGCCGCGATCTGGTGTTTCAGTACGCGCTGAAGACGCTGGTGGGCAACAAGGGCAACGACCTGCTCGCCCTGGGCATCGAGAACACACCGCTGGGCATTGTCGATCCCGATTTCACCAAACCCGACGTGATCCTTGAAGTATCGAATCCGATCACGATGAAGGACCTGCAACCGGAAACCGCGTCACGCAGGCAGAAGGCATTGTTCGCCCGTGCTGTCGGCGAGGAGTTCATCCTGGTGGAGGACACGGCCGCGCCGGACGACTACATTTTCGATATGTTGATCCAGGTCCGGAACCAGATCCCGTCTTGATCACGGGCGCCGTCAGAGCGAAAACCACTCTTTCGCGTCGAGCCCCGGGAAGCTGATCGTGGCTTGGCCGCCGACGATGGGATCGAAGCGCACCTTGCCCTCGCCGTCGAGCGTACCGGTGTGGGAGGAACCATCCGGCAGCCGCACCTTGTACGGTTCACCCGGAATCGGGTTATGCAGCTTGTCCACGAGTTGGAACTCGATCCAGTGCTTGCTGGATTCGCAGGGCTGCACGTTTAAGCGGTTGGGCTCCGCGTCACCCATCTGGTCCATCTGGGAACTACGGACTTGCATTACTGTGTCCTCACCACGCGGAATCCGATGTATTCGGGCCGCGCTCGCCGTTCCGATTTTGCATCCGAGGGCCGGTCCGCGCTGCCGCCCAGCGCTTTCCCCGTACCGTCCTTCGCGGTAACCCATTCCGCCACGTTGCCGCCGAGATCGAAGAGCGGATCCTCGCCGCTACCCGGAAAACTGCCCACGGGCTTCAGCAGCGCGCCCGCGCCCAGGCCTTCAACCAGGGACGCGAGCTTCGTTTCGTCGTCCGGGTTCACGGCGTAACCGGCCCACAGATCGAGCGTGTTCTCGCCCTTCGCCGGTTTCAGCAGCGAGCCCAACTCCTCCTCGCTGCCCAGCCGCCATTTCTGTCCGGTCTTATTCGAAAGCCACTCAGCGTAGGCCTTGGCTCGTTCGAACGTCACGCCGTTTGCCGGATAGCTTTCGGTTCCGGCGGCAACCGAATAGGCGGCGTCGAACGCCCGGTACTGCGCGCGTGTCACTTCGAACCGGCCGATGGCGATGGGCCCGCGTTCCGCGGTGTCCGGAACCTCGCCCGTGTTGCGCACCTTCAACGCCGCGGCCAGCGGCGAAGATGGCTTCAGCGACTCGTTCACGTCCTTCGCCGTCCCGAACAGGTGCTTGTCGAACCAAGCCAGCTCCTCCTCCAGCTTCCGCCGCTGATGCACGAGCTTGCGCGGACCATGGGCCTCGCCGGGGAAGAGAATGAACTTCGACTCCGCCTTCCCGTAGTGCTGCAGGGCGCGAAAGTGCTGCCAGCCTTGTTCCGTCGGCACCTGCTTATCTTCGGTGCCGAAGAAGATGATGGTGGGCGTACGCACCTTATCCATCCGGAACAACGGAGACTTACGGATGTAGAGATCGGGATCCTGCATGGGCGTTTTGCCCAGGTAGTACATCTCGAAGGCGTCGCCGAAGACGGCATTCCCCCAATCGCTGATCCAGTTGACGTCGCCGGCGCCCGCGCCGGCAGCCTTGTACCGCGTGGTGCGGGTGGTCAGTTCGATGGTGATGATCGATCCGTTCGACCAGCCGAGCACGCCGAGCTTGTTGGCGTCCACCAGGCCCTGGGCGATCAACGAGTCCACGCCCTTCTCGACGTCAATCCACTCCAGGTCGTTATACTTGCCGTTCGAAATGGACTCGCTCCACTTCAGCCCGTAATTCGAGGATCCATGGTAGTTCGGCTTCAGCACGAACGCGCCTCGCTGCGCCATCAACTGGTGCGGGTAGCCCCACGATTCGTTGAACACATCGGCGTCGTGGCCGTGCGGCCCGCCGTGGATCATCACCACCAACGGGTACTTCCTGCCCGCTTCGTATTGGTGCGGGTAGTAGAGGATGCCCTCGACCTGTTCGTCGAGCGCGCCCTTCCACGAGACGAGTTCCGTCTTCGCCACCGTCTTCTTCTTGAAGCCGCCGTTCAACTCCACCAGCGGTTTCGCCTCTGCGAGCTGGGCGCCGTCAAGGCGCGCCATCATCCACACCGAGGGCCTCGACGCGGTCGAATAGTGATAGGCGATGGTCTTGCCGTCGTCGCTCAGTTCCAGGCCGTGGAGGTTCCCGGCATGTTCGCCGGCGAGCGGCGTCCGGGTCCACGCCGCGCCGTTGCGCGTGTACCGGGCGGCCTTGTTGCGCGCTCCCGCCGCCAGCAGCGCGACGAAACCGTCCGCCGTGGCGCGCAGGGGCGACGCCAGGCCGTTCTCCCAATCGAGTTCGATCTTCGAGTGCCGGGCGGCGGCAAGGTCGTACTCGTAAGCCAGGTTGATCGACGCATTGTAGAGATACGGATGTGTGGTGTACGGGGCCGTGAAGTAGAACCCCTTGCTGTCCGGCTTCCAGGCAAAGCCGCGCGGCTGCAGTTTCTCGCCCGCGAACAACTGCTTCCCTTCCCCGGTCTTCAGGTTGTAGAGAAAGGTCACCGGTTTGATCTTCTGGTCGTAGATCTCGCGCAGGCTGCGGTTGTGGCTGGTGACGGCCCAGGCCCCGTCGGGCGATGCGGTCATGTTGGTGATGCGGTCGGAATTATTGGTCAGGCGGGTGGCCTTCTGCTGCTTGAGGTCGAAGCGATAGAGCCGCACGGGCGCGGCGTGCACCTCGTCGTCAACCACGTTTGAGGTGTCCTTGCGTTCCTTCGTTTGCTGCTCGTGCAGCGTGGCGTCTTCAGCGGCGAGCAGCAGGAGCGCATCGTTGTCCAGCCACTCGAACGCGCGAACGCCCTTTTCCAGGCGCGTGACCGCCCACGGCTCTCCGCCCCGCGTGTCGATCATCCAGACCTGCATCCCGCCGCCGCCGTCCGCCGCCGGACTGCCGGCAGTGGCCGAGGGCACCGCCGCCGCTTTCCGGCCGCTCAGAAACGCAATGCGTTTCGAATCCGGGGCGAACTTCGGGCTCGCATGGTTGTCGTTCCCTCGCGTCAGCGCCACCTCGAAGCCATCGGCTACGTTCTTCAGCCAGAGGTTGGAGACCGCCTCGCCCTTGTCGCGGTCCATCTTCGATTTCACATACACCGCGTACCGCGCGTCCTTCGACCACTCCAGACCGGCCAACCGCTCCTGGAACAGCACATCGTCAACCGTCCATTTCTCCGCCGCAACGAGCATCGCCGCGGCCACGAAAAGCGCCCCCAAACGGATGTGAGTCATTGTCGTTCTCACGATTTTACGCAAGAAACGATCCGGTTCGTTGTATAAACACTTCATGCGACTCAAAACACTCACCCTGCTTGGCCTGGTTCTGGCCGCCTGCGCGGCGAACGCCCAGAACCCGCTCACCGCCGACTCGAAGACCCTCTACGGGCGGTTCCGCGGTAACGTCCTGAAGGCCGCCGAGAAGATGCCTGAAGAGAACTACTCGTTCAAGCCCTCCGACGACGTGCGCACGTTTGGCCAGTTGGTTGGGCATGTCGCTGACGCCAACATCGCCTTCTGCGCCGCGGTCAAAGGGGAAAAGAAGGCGGGCGGCATTGAGAAAGGCAAGACCACCAAAGCGGATCTCGTCGCCGGTCTGAAGGAAGCCTACGCGTACTGCGACTCGGTGTACGAGGGCATGACCGACGCCCAGGCCCTCGAGCGGATCAAGTTCTTCGGGAGCGAAATGGCCAAGATCAGCGTGCTCGGATTCAACATGGTCCACACCTACGAGCACTACGGCAACATGGCCACCTACATGCGCATCAAGGGCATCGTGCCCCCTTCGAGCGAGGGCCGGTAGCCGGGCTTGCCGCCGGCGCCGCGCCGGAATAACCTGGAGAGCGAACACCGTATGGCCGTACGAACATTCGCTCTCCTCCTGGTTCTCTTCTCCCTCGCCACCGCGCAGGACCGCACGGCGGACCTGCCCTCGCCCGAGCGCTGGCTCCAGCACTTCGAGCGCGAGTTGCTGCCCTTCTGGGATCAACCTTCCGCCCTGGGCGTGCCGCTGGGCAACTTCCCCACTACGCGCTGCGACGACGGCACTCTCATCGACCGGCGCGCGCCTTGCCGCGAAGTAGCGCAAAACTCCTGGCTCATGCTGGACCGCCAATACGTGGTCGCCCTCTCGCGCCAGATCTATGGGTACGGCGTGGCTTATCACCTGACCGGCCAGACGCGCTTCCTCGATTACGCGCGCGCGGGCATCGAGCATCTTCGCCGCAACGCGATCGATCGCCGCAACGGCGGCGTGCATGCCTGGTATGAAAACGACCGGCGCGCCTGGATGCCGGCCTCGCACGAACATCGCAATCCGCAGGAACTCGCCTACGCGCTTCTGGGAATGGGCTTCTACTATTACCTGACGCGCGATTCCGATGTGCTGCCCGACATCCTGGCCGTGAAGAAGTACATCTTCGAGCGTTACGACAACAAGAGCTTGAACGCCCTGCAATGGCTCCAGCGCGACGACGGCAACACGAAGGCGCTCGAAAAGCGCATTACCGCCACGCTCGACCAGATGAACGCCTACATGGCGCTGCTTGCGCCCACGCTCCCCGAACCGCACCGCAGCGAGTGGATTGCCGACCTGGTGCGCCTGTCCCGCATGCTGATGGAGGAGTTCTACTCGCCCGCGGACAATCTGTTCTTTCTGAACACCACCACACCGGACGGCAGGGACCTCACCAAGGCCACGGTCGATTACGGCCACAGCATCAAGTCGCTCTGGATGATCCGGTGGACGGGGCGCCTGGCGGGGAACCAAGAGCTGATCCGCTTTGCGGAAGAGGCGGGTCCGCGCCTGCTCCGAAGGGCGTTTCTGGAAGAGTCCGGCTCCTGGGCCACGGGTGTGACGCCGAGCGGCGTGGATAAGAACAAGAGTTGGTGGGTGTATGCCGAACTGGACCAGTTCGCCGCCACGATGGCCCTCAGCGACCGCGGGCTGACGCGTTTTTTGGCCCGGAGCTACGATTACTGGCTGAGCTATTTCGTGGACCCGAAGTACGGCGAGGTGTGGTCCAACGTGGGCGCGTCCAACAACCAGAACCTCGGCGACATGCCCAAGGCCTGGCCGTGGAAGAACGCGTACCACTCCATGGAGCACGCGCTGGTCGCCTATCTCACCACTTCCGAACTCTGGGACCGGCCCGTGACGCTCTACTACGCGTTCAAGGAGCCGCCGGAGGACTCATCCATTCGCCCGTATTTCTTCAACGGGTGGATTACCGGATGGCAGGACCTGAGCGCGGAGCGCGGTACCTTCTATCACAAGGTGGAATTTCGCGGACTCTGGTGAGAGCCGTCGCGTAGTTCGAGGATCTGGTTGGCATGCCGGGTGGTGTGCGACGCCAACAGCACCATCCACTGATGGCCGTCGAGCATCTTGAACACGAAGTGCTCGGTGCCGCACAAGTGCAAGTCGTCCGGCGTGTCGCGGATGTAATCGAGCGTGGTTTGCCGTTCGGACTGAAAGGCGGCGGCCGCGTCGGCGAGCGAAGCGAACCGGCCGGAGGGCGCCAAGTGGGGAGGCGCCACAGCCCGCCCACGGCGGGCGGGAACCACCTTCAGCAGGAATTCGGCTTTCGCGGAATCGAACCCCTCGGGCACGCCGGCTGCCAACGCGGCCTGCGCTCGAATGCGCTCGCGAATGGCCCGCTCCGTCAAGACCAGGTGCTCCACGCAGTCCACGGCGGACCAGCCGCTTGGCGGCTTCGCGAGCGCCTCTTCTTCACCCAACCCGTCGACGGCGCGCACCAGATCTTCGCGGCTCGCCTCCAGCATCGCCAACAAGCTCATCCGGTCTTCACCAGTCATGCTCCGGCGAGTATAGCAGCGCCTTCACCGGACGTTCACCTGCCGCCTGTACAATGAGGGATTCGCGATGAAGATTGCCCTGGGACAGATCAACACCACGGTCGGCGATCTGGCGGGCAACGTCGATCTGATGCTGCGCTATGCCCGCGAGGCGGCCGCGCGCGGGGCGGAGTTGGTCGCCTTCCCGGAGTTGTCGCTGACCGGCTATCCGCCGCGCGACCTGGTGGAGAAGCCCGCGTTCCTGGACCGCACGGAGAGCGAACTGGCGCGGCTGGCGAGCGAAACGGCGAGCCTCCCGATCGCGATCGTCACCGGCTACGTCGGGCGTTCTTCGGACGGCTCCGGCAAGCGCGCCACCAACAGCGCCGCGGTTCTGAGGGGCGGCCGGACAGTGTTCCGCCAGACGAAGATGCTGCTGCCCACCTACGACGTCTTCGATGAGGCCCGCTACTTTGAGCCGGCGAAGGCGCAGGAACCGTGGAGCGACGTCGCTCTGACAATCTGTGAAGACGCCTGGAACGACAAGCAATTTTGGGAGCGGCAACTGTATCGCCACGATCCGGTGGAGGAACTGGCGCGGGCGGGCGCCAGGGTCCTGATAAGCATCAACGCTTCGCCGTACCACATGCACAAGCGGGCGCTGCGGCGGGAGATTTTTGCCGCCACCGCGCGCAAGTACGGCTTCCCGGTGGTCTATGTGAACCAGGTGGGCGGCAATGACCAGTTGGTGTTCGATGGATCGAGCTTCGTCCTGGACGCCGAAGGCCGGGTACTGGCCGAAGCGCCCTCGTTCGAGGAGGCGCTGATCGTGGCGGATCTGGGGACGCGCGAAGGCGACCGGCGTCCCGCCCTGAGCGACGAAAGCGAAGCTGTGTATGAGGCATTGGTGCTGGGCACGCGCGACTACCTGGCCAAGTGCGGATTCAAGCGGGTGTTGCTGGGCTTGAGCGGCGGCATCGATTCTTCCATCACCGCCGTGATCGCGGTGGACGCTGTCGGCCGCGACAACGTGACCGGGGTGGCGATGCCCGGCCCGTACTCTTCGTCGCATAGCGTCGAGGATGCCCGCGCGCTGGCGATGAATCTCGGCATCCGGTTCGAAGTTGCTCCCATCGGAGCGGCCTACGATCAGATGCTGGCTTCGCTGGACCCGATCTTCGCGGGGGCGGCGCGCGACGTCACCGAAGAGAACCTGCAGGCCCGGCTTCGCGGCGTGACGCTGATGGCGCTTTCGAACAAGTGGGGGGCGCTGGTGCTGACCACGGGCAACAAGAGCGAGCTCGCGGTGGGCTACTGCACGCTGTACGGCGACATGTGCGGCGGCCTGGCCGTGATCAGCGACGTTCCGAAGACCCTGGTCTACGAGATTTCCAGAGTGGCGAACCGGCGGCACGGCAACGTCATTCCGGAGCGGGTGTTCGAGAAGCCGCCATCGGCCGAACTCCGCCCCAATCAGACCGATCAGGATTCGCTGCCCGCATACGACGTATTGGACCGGATCCTCCGGCGTTACGTCGAGGAGTGCCTGTCTCCGGCGGCGATCGCGGCGAGGGAAGACCTGCCGCTCGACCTGGTTCGCGAAATCGTCAACAAAGTGGACCGCAACGAATACAAGCGCCAGCAGGCCGCCCCTGGCTTGAAGGTGACCACCAAGGCGTTCGGCATCGGACGCCGCTTCCCGATCGCACAACGGTTTTCGGAGTGAAATCCCCAATGAAACTTGCCTTGCCGGCAGTGGTTCTCGTTGTCCTCGCAGCCGTGCTGGTTTCGCAGACGGCGCCCACTGAGGTGGTTGGCCCGCGCCCCGACGGCAGCGTCCTGCTGAATAGCGGCTGGCTGCTCCGCCCCGCCGGACGGCAGGTCCCGATGAGCACCATGCCCATGTCGTCGGTGCTATCCAGAGACGGCCGTTTTCTCATCGTTCTGCACGGCGGTTATCTGCCGCCCAGCGTCGTCGTATTGGAAGCGGCAACCATGCGCGAAGTCAGCCGCGTGCCGGTGGCCGACGGCTGGCTGGGGCTCACGCTTGCACCGAACGGTACGTTGCTCTACGTGGGCGGCGGCTCGCGCGCGAGCGTCTTCGAGTTCGCGTTCTCGCCTTCGGACGGCGCGATCCAGGCCGCGCGCACGTTTGAAGTGGTCAGGCCGGAGGATCGGGTACACCAGGACTTCATCGGCGACGTGACCCTGTCGCCGGACGGCCGGTTGATCTACGCAGCCGCGCTCTACCGCAACGAAATCGTGGTGATCAACCCCCAGTCGGGGATGATCATTGAGCGCTGGAAGACGGGGCGCCGCCCTTACCGCGTCCTGTTTCATCCGGACGGGAAATCGTTCTTCGTGACCAGCTGGGCCGACGGCACGCTGCACCATCACGACGCGATGAACGGTTCCTCGCTGGGCGCGGTTCGCCTGGGGGCGCATCCCACCGACATCGTCTGGCGCGACAAACCTCTGGTGTCCGGCGAGGAGGAGGAGGAAGCGGAAGAGCGCAAGGAGCAGGCGCCATTCAAAGCGCGCCTCTTCGTCAGCGCCGCGAACACCAACAACGTGTTTGTTGTGGGCCTGACGGAGACCCGCGAACTGAACGTGATCGAGAGGATCAACGTCGCGATGACGCCGCGCCAGCCGGTGGGCATGACGCCGAGCGCGCTGGCGTTGAGTCCCGATCAGGACCGGCTCTACATCGTCTGCTCGGACGCCAACGCCGTGGCTGTGGCCGACGTGCGAAGCCGGCGCTCGCGCCTGCTCGGCTTCGTTCCCACGGGGTGGTACCCAGTCGCCGCGCGATCGCTGGCGGACAAGCGTCTGATTGTCTTCAACGGCCGCGGCGGCCGCTCCTATGCGAATCCGCAGGGCCCCAACCCGGTGCGCCGGCCGGCCATCACGCACCAGGGCACACCGGTTGTGCAATATGTCGGACGCCTGCAGCAGGGCACAGCGTCGGTGATCGATCCGTTCGACGACGAAACGCTGGCCGGGTACACGAGGACCGTGCTGGCGAACTCTCCCTACCGGGACGAACTCCTCGACGACGCGAAGATCCCGGCGGGAAATCCGATCCCAGCGAACCCCGCGCTGAAGTCTCCCATTGAGCACGTGATCTACATCGTCAAGGAGAACCGCACGTACGACCAGGTGCTGGGCGATCTCGGCAAAGGCAACGGCGACGCGTCGCTCACGCTCTTTGGCGAACAGATCACGCCCAACCATCACAAGCTGGCGCGCGAATTCGTGCTCTTCGACAACTTCTACGTGAACGCCGACGTGAGCGCCGACGGGCACAACTGGTCAACGTCGGCCATCGCCAACGATTACGTCCAGAAGATGTGGCCCAATAGCTACGGCGGCCGGCGCCGTCACTACGACTACGAAGGGGGCGAGATTGCCGCGCTTCCACCGGCCGGCTATTTGTGGACGAATGCGGCCGCCGCCGGCGTGACCATGCGCAACTATGGCTGGTGGTGCACGAACGATCCGAAGCCCGCGGCCGGCCAACCGCATGTGCGGGAGGTCCGCGACCCGGTCCTGCGCCCCGTGACGAACCTCGACTATCGCGCCTACGACCTCGACTACCTGGACATCGACCGCGCCAGGACCTTCCTCACGGAGCTGCAAAAGTTCGAGAGCGAAGGGCGGCTGCCGCAACTCATCTTCTTGCGGCTTGGCAACGATCACACATCGGGCACTGCGGCGGGAAAGCTCACGCCCACCGCTCAGGTCGCCGACAACGACTACGCGCTCGGCCTGATCGTCGAAGGCGTATCGAAGAGCAAGTTCTGGCCGAAGGCCGCGATCTTCGTCCTGGAGGACGATGCGCAGAACGGCCCCGACCACGTCGATTCGCACCGCTCGCCGGCGTACGTTCTCTCCCCGTACACGCGCCGCGGCATCATCGACAGCACGCTCTACAACACCACGTCCATGCTCCGGACGATTGAGTTGATTCTGGGCCTCCGCCCGATGACGCATTTCGACGCCGCCGCCCGTCCCATGTGGCAAGCCTTCTCGTCGAAGCCGAACCTCGACGCGTATGCCGCGGAGCGCCCGCGGGTGTCGCTGACCGAGCGCAACCCGGACTCCTCGCCCACCGCGGCCCGCTCCGCCGCGATGGACTTTTCGGAAGCGGACCGCATCGACGACGACGAACTCAATGACATTCTGTGGCGCGCGGTGAAGGGCACCGAGCCTCCGCGCCCGGTGCGCAGTTTCTTCTCCAGGTAGCCCATGTCACGCATCTACTTGTGCTTCGTGTGGCACATGCACCAGCCCTTCTACAAGGACCTGGTGTCGCAGGAGTACAAACTCCCCTGGACGCGCATGCATGCGCTCAAGGACTACTACGGGATGGTGAAGCTGCTCGAGGAGTTCCCGGAGGTTCGCCAGACCTTCAACCTTGTGCCCTCCATGATGGTGCAGGTGGAGGAGTACGCGGCGGGCAAGGCGTCCGACCCGTTCCTGCGGCGCGCGCTACAGCCCGCCGAATCGCTGAGTGACGAAGACCAGGGCTTCATCCTGCAGTATTCCTTCCAGGCCAACCCCTCGCGGCTGATCTACCGCTATCCGCGCTACGGCGAACTCTTCGACGCCTGGATCGCGGCCGACCGCAATGTGCGCCGGGCCAAGCGCTTCTTCGGCGCTCAGGAACTTCGCGACCTGCAGGTACTGTCCCAACTCGCGTGGTTCGACGAGGAGTTCCAGGCCGGCGACGCCGAGGTACGCGAACTCCTCGAGCAGGGTAGCCGCTACACGCTGGAACACCAGGCGCTGATGGGAGCCAAGCAACTCGAGATCCTGGGCCGCGTGCTCCCGGTGTACAGGGAATCCGCCGCCAGGCGCCAGATCGAGGTCTCGATGACCCCGTTCTACCACCCCATCCTGCCGCTGCTGTGCGACACACAGATCGCCGAAGTCTCACATCCCTACGTTCCCCTGCCTCCGCGCTTCCAGTACCCCGAAGACGCGCGCATCCAGATCGAACGAGCGCGCGTTTACATGAAGTCGCAGTTCGGCGCGGCGCCCGCGGGCATCTGGCCCTCGGAAGGCTCGGTGTCGGACGAGGCGCTGGGGTTGGCCGCGGAGATGGGTTTCAAGTGGTTCGCAACCGACAACGGCGTGCTGGCGCGAACCCTCGGCCACGCCGCGGGAGTCGACCAGACGTATCGACCCTACGTGTGGAAGCAGAACGGCCGTTCGCTCAACTGCATCTTCCGCGACCACCTGCTGAGCGACCTGATCGGCTTCGTGTACTCGCGGATGGATTCCTCGCAGGCGGCGACGCATTTCCTCGACCGCATTCGCGAGAACTGCGACGGCTTCCTGCGCCGCGGCGAGGACGCGCTGGTGCCCATCGTGCTCGACGGCGAGAACGCCTGGGAGTACTACGAGCAGAACGGCCGTCCCTTCCTGCGCGAGCTCTACCGCCAGATCACGGCCGATCCGCGCATTGAAGCGCTCACCGTCACCGAGGCGCTACGCAAGATCGAGCCCCGGCCGCTCGACCACGTGGTCCCGGGCTCCTGGATCAACGCCAATTTCGACGTGTGGATCGGCGCCGAGGAAGACAACAAGGCGTGGGAACACCTGCTGCGCGCAAGGCAAACGTACGATCGCGTGGTGAGCGGCCCCGAAGGTGCGCACCTGTCGGAGCCGCAGAAGCAGTTGGCGTTTGAGGAGCTTCTCATCGCCGAAGGAAGCGACTGGAACTGGTGGTACGGTCCGGAGCACGATTCCGCCAACCGGCCGGAGTTCGATCAGCTCTATCGCGCCCATCTCGCGAACGTCTACCGGTCTTTGGACCAGGCTCCGCCGGACGAACTGTCGCGCCCCATTCTGCGCGTCGCCGTGAGCGCGCACCATGAGCCGCCCTCGGGCCCGATCCTGCCCACCATCGACGGAGACATCACGTCGTACTTCGAGTGGATGGGGGCCGGAGTCTACCGTGTGGACGGCCGCACCGGCGCCATGCACGGGCAACGGTTCCTGATCCGGGAACTGCACTACGGCTGCGATGGCAAGCACCTGTTTGTGCGCCTTGATTTCGAAGCGGGTGCGGTGAGCGGCCACGCGGGTCTGGAGGCGCGGCTGTCGCTGGCCGGCGCCCGGGAGTACCAGGAGTGCGTCGCGGTCGCGGAAGGCGTCACCGCGGCAAACCGTCACGGCAATCAGTTCGCTTACCGCCGCGTGCTGGAAGGCAAGCTTTCGCTCGCCCCCCTCGGGATCGGCGCGGGCGAGCCGGTCCGGTTTCAGTTGTCCCTTTGGCAGAACGGTCTGCCGATGGACGCCCTTCCGCCCCAGGGTTGGATCGAGATCTCCACCAGCGAGGCAGGCGGCTGGCCGCTGTAGCCAGCGGCGTTACTCCGGCTTGAGCAGAGCCACGAGCGACGGCGCATCGCCCGGGTGCTCGAGGTACGACACGTAGCGGCCGGCGGCGGCGCCGGGCTGGACGGAGTTTCCATACAGGTCGAAACGCGGAGTGTCGCCGGGCGGCGTCCAATCCGCTCCGCTGCCTTGCTTCGGGGCGAGCACCGCCACGGACCGGCCGCTGCCTTCGAAGATGAAAGCGGTGAGGCCCGGCGCGGGCTCGATTCGCGAAACGAACCGGGTATCTTCGAGAAACCAGGCCATCGTCGAATGAGCGGCGGCGCTGGGGTGCAGATATCCGTCCTCTCCGAGGATCACGCGCCAGACGTTTTCCGGGCCGGCGATGGATTCGTGAGAGTGCATCGAGTACAGGAAGACCTTGCCCACGCCTTGCGCCAGAAGGGAGACCACGTGGCGCACGATGCGGTCGCCGGTGAAGGAGTAATTCTCGGTGTCCGTGAAGGGCAGCAGCCGGCGGTAGAAGCCGGGGCCGCTCAGGCCATAGACGGGCGAGCCCTCGGTCATCCAGGCGGGCCGGTCGAGGCCGCCTCCGGTCATGGCTGGCTCCACGGCGTCGCGCCAACCGCGCTCGGCGGCGTCGCGCGCAAAGCCGAGCGGCTCGGTCGTGTACTGGTGGTAGCAGAGCACGTCGGAGGTGTCGAGGCCCCCGGCTGCAACCACCCCGCGCGTCCAATCGGAGCCGGTGCTGCCGGTGGTGGAATTGATTCCCAGGATGGTCAACGAGGGGGCCACGCTTTTCGCCGTGTCCCACGCCACGCGGTGCAGCCGCGCGAAGTCGGAATGCGGCTGCTCGCTGGTCACGTAGCGCTTGGCGTCGTCGTCGTAGCGGACGGCCCACCAGCCTGCATTCCACGGCTCGTTCCAGACATCCCAGGTATCGATCAGGTCGCGATACCGTTCGGTGACGGTGCGCACATAGTTGGCGAACTGGCCGAGGTCACGCGGCTGGTAGAACCGGTCGAAGTAGCCGTTGCGCGGGCGGTCGAAGTGGCTCGCCCATTCGGGCGCGGTGGACAGAAGGCCCAGCACCTTCATTCCGTATTGGCGGTAGCGCCGGATGTCGTCGTCGTAGAAGGTCCACTCGCCGGGCTTGCGTTCGAGATGATACCAGCCGATGTACTGGAGGCCCGCATCGTGCAGGCGCGTCCAGTTCAGGCCGATCGCTTTCGCCATCAGGATGTGCCGCGTGGTGGAGTTGGTGTGAATGCCGAAGGGCGAGGCGGGCGCGTCCTCCATCCAATAGCGAGGCCGCCGGAGGCGGTAAACGGTAATCTCCTGGTACGGGCTCACGCGCTCGCCGGAGGCGTTCTCCACCCAGCCCTCCACGCGATAGGCGCCATAGGCGGCCGGCAAGTCCGCCTCTCCGCTGCTCGACTCCACAGGAAGGTCGATCGAATCGCCCGCCAGCGTCTCGGCCTTCAGCCGCACGGAAGCGCACACCTCGCCGCCGAGCGTCGAATAGGTCACCGAGAGCGGTTCATCGTCGAAGCCCAGGCGCAGCGGCGACGCCGTGGAAAGGTGGAGTTCGCAGGCGGGCGGCGAGAACTCGGTCGCGCTCGTTCCTTCTTCTAGCTGAAAGTCCTCGACGACAAGCTCGCCCGTACCCTCCAGGCGCAACGCTTGCGCCCGCACCAGGACCGGGCTGTTGAACGTGATGGAAAGCCTCTCACCGTCCGGAGTTCCTTGATAGTTCCGGGTTGCCAGCACGGCGCCGTCGCTGATCACCTGCAGCCGCCCGGAGGCCGTTCCGCGGGCGCGAAAGCTGGCCGTGTACGGAGTCCGTGGCTTGGGCACCGCGAAGGGTTCGGTCGTGATCTGCCAGCGCTTTGCTCCTTGAATGCGCAACGCCTTGTCTTCGACATCGAGCGTCACGGCGTCCGTGTCCGACGAATCGCGGTCGAGCATCCAACCCGCCGGCAGCCCTAACGGGAAGCGTGTGTTGCGGAACAGGTTCTTCGGAAGACCCGCAGCGTTGCGCGAAAACTCATCGAGCAACTCCTGCTCGCTCAGCTTTTCCAAATGAAACGCCGAGAGGTCGTAGGAGCCGGCGCCGCTCAGAGCGACATAGAAGGCAACGTCATAGTCGGCGGGCGACAACCGCGCGTAGAACGTGAAGTAGCGCCAGTTCGGACCCGGCGCGGTGCGAACCTGCCAGAGATAGTTGTACGGCGCCCCACCGCGGCGAATGCCGAACGTGGCGCCCAGCAGGTCTTCCGACCGCACGCGAACCCGCAGCCGGTAGTAGGCCTGCTCGCTCACCCGCGGAAGGCTGTGCTGCAACTGGCCCCACCCGGTCTCAAGACTCGAAACGGTAGTGCGCAGGTAGGACGAGCCCTCGTCCAGCAACCGTTCGTGGCGAACACTCAGATTCGCCCAATTCGAGTTATCCGACCATCCCTGCGGGAGTTCGCCCGCGCCCCGAGGGTTGTTCGAAACGGGCCGCCAAGGGCCCTCGAAGTCGGTGAGGATCAGCGTTTGGCCCTGGCTGAGAAGCGCTCCCGCCAGCCAGGCGCACACCACTGCCGGCGCTGAACAGGAGCGGCGCATACCTTGGCCTACTGTATCATCGCCGCGCCGCCGAATTGGAAAAGTGCGCAGCGGCGTGCTATAACGGCGAGACATATGGGGATTGCAAGCCGTCGAGATGTTCTCCGGGCCATGCCGTTCGTGGCGGCGCCCGCCATTCTGGGCTCCACCGACAAGAGCGGTACGAAGCGCCCCGTGGTGGGCGCGGGCGACCACACGTATGAAGTGATCCACGATTGGGGTGAGTTGCCGAAAACCATTGCCTACGGCAACACGCATGGGGTGGTGGAAGACTCCAAGGGCCACATCTACGTGCACCACACGGTGAACGACGTGAGCGAAAGCCACGACACGATGGTGGTTTTCGACGAAAAGGGCAAGTTCGTCAAGAGTTGGGGAAAGGACTTCAAGGGCGGTGCACACGGGCTGCACATTCGCAAGGAAGGGCGCGAGGAATTCCTCTACCTGTGCGACACCAAGCGGAACCTGGTGGTGAAGACGACGCTCGACGGCAGGGAAATGTTCACGCTCGGCTATCCGAAGGAATCGCCGCAGTACGCGCCGGGCGCGGACGGGAAGCCGAAGAAGTACAGCCCGACCAATCTCGCCGTGGCTCCGAACGGGGACATCTATGTGGGCGACGGATACGGATCGAGCTACATCAATCAGTACAACGCGAAGGGTGAGTGGGTGAGGACGTTCGGCGGCGTGGGCAAGGACGCGGGGCAGTTGAATTGCCCGCATGGCCTGACGGTGGACACGCGCGGCAAGGAACCGCTGTTACTGGTGGCGGACCGCACCAACAAGCGTCTGCAATACTTCACGCTCGACGGAAAGCACGTACGCTTCGCGGAAGGCGTGGTGAATCTGCCGTGCCATTTTTCCGAGCGCAAGGGGGTCTACGTGATTCCCGACCTGGCGGCCCGGGTGACGCTGCTCGACCGGGAAGACAAGCTGATCGCGCACCTTGGCGAGGATGGGTCGAACACCTGGGGGCAGCTTCGCAAACAGCCTCGCGACAAGTTCATCCCCGGGAAGTTCATTTGCCCGCACGGAGCCTCGTTCGATCACAGGGGCAACATCTTCGTGGTGGAGTGGGTGGAAGTCGGGCGGGTAACGAAACTGCGAAAAGTGTAACGAACTCTTCCGGCAGCCGGCGCGCATGATCCGGCGCGCTAAGATAAAGCCGATTTCGTTGGAAAGGGGAATCGACTTTATGCGAATCGCGCTTTCTGTCTTGGCGATCACGCTGACCCTCGGCACTGCCGCGGCGCAGATGACGCCGGATCAGCGTGCTCACGATTTTCAGAATCTCGCCGCCCTCTACGCGAAGCGATACGCGCCGGCGGAGTGGAAGAAGTACGCGCTGGGATTCGATCTGCTGAACCTCACGCCGTGGCTGTCGCGCATCCGCGCCGCTAGCTCCGACCTGGAATACTACGAGATCTGTCAAGAGTACGTGGCCAGCCTCGACGACGGCCATAGCGGATACAGCGCGGCGTCGTTCGGCTTTAACGCCAACCTCGGCTTCTCCGTGGACATCTACGACGGCAAGGTTCTGATCGATCAGATCAACCGCCAATTTCTGCCCGCGGCGGAGTTCCCGTTCCAGGTTGGGGACGAGCTGGTATCGCTGGACGGGCGAAGCGCCGAGGAGTGGATTCAGCACTTCGCCAAACGCATCGCCCTGGGGAATCCCGCGACGACGCGCCGCTACGCCGCCGATCGGATTACGTTCCGGCCCCAGGCGCAAGTGCCCCGTGCCGTGGAACTCGGCGACACGGCGCAGGTGGTGATCCGCCGCGCCTCCGGGGAAGAGCAGACTATCGCGCTGCGCTGGGTGAAGCAGGGCGTACCGTTTCTGCAGGCCGGGCCGGTGCCTGCGGTGAAGACGTCTGTGGAGCGAAGCGCCTTCGGCGAACCGGCGGAGATTCGCCCCTTCCAGGCGCCGGACTCGCTTCTGTTCCAGGGCACAACCTGGAACGAGGAAACGGGATCGGAGGAACCGCGGCGGTTCGTGTTGGGGTGGGGCGCGCGCAACCCTGTGTTCGCCGGGGGCCTGCCGCCCTCGTTCCAATTGCGCCTGGGCCGCAATCCGATCGATTTTCACTATTCCGGCACGTTCACGGCGGGCGGCCTCCGCATCGGCTACCTGAGAATTCCGAGCTTCTCGCCGCCCCTCCTGATCGCATTACGGGAGTTGGACGGGGAGATCGCTTTCCTGGAGCAGAACACCGACGGCCTGATCGTCGACGTGATGCGTAACCCCGGAGGCGGCTGTTACCTGCACGATGCCGCTTCGCGGCTGATCCCGTACCGCTTCACGGGTTTCGCCCAGCAGATCCGGCCGACCATAAACTTCATGAACTCCTTCGCCACGCTTCCCCTGGCCCTGCGGGCGCAGCGGGCGGACGAGTGGATCATCGCCCTGGTGGATAGCTACGTTGCACAAATGCGGACGGCGTATCGCGAAGGCGGCCTCACGGGGCCCATCCCGGTGTGCACACAGACGGGAGCGTTGATCGGAGCTTCCTTTGAATCGGATCCCGCGCCCGTGGTGTACACCAAGCCGCTGATCGTCCTGACGGACGAGTTTTCGGTTTCGGCCGCGGACATCTTTCCGTCGATCATTCAGGACAATCGCCGCGGTCCGATCGTCGGCATGAGAACCGCGGGCATGGGCGGCCTCTCGGAGGGCTGGTCCGCCGGTTTCTATTCGGAGGCCACGGCGGGCAACACGCTGACCCTCGTCACGCGGCCCAGGTACATCAGCACCGCCGACTATCCATCCGCGCCGTACCTGGAGAACATCGGCGTGCGGCCGGACATCGACGTGAACTACATGACGCGCGAGAACCTGTTGAACAGCGGGCGGCCGTTCGTGGAACGAATCTCCGGGATCATCGTCGATCACATCCGGAACTCGCGGCCCCGGTAGTCCGGTCAGGCGGCCGCCGGATCGCGCGAGAAGTGCACGAAGGTGAACGTCTCCGGGATATGTGAATCGTAGTGGCCGTGGCGATTCCACGTCCAGCCGGCCGCGGGGTCCAGGCGTTCACCGCGCGGGCCGATGTGCTGGAAGCGCGAGCAGTCGATGCGCCACACATCGCCCTCGCGAGGCGGCAGGGATCGGCCGTCGGCAAGCCAATGCAGGCCGGCCCACGGTATCGCGACTTCGCAGGACCAGCCGCGGTCGGTGTCCGATGGGTCATTCAGCGTGCCATCGATGTGCACGGCGGCGCGCAGGCCGGGGAGATCGTAATCGAGGAAGCCGTTGCGCCAGCCGCGCGGGTGCACGTGGCCGCCGATACCGTCGATGAGCATCAGCGGGCGGCCCGCCGGATTCCACTCGGGGACGTTGTAGGGGCTGCCTTCGCGGTACATGTCCTGCCAGACCCAGAACACCTCGTAGATCGTCCCATAGGCGTTGATTTCGAACTCATAGTAGGCATCCTGGCCGGCGATGAAGATCTCCAGGTCGTTATCGAGCCAGATCTTGGAATCGCGCTCGGTAAGGGTGGCCCACACGTGAGTCTCCTCGGCGGTGAAGCCGAAGTAGAGGTGATCGTCATCCCACAGGATGCGCACGCGCGTATCGAACCACGCGGGCTCGCCGGTGACGATGTCGATGAAGGGCGAAGAGGGCGCGGCGGCGCGCCAGGCGGCTTCGTCCAGGCGTCCGTCGATGATCATCGGTGCGGTGGCGCGGCGGGCGGTGTAGTGGGCGAGGTCCATCGAGACTTAGGGTATCCTCGTCCGTATGAGTTCCGCCATTGACCGCGCGGCGGCGTGGTCCATCGTCTGCGAGTTCATTCAGTCCGACGGGCTGCGCAAGCACGCCTTGGCGGTGGAGGCATGCGTCGCCGCCTATGCGCGAAGGAACGGCGAGGACGAGGCGAAGTGGTCGGTGACGGCGCTGCTTCACGACTTCGATTGGGAGATCCATCCCGCGGCGCCGGATCACCCGATGAAAGGCGAGCCGATGCTGGCCGCGCGCGGCGTCCCGGAGGAGATCCGCAGAGCGATCCTGTCGCACGCCAACTACTCGGGCGTGCCGCGCGAGAGCGCGCTCGAGAAGACGTTGTTCGCCTGCGACGAACTGGCGGGCTTTCTCACCGCGATTTCCTACGTGAAGCCGAGCCGCAGCATTCACGAGGTGGACGTGAAGTCCGTGCGGAAGAAGATGAAGGACAAAGCCTTCGCGCGCAGCGTCAGCCGGGAGGACATCGTCAACGGAGCGGCGGAGCTGGGCGTGGACCTGGACGAGCACATCGGCTTTTGCATCGAGGCGATGCGGGCGAGGGCCGGCGAACTCGGACTGGCGGGCACCGGCACGAGCGCCGCGGCCGCCAGCGAGTAGAATCGAAACGGAAGCCAATTCCGGCCGGTGCCGGGCCTGGTCTTCAAAACCAGTGTGAGGCGCTTGCGTCTCGGGTGGGTTCGACCCCCACTGGCTTCCGCCAACCTCACGCGCCGCATTCCGGGTATCATGGCGCATTCATGCTGAGCGAACGATTCGACGCGGCGTTGGTGTTCGCGAGTGCCCTGCACCGCGAACAGAAGAGGAAAAGCACGGCGATTCCTTACGTCGCGCATCTGCTGGCTGTGGCGAGCCTGACGGCCGAGGGCGGGGGCGGCGAAGTCGAGTGCATTGCGGCGTTGCTGCACGACGCGCTGGAGGATCAGGGCGATTCGTATCCGGGCGGGCGCGACGGGCTCCGCGCGGAGATCCGCGAACGGTTCGGCGAGGCGGTGCTCGCGATTGTCGAGGGCTGCACCAGCGACGAGGAGCACGGCAAGGACCGCTGGCGGGAGCGGAAGCAGGCCTACATCGATCACCTGGCGGAAGCGAGCGCGTCCGTGCGCCTGGTTTCCTGCGCCGACAAGCTGCACAACCTGCGCTCGATGCTCACCGATTACCGCGAGCAGGGCGAAGCGCTCTGGCAGCGGTTCCGGACCAAGAGCCGCGCGGAACAGTTCTGGTATTACGGAAGTCTGATCGATGTGTACCGGCGTTCGGGCGGGCGGTTGGCTTCGGAGCTCGAAGAGACGTGGAGGGCGATGCAAGCGGAGGCGGCGCGGCGCGACTCGGCGGGACCTCCGGTCAACGCCTGATCTGGACGTGAACCGCATCCGGCCGGATGTCGACGCGCTCGACGTCGTGCTTCAGCGGGAAGGGCTCGCCGATCTTCACGTCCGGGAACTTGGGCGTGATGAACGCATCCATCAGGAAGTCGAGCAGCGGACCGCCCAGCGCGACACCGTTGAGGGTCACTTCGTCCACCCACACCGTGGCCTGTCCCTTGGCGGACTGCATCCGGACCGAGGCGGAAACGGAGTGCTCGCCGCGCAGAAGGCGCGAAAGCAGCCAACCCGGCTTTCGGCCGGTGTTCTTCTGCAACTGAATGAAGTCCACCTGCGCGTCCACGCGTCCGCCGTTCGCACGGAGTTTGACTTTGGAGCTCTTCACGGCGCCCTGGCCGGCCACGGTCGGGATCTCGCCGCGCACGTAGGCGTCGAGTTCTTCTTCGCTCAGCGTGATGCGCGCGCCGCGCGGGGCGCGATCGCCCTCAATGAGATCGATCTTCTGCTTCGCTTTCTGGTAGTGAGTGAGGTTGCTCGCACCGAGTGCGATGACGACGCCCAGGGCCAACGTGGTTCCCAGCAGCCCGCGCATACTTCCATTATTCCCCAACCACGGTGACGATCACCTCGCGGCGGCGCGGTCGGTCGTCGAGATCGATGAGGACGACCTGCTGCCACGTGCCCAGCGCGAGCGCGCCGGCGCGCACCGGGTAGCCGCGCGCCGTGCCGAGGAGCGCGCTACGGACATGCGAGTAGCCGTTGTGATCGCCCCAACGCGCGTTGTGGCGGTAGTTGTCATTGGCGGGAGCGATCGCTTCGAGCGCCCGCTGGAGGTCGGCCACGCAGCCCGGTTCGTATTCGATGGTCGTGATGGCGAGCGTGGAGCCCACTCCCGAAACGTTCGCGATGCCCGTGGCCACGCCACTCCGCGCAACGATCTGCTGGACGAGGTCGGTTATGTCGATGACGGCGGCGTGTCCCTTGGTCGGCAGGTGGATCGATTCCTGGAACGTGGCCACGTGGCGTCACCGGGCATCGAACTGTACGCAGACGGGCGAGGGCATGCCCACCAGGGGACCGTTCGCTTTCAAGCGGCCGGAGGCCGGGTCGATGGCGAAGACCTGCACGTTATTCGTCTTCTGATTGCAGGCGATCAGCCAGAGTCCGGAAGGATGGATGCCGAAGTTGCGCGGCGTCGCTCCGCCCGTCGAGACGTTCTCGACCAGACGCGGGCGGCCCGGGTCCGGGGCGAGAGCGAAGACCGCGATGGAGTCGTGCCCGCGGTTGGAGCCATACAGGAACTTCCCGGTGGGATGCACCTGGACTTCGGCCGTGGAGTTGCCGCCGGGCGCCGCGCCGGGAGGGAGCGTCGAGACGGTGAGGACCTCCTTGCACACCGCCTTGGCGGCGTTGAACTCGAAGGTGGTGACGGTGGAGTCGAGTTCGTTGATCACGTAGACGAAACGGCCCGCGGGATGAAACGCGAAGTGACGCGGACCGGCGCCGGGGCGCAGTTTGGCGAAAGCCGGCTCGTGCGGGGTGAGACTGCCCGTGGCGGCGTCGAACTTGTAGACGAGGAGCTTGTCGAGGCCGAGATCGGCGGCGAGGACGAACCGATTGTCGGGCGACACGCGGATGGAGTGGGCGTGCGGTTCGCGCTGCCGTTGCGGGTTGATGCTGGAACCACGGTGCTGGACGAAGGCGGTTTCGCGGCCCAGGAGGCCGTTGGCTTCGAGTGCGTACACGATGACGCTGCCGCCCGAATAGTTGGCCGCGAGGGCGTAGCGGGCGGTGCGGTCGAGCGTGATGTGGCAGGGCGCGCCGCCGCGGGCGGGGACCTTGTTCAGGGGTTTCAGCTTGCCCCCGGATCTCTCGAAGGCCGCCAGGAAGCCTTCGCCGGTTTCCCCGACCGCATAGAGGTGTTTGCCGTTGGGATGCAGCACGAGGAACGAAGGGTTGTCGGTGGCTGCCGCCGGCGAAGGCTTGGCCAGGACCCCGGTGGCTGAATCGAACGTGGCGCTGAGGATGCCGCCTCCGTAGGTGCCGAAGTAAACGGTTTCGGCGGCGGCGCGGGCGCGCAGAGGAAAGAGGAGGCTGGCGGAGAGCAGCGTCCGGCGGGAAATCGGTGTCGGGCTCATAGGCGTCCTACCGATTGTATGAAGAGAAGAGGGTGGCGGAGGATGAGGGATTCGAACCCCCGGTAGAGTTTCCCCTACTGCGGTTTTCAAGACCGCCGCCTTCAACCGCTCGGCCAATCCTCCAACCACCAATCTAGCGAATGGCCCGGGGCGATACAATTCCCCTGCCATGCTTAGCAGAAGATCCTTGCTCGCCGCGGGGGCGGGTTTGCCCGCGATGGCGCTCGCCCAACAGAAGCGCTGGAACATTCTCTGGCTGTCGTGTGAAGACACTTCGCCCGACCTGGGCTGCTATGGGGACGCGTGGGCGCGCACGCCGAACCTCGACCGGCTGGCGCGGGAGGGAGCGCGGTTCACGCGCGCGTTTTCCACCTACGGCGTGTGCGCGCCCAGCCGGTCGTCGATCATCACCGGGATGTACCCGTCGTCCATCGGTACGCACCACATGCGGTCGCAAGGCGTGCCGCCGCCGGAAGTGAAGTGCTTCACGGAGTACCTGCGCGCGGCGGGCTACTATTGCACCAACAACGTCAAGACCGATTACAACTTCGACGCGCCGGTGACGGCCTGGGACGAGAACAGCAACCGCGCGCATTACCGCAACCGGCGCCGCAACGACCAGCCGTTCTTCTCCGTCTTCAACCTGACAACAACCCACGAAAGCCAGATCCGCCTGACACCCGAGGAGTTCGCAGAGCGAACGAAACGGCTGAGCCCCGAGGACCGGCATCGGCCCGAAGATGCCAAGCTGCCTCCCTACTATCCGGATACGCCCGTGGTGCGGCGCGACTGGGCGAACTACTACGACCTGGTCACCGCCATGGACCTGCAGATGGGCGGCTTGCTGCGCGAACTCGAAGAGCAGGGGCTCGCGGAAAACACCGCCGTTTTCTTCTGGGGCGATCACGGCCGCGGACTCCCGCGGGCCAAACGGTGGCCGTACGATTCGGGAATTCATGTGCCGCTGATCGTGCGGTGGCCGGGGATGGTCAAGCCGGGAACGGTGGTGGACCGGATGGTGAGCCTGATGGACCTGGGGCCGACGGCGATGTCGATCGCCGGCGTGAAAGCGCCCGGATACATGCAGGGGCAGGCGTTCCTCGGCCCGCACGAAGCGCCGGAGCGGCGCTACGTTTACGCCGCGCGCGACCGCATGGACGAGACCTACGACCTGATTCGCGCGGTGCGCGATTCGCGCTGGAAGTACATCCGCAATTACCAGGCGTGCAAGCCCTACGCGCAGTACATCGACTACATGGAACAGATGCCGACCATGCGCGAGTGGCGCCGGCTCAACAAGGAAGGCAAACTCGCCGGCCCTCAGAAGTTGTTCTTCGCGCCGGAGAAGCCGGAAGAGGAGTTGTACGACACGCAAGCCGATCCGCACGAGGTGAACAACCTGGCGGCGCGGCCCGAACACAAGGCCGAGTTGGAGCGTCTGCGAAAGGCACATGCGCAGTGGACGGCGGAGACCAAGGACCTGGGCCACTTGAAGGAAGACGAACTCAAGGAGCGCATGCGGCCGGGCGGCGTGTGGCAGGTAACCGCGGCGCCGTCGGTTGCGCCTCACGGAGGAAAGGTGGCGGCGGGTGCGCCGGTGCGGCTCCAGTGCGCCACGCCGGGCGCCTCCATCGCTTACACTTTCGAAAGCGGAGAAAATGCGCGCTGGCTGCTCGCGGCGGGGCCGGTGACCGTGGAGCGGAGTTCGGTTCTACGGGCGAAGGCATGCCGCCTCGGCTACAAGGACAGCCCCGAGATTCGGGCGGAATTTCAAGTTGGATGAACGGGAGTATCAGGGATGAAGCGAATTCTGATGGTGTTCGCGGCCGCCGCGGCGGCCTTTGCACAAGATCCGCCGACGCCGCCTTCGGACACGCCGCCGGCCGGCGGAGGGTTTCCGGGCGCGGGCGCGCGGCCGACACAGCCGGTGATCCGGCCGTATGAGAAGGTGATCACCTCCGAGGCCAAGTCCGACGACGGCATCTTCACGGTGCATCGGATCAAGGACCGGATCTACTATGAGATCCCGAAAGCGGAGTTGGGGAAGGAGTTCCTGTGGGTGACGCAGATCGCCCGCACGACGCTGGGCGTGGGCTACGGCGGCCAGGCCATGGGCAACCGGGTGGTGAAGTGGGAGCGGCGCGGGGATCGCGTGCTGTTGCGCACCGCGGTGTATGAGGTGATCGCCGACCGGTCGCAACCCATCGCCAAGGCGGTGGAGGCATCGAACAACAGCACGATTTTGGCGGCGTTCAACATCGAGGCGATCGGCAAGAACGAGGCGCCGGTGATCGAGGTGACGCGCCTGTTCACGTCCGAGGTGCCGGAGTTGAGCGCGCGGGCGCGGCTGCGGGCGCGAGGCTTCGACGCTTCCCGTTCGTTCCTGGACCGCGCGGTTTCGTTCCCCACGAACATCGAGGTGGAGGCGACGCACACCTACACCGCGCCGATCGAAGCGCCGACGTTCGGCCCGCGGCCGGAAACGCCGGCGAATCCGTTCCTCGGGTCGGGCATGCGGCCGGGGAGCGCCAGCGTGGTGATGCACTACAGCATGGTGAAGCTGCCGGAAAACCCCATGATGCCGCGCCTCTTCGACGAACGCGTGGGGTACTTCTCACAGCGGCAGGTCGATTACGGAAAGGACGAGCACAAGGCGGTACAGACAACCTACATTCGCCGCTGGCGCCTGGAGAAGAAGGACCCGAACGCGGCGATCAGCGACCCGGTGAAGCCGATCGTGTACTACATTGACCCGGCGACGCCGAAGAAGTGGGTGCCCTACATGAAGCGGGGCGTCGAGAAGTGGCAGTCCGCGTTTGAAGAAGCGGGCTTCAGGAACGCGATCATCGCCAAGGAAGCGCCCACTCCGGAGGAAGACCCCGAATGGAGCGCGGAAGACGCGCGCTACTCAGTGATCCGGTGGCTGCCCTCGACGATCGAAAACGCTTCGGGACCGCACGTCGCGGATCCCCGCACGGGCGAGATTCTCGAATCGGACATCCAGTTCTACCACAACGTGATGAACCTGAATAAGAACTGGTACTTCGTGCAGGCGGGGCCGCTCGATTCCCGCGCGAAGAAGCTGCCGCTGCCAGACGATCTGATGGGCGAACTGATCGAGTACGTCTGCGCGCACGAGGTAGGCCACACGCTCGGCTTCCAGCACAACATGAAGGCGAGCTCGCTCTATCCGATCGACAAGATCCGCAACGCGGAGTGGCTGAAGACCATGGGCCACACGCCGACACTCATGGATTATTCGCGCTTCAACTACGTGGTGCAGCCGGAGGACAAGGTGGATCCGAAGCTGCTCATCCCGCAGATCGGCCCGTACGACAAGTGGGCGACGATGTGGGGCTACAAGCCGATTCCGGGAGCGAAGACGCCGGAGGACGAGAAGAAGACGCTCGACGAGTGGGCGCGCGCGCAGGATAAGACACCGTGGCTGCGGTTCAGCACGGCAGGCGCACGGGGCTCGGACTACGGCGAGGCGACGGAAGCGGTGGGCGACTCCGACGCGGTGGAAGCCACGCGCCTGGGCCTGAAAAACCTGGAGCGCGTGAGCGCGATGCTGTTGGAAGCAACGCTGCGGCCGGGCGAAGATTGGGACGAACTCGAAGAGGTCTACGGACGGATGCTGGGACAGTGGGCCACGGAGTTGAACCATGTGAACAACATCGTGGGCTCGTACGAGACCCAGCAGAAGCACGGCGGCCAGGACGGCGTGCGGTTTACGCTGACTCCCAAGGCGAGGCAGATGGCGGCGGTGAAGTTTCTGAACGAGAACGCGTTCGCCACGCCGAAGCTCGCGATTCGGCCGGAGATTCTGCGGCGCATCGAGCCGGACGGCGTCCTGAACCGCATCCGCACGGCGCAGACGCGCGTGCTGGGCGGGCTGCTTTCGAACATGCGGCTGTCGCGGATGGTGGAGCAGGAGGCGATCGATGGTGAGAAGGCCTACAAGCCGGTGGAACTGCTGACCGACGTCCGCAAGGGCGTGTTCAGTGAGCTGGACGCACCCGCGCCCAAAGTCGATGCATACCGGCGCAACACGCAGCGCGCATGGCTGCAATTGATGTCGGAGAAGATCGCGGGCCGGGCACCGGCCTCCGATGATGTGCGGCCGCTGGCTCGGGGCGAGCTGAAAACGCTCAGTGCACAGATCGCCGCCGCGCTGCCTCGCGCCACCGACCGGGCGACGCGTTACCACCTGGAAGACCTGCGCGATCAGATCGCCAAGGCGCTCGATCCGAAGTTCGTCCCGCCGGCGCCGGCGGGGCCCACTTTTCCCTTCGGGATGCCCGGCGCGGATGAGGAGCACGAACACCAGGGCTGCTGGCCGGACATCACGATCGGCCGCGAGTAACAAGACGCGTGATCAGGGCGGGCCTGCAAACGGCCCGCCCTTCGTGTTTGTTCGATCAGCCCTTCTTGATTTCCACGGTGCCGCGCATGGTGACGACGCGGAGCGCTGGCCCGCCGCCGTTCACCTTGGTACGCTCCTTGATTAACTCGCCGGCCGTTTTGCCGAAGTCGGAGCGCACCTCGCCGCGCAAAGCGTCCGGCTCGATGTCGAACTTCCCCTTGGCGGGCAGGAACACCTGGATGTTGCCGCGAACGGTTTCGACTCGCGTGCCCGCGGAGACTTTGGCGAGGTGCAGTTCGGCGTCACCCACCACGGTCTTCAGGCGAACCACCCCATCGATGCCCTTCATCACGACGGAGCCGCGCACGGTTTCCACCTCGAGTTCGCCGCGGAGATCGGAGAGCGTGGAAGCGGCAACGCTGGACTTCACGCGCAGCGCGGCGGCCCTGGGGACCTTGATCTTGAGGTTCACCCGGGGGCGCGTCTGCCCTCCGCCGAAGACCTGCCAGCTACTCTGCTGAATCTTGGAGAAGTCGACGCGGATGCGGATTCCGGCCACTTCTTCCACTTGAATCTGCGTGTCTTCCACTGCGTGCTTGGGCCGGAACATCCCGGTTTCCGCCTCCACCTTGGCGTAGACCTCAACCTTGGGCTGATCCCAGCCGGTGACTTCGAGGGTGCCCCTCTCGGCTTCGATCACCACCGGGACGTCGGCCTTCCAGTTCACGGTCTTCGTAAACTCTTTGGAATCGACGGCGGCGGGGGCCGCGCACAGCGGGAGCGCGAGCAGCGCAGCCAGCAACAACCTCATGGGATCCTCCATCAATCACTCTACGTGAAAGAGGGGCGCGATGTTCCCGCCAGGTTAATCCTCCGGACGGCGGCGCTCACCGCGGCCGGGCGCGCGCCCAAGAAGAGGGAAATTCCCTCCACAAATAGAACGGAATTCGTTGCTCTTTCCCAAAGAAAGGGCGCGGCGCCGGTGATAGAGTAAGAGTGCCATGACCGCGCTGGTACGAGCGCCTCGGGGCGCCGCGTTGCGTTGCCGGGGCTGGCGGCAGGAAGCCGCGCTTCGGATGTTGATGAACAATCTGGACCCCGAAGTTGCGGAAAAGCCCGAGGAATTAGTCGTATATGGAGGTAGCGGGAAGGCGGCCCGCGATTGGAACTGCTTTCGGGCGATCGTGAGAGAACTGGAGACTCTCGCCGACGACGAGACGCTGCTCGTTCAGTCCGGCAAACCGGTGGGGGTGTTCCGCACGCACGAGCACGCGCCGCGGGTGCTGATCGCGAATTCGAACCTCGTAGGCAAGTGGTCCGACTGGGATCATTTCCGGGATCTGGAGCGGGCCGGGCTCATGATGTACGGCCAGATGACGGCCGGCAGTTGGATCTACATCGGGTCTCAGGGCATTCTGCAGGGTACGTTCGAGACCTTCGCCGCGGCGGGGCGGAAACATTTCGACGGGTCTCTGGAAGGCCGGCTGGTGGTGAGCGGCGGCATGGGGGGAATGGGAGGAGCCCAACCCTTGGCGGCGGCGATGAACGGGGCGGCGTTTCTGGGGATCGACGTGGACCCGGCCCGGATTGCACGGCGCGTCGAAACCCGCTACTGCGACCGGCAGGCGCGCTCGCTCGACGAGGCGATGGAGTGGCTGGAGGACGCGCGGCGGCGCAAGATCGGCCTGTCCGTGGGCCTGGCGGCGAATTGCGCCGACATCTTGCCGGAGATGGCGCGGCGGGGACTCACGCCCGACCTGTTGACGGACCAGACCAGCGCCCACGATCCCTTGAACGGGTACATTCCTTCGGGCTTCACGGTGGCGCAAGCGGCGGAGTTGCGGAGACGCGATCCGAAGGACTACCTCGAGCGGTCGCTCGACTCAATCGCGGTTCACGTGCGGGCGATGCTCGACCTGCAAGCGGCGGGAGCGGTGGTCTTCGATTACGGCAACAACATCCGGCGAATGGCGGCGGACCGGGGCGTGCAAAACGCTTTCTCGATTCCGGGTTTCGTGCCGGAGTACATTCGCCCGTTGTTTTGTGAAGGCAAGGGACCGTTCCGATGGGTGGCGCTCTCAGGCGAAGCCGCCGACATCGCGGCCACCGACGAAGCGGTCTGCCGCCTGTTCCCGGAGAACGATTCGCTCCAGCGTTGGATCGCACTGGCGCGTGAGCGGGTGGCCTTTCAGGGATTGCCGGCGCGCATCTGCTGGCTCGGGTACGGCGAAAGGGACAAGTTCGCGGTGGAGATGAACCGCATGGTGGCGCGCGGGGTGGTGGGCGCTCCGATCGTCATCGGGCGCGACCACCTGGACTGCGGCTCGGTGGCGTCGCCGTATCGGGAGACGGAGGCGATGCGGGACGGCAGCGACGCGGTGGCGGATTGGCCGATTTTGAACGCGCTCCTGAACACGGCGGCGGGCGCAAGCTGGGTGTCGGTGCACAACGGCGGCGGCGTAGGCATCGGGTACTCTTTGCACGCCGGGCAAGTGACGGTTGTGGACGGCACAAAGGCCGCGGGAGAGCGCGCCTGGCGCGTCATGACCTGCGATCCCGGCCTGGGCGTGCTGCGTCATGTGGACGCCGGTTATGCTGAGGCGGTGGAGTTCGCCGGGCGTAGCGGTTTGCGCGCGCCGATGCGAAGCGGCGGCGGATGAAGCGGATACTCGTTCGCGGGGCGCGTCAGTTGTTGACGCTGCATGGACCTTCGGGCCCGCGCCGCGGACACGCGTTGAACGATCCGGGGCTGATCCAAAACGGTGCGCTGCTCATCGAGAACGGCGTGATCGTCGCAGTCGGGCCATCGCGCCGCATTGAGAACCTCGCGGAAGCGCGGCACGCGGAGACCATCGACGCAGACGGCCGGGTGGTGCTGCCGGGTTTCGTCGATAGCCACACCCACCTGGTCTGCGGGCCGCCGCGGCTGCTCGATTACGAGATGCGCCTGCAGGGTAAGACCTACCAGGAGATCGCGAAGAAGGGGGGAGGCATCCTCTCGAGCGTGCGCGCGGTGCGGTCGTTACCCAAAAGGACTCTGGAAACCGCCGCGCGTAAGACCATCGATGGGATGGTGCGACACGGCACCACCACGGTGGAGGCGAAGAGCGGATACGGGCTGGACGAGGCCGGCGAGACAAAGACGCTGAAGACCCTGGAGGAATTGAACGGCGTTCCGCTGGACGTTGCCGCGACCTACCTGGGTGCGCACGTGGTGCCGCCGGAGTTCCAAGGGCGCCCCGACCATTACATCGAATGGATGTGCAGGGCCATGATCCCGGCCGTCGCGCGGCGCGGACTGGCGCAGTTCGCCGACGTATACTGCGAGCCGACGGCGTTCTCCGTCGAACAGGCGCGCGCCTACCTGAGGAGCGCGCGGGAGCACGGGTTGGGGCTGAAACTGCATGCCGAGCAGTTCGCCCGCAGCGGCGGCGTCCAGTTGGGCGTGGAATTGGACGCCGTGAGCGTCGATCATCTGGAGCAGGCGGAGCGGGCCGACGCGGAAGTGCTGGCCCGTTCCACGACCATCGCCACCCTCCTGCCCGGCTCCGTGTTTCACCTCGGCTTGCAGCGGTACGCTCCGGCGCGTCTATTCATCGACTCGGGTGCGGCGGTGGCCCTGGCCTCCGACTACAACCCCGGCACCAGCCCCAGCTACAGCATGCCGATGATGCTCTCGCTGGCCTGCACGCAGATGCGGATGACGCCGGCCGAGGCGATCGCAGCGGCAACCATCAACGGTGCGTGGGCCCTGCGCATGGCGGATCGGGTCGGCTCGCTGGAGTTCGGAAAGCAGGCGGACCTGATCATGGCGGACGTGGCCGACTACCGCGAGATCCCCTACCAGTTTGGCGTAAACGCGATCCACCTGACGATGAAGAAAGGCGCGATACTTTACCGCAGGAACAAGACGACATGCCCCGGAAACTGATCGAATGCGTGGCGAATTTCTCAGAGGGCCGCGATGCGGCGCGGGTGGATCTGCTGGTGGAGGCGATCCGGTCCAAGCACGGGGTGGCGCTGCTCGACCGCGAGCTGGACGCCGATCACAACCGTTGCGTGCTGACCTTCGCCGGAGAGCCCGAGGCGGTGGCGGAGGCGGCGGTCCGCGCGGCGGGGAAGGCCGCGGAGTTGATCGACCTGACGAAGCATGAGGGAGTGCATCCGCGGATCGGGGCGACGGACGTGATTCCGTTTGTGCCCGTGGAGGGAGTGACGCTCGAGGACTGCGTGGCGATCGCCGAGCGCGTGGGAGCTGAATTGTGGAAGCGGTTCCGTATCCCTGTGTACTTCTATGAAGCCGCGGCGAAACGGCCGGATCGCGTGAACCTGGAGAACATACGGCGCGGCCAGTTCGAAGGTCTGCGAGAGGAGGCGCCGTCGAATCCGGACCGCAGGCCGGATGTGGGCGGGCCGGAGTTGCATCCCACCGCCGGCGCGACAGTGGTCGGCGCGAGGAAATTTCTGATCGCCTACAACATCAACCTGGGCACCCCGGATATCGGGATCGCGAAGCGAATCGCCAAGGGCATCCGCCACTCCACGGGCGGATTCCGCTACGTCAAGGCGATGGGGGTTCCGCTGGCTTCCCGGCACCTGGCGCAGGTGTCGATGAATCTGACCGATTTCGAGCAGACGCCGATCCATCGGGTCTTTGAGACGGTTCGGGCGGAAGCCGAGCGATACGGCGTGCCGGTGGTGGGTAGCGAGATCGTCGGGCTGATTCCCAAGAAGGCGCTGGAGCTGACGGCGGACTACGCGCTGCGCATCGAGAACTTCCATCCGGGCATGGTGCTCGAGAACCGCATCGCGGAGGCGATGGGCGAGCGCGACGGACTGAGCGAGTTCCTGGATTCAGTAGCCGCTCCGTCGGCGACTCCGGGCGGGGGCAGCGTATCGGCGGCGGCTGGTGCGATGGCCGCGGCTTTGGGCTCCATGGTCGCTGGCCTGGCGAAACTCACGGGTTTCGACTTCGAAACGCCGCGCCGGTTTCTGACCGCGGCAGTGGAGCGCGACGCGCAAGCCTATCAGGCTGTGGTGGCCGCCTATAAGCGGCCGAAGGCGGAGCGCGGGCCGTTTGTGGACGCGGCGATGCGCTTGGCGACCGCGGTGCCTCTCGAAGTGGCAGAGACCGTGCGCGACGTGCAGCGGCAACTGGAGCGACTGGAAACGGTGGCGCCGGCGAAGGTGGCCTCCGATGTGGTGACCGCGAAGGCATGCGCCGAGGCGGCGCTTACGGGGGCGATCGCCAATGTGCGTATCAACCTGAATTCCCTGCCCGCGGGCGACTTCCGGGAATCGGTGGAATCCGGACTGGCCGCGCTAGAATCAAAGTAACCAGTGCTCGTTACCATCGCTCCCAAACCCGAACGTCCCAAGTGGCTTCGCGCGCCCGCACCCGTGGGCGACAACTATCGCGAGTTGAAAGGCCTGGTGGAGCGGCTCAAACTGCACACGGTGTGCGAAAGCGCGGCATGCCCGAACGTGGGCGAGTGCTGGAACCGGCGCACGGCCACGTTCATGATCCTGGGCAACGTGTGCACGCGACGCTGCGGTTTTTGCGCGGTGCAGAAGGGCGTGCCGTTGGATATCGACTACGACGAACCGCGCCGCGTCGCCGAAGCCGTTGCGGCGTTGGGTCTGAACTACGCCGTGGTCACCAGCGTGAATCGCGACGACCGCAAGGACGGCGGCGCGGAGTTGTTCGCTCGAACCATCCAGGCCATTCGCGAGGCCGTTCCCGCCTGCCGCGTGGAAGTGCTGGTGCCCGATTTTCAAGGGTCTCGCGACGCGATGGCCACCGTGCTCGCGGCAAGGCCGGACGTACTCAACCACAACATCGAAACCGTGCCTCGCCTGTACAAGCAGGTCCGGCTCGGCGCGCGGTATGAGCGGTCACTCGAAATGTTGCAGTGCGCCAAGGAACTCGCGCCGGAGATCCCGGCGAAGTCCGGGTTGATGGTGGGCTTGGGCGAAACAAAAGACGAAGTGCTTTCCGTGATGCGCGACCTGCGCGCGCACCGTGTGGACATCATGACCATCGGACAGTATCTGCGCCCGTCGCCGAAGCACCTGCCGATTATCCGCTACGTGCCCACCGCGGAGTTCGCGGACTACCAGGCCGCGGGCAGGGCGCTGGGATTCAGCCACGTGGAGAGCGGCCCCCTCGTGCGCAGTTCGTACCACGCCGAAGAGGCCGTCTGAGGCCTACTTCGCCGCGTCTTTCGGCGCGGACGCCGGCCGCACGCCGATGTTGGTCACATCGTGGGGCGCTTCCTTGGCCACTTCAAACTCAAACTGAATCCACTCGCCGCTACTCTTGGTCTGCGCCAGCACGCTGATATAGGTTTCATCGGACTTGGTGACGCTGTGCAACTTCAGCCCGCCGGTCTGCTTCGCGGCGCCCACATCCTGATCGGCTCGCTGCGACGCCTCGGCGTCGCTGGCGGTCTCCTTATGGAAAGCAACGAAACCGGCACGCTCACCGGCATTGAAGACCTCGACGAACTTCGCGAACCGCTTACCCACGGGCGAATCCGGCAGCTTCAGTTCGCCGGCGAACGCGGCCCCGCACAGCAGCAGGGCCATACCCAGAATTCTCCTCATTGTCCTAGCTCCTTCTTTAGCGAAACGATCTTGTCCTCCACCGCCTGCTTCACCCGGGCAGGCTCCAACCCGCCCTTCGAGAGCGCCTTTTCGAGCGCCATCAGGTGCGCTTTCTTGAGGGCAACTTCGGCGTCCGTGGCGACGTCGGGCGCCACACCCGTCCCTTCCCAGTTGGTCTTGGAATAGGGATTGATCGCGCGCCCGGTAGAGATGAACGCGCTGAACTTCTCGTGCAACTTCACGCCCTCGCCGGGGTGCGCGCCGCCGCCCGTGGTTTCACCAACGATGGTCGCCCGCTGGAGGTTCTTCAGGTTGTAGGCGAACTCCTCCGCGGCGGAGAAAGTGAACTTGCTCGTAAGGAGGTAGACGTCCTTGCCGGCGTATCGTTTGCCCGGAACCCAGGGCATGGTGTGCCATTGCTCCGTGCTGCCGGCGGGGCGGAAGTACAGGTCGTTCAGATGCACGCGATCGTCGCCAAACAGCCACGATGTGATCAACGCAACCATGCCCGGCGCGCCGCCGCCGTTGCGGCGGAGATCGATGATCAGCGCGTCAGTGTTGGCCAGGAATTGCATGGCCGCGAACGCGGTGTCGCCGCCCAGCGCGGGGTCCATGAAACCCCGCAGATCCAGGTAGCCGACGTTGCCCTCCAGGCGCTCCAGCTTTTCGAAGCCGTAGTTGACGCGGGCCATGAACGCTCGCTGACGATGGATGTCCTCGGGCGAAGGACGGCGCAGCTCGGGCACGCCTTCGGGCACGTAGTTCACGCGCAGGTGCTTGTCCTTGGAGATCTCCTGGACGTCCGCGGTAAGTTGTTTGGCGAAGGCGCGGCCGGTCTCGATCTGCGCGTATGCACCGTCTCGCTGCTTGCGGCGAAGGTGCTCCACGATCTGCTTCGCGGTTTCGGGAAACACGTAGCGGTCTTCGAGCCGAGTGGCGAGCGTGTCGACCACCTGGCGGCGAACGGCGTCGTCGATGGGGCCGTCGGGGTCGGGGCGCTGGGCCCAGGCCATGGATACGGCCCAGGCCGCACAGAGCATCCATCTTCTCGTCATGACCGAGGATACCGTTTGCCGGCTCGCGTCTCTTGCACACAGCTAAGCCGTTGGTACACAATTAGCGGGCTCGGAAGGACTGGCGGTACTGGGCCGGAGTCACGCCTGTGTGGCGGCGGAAGGTCCGCGTGAAGTGGCTCTGATCCGTGAAGCCGGCTTCGAAGGCAATGCCGGCGAGCGAGGCGGAGGACGAGCTGAGGCGGCGGCAGGCAAAGTCCACTCGCAACCGCCGCACGTAGTCGCCGGCGGTGCAACCGAAGTGCTTGCGGAAGGCGGAGGCGAAGTGGACGGGGTGGACTTTGACCTCGGCGGCAAGCTCGCTGAGCGAGAGGGTTTCGGCGAAGCGCAGGGACAACAGCTCGCGCGCGGCAGAGAGCCATTCCGGCGACTGGCTCGTCGAGGGTTCGCGCCGGGCTCGCTCCAACTCGGCCAGGATCTGCAGGACCAGCCCCTCAATGGCCAGCGGCGAAACGTCGTCCATCAGGCGGAACTCGCCGTACAGGCGCAAAAGGAGGTTCGCGACTGCACCACCGCTGCGGAACTCCGCTTCGCCGGGCAGCACCACGCGGTCCGCCGCACCGCCGGGCAGGAACTCCACGTTGAACGATCGAGTCTCCCGGCCGTGGAACTTCTCGGCGTGCTCCTCGCCGGCGGGATGAAACGCGGCGGTCAGCGGTGCGACGTCGCGCGTGCTTCCGCTATAAGTCTCCGTATAGCCGCCGGTGCGCACCAGGCACAGATAGGGGCGCGCATGGGAGTGGCGGGCCACCGCGCTGCCTGCGGCGTAACGCGTCTCAGTGAGCACCAGGCCGGGTGTGCCTTTCCGCCGGACCACTTCCCCACAGTATTCGCCAGATCCCAGACGCATGGATTGCCTATGGCGGTTTAGACGCGCGATCGGCCGTTTTGTTGCGTGAACTCCAGGGGCGGCGTGCGCGTATTGTTAATTGACATGGTGAAGTTTCTGCTCTGGCTGATATTGCTGTTCCTGTGCTGGCCGCTGGCGCTGGTGGCGTTGATCGCCTACCCGCTGGTGTGGCTGCTGCTGCTGCCGTTCCGGATTGTGGGCATCGCGGTGGGCGGCGTCCTCGATCTGCTGTGGGCGATTGTGACGTTGCCCGCGCGTGTGCTGCGGGCGGTGTAGGCTATTCGCTGCGCAAAGCGGTGATGGGGTCGACACGGGTAGCCCGTGCCGCGGGCAAGTAACTGGCCGCCAAGGCCACCACGATGAGAACTGCGACCACCGCCGCGAGGGTGACCGGATCGGCGGGCTCGACGCCAAAGAGCATGGACCGCAGGAGGCGCGCGGATGGGATCGCCGCCGCGAAGCCGAGCGTGCTTCCCGCCAGAGCGAGAGCGAGCGCCTGGCGCAGCACGCGGCGTCGCAGATCCTTGGGCTGCGCGCCCAAGGCGAGCCGGACGCCGAACTCCACACGCCGCTGCTCCACGGCGTAGGCCATCACGCCATACACGCCGATGGAGGCCAGCAGCAGAGCTAGAAACGCGAAGCCACCCAGTAGCCCGGCCAGCAACCGCCGCTGGAACGTGGACTCGGCCACCACCTCTTCCATGGACGAGATGCGAGGGGGCGCGAGCGCCGGGTCAAGCGTCTGGATCTGCCGGCGGACCTGCTCCCCGGCGTCGGGCCGCGCCGTGCGGACGGCAATCGCAAGCATCGGAAGCGGCGCCTGCAGGTAGGGAACGTAGATGGCGGCGAGCGGAGTCTCCTCGAGCGAAAGGTGCTTCATGTCGCCAACCACGCCCACGATCTCGCGCGGCGCGGGATTCCCGTAGTTCACGATCAGGCGCTTGCCCACCGCGCTCTCCCCCGGAAAATGGCGGCGCGCGAGTGCTTCGCTGACCACCACCACGGGCGGCGCGTTGGCGCCATCCCGATCACCGATGGCGCGGCCGTCCTTGAGGGGCACACCCATCGCTTCGAAGTAGCCGGTGCTGACGGCGTCGTAACGGGCGCGGTGTTTTTCGCTGACCGAGGAGCCGGCGGCGTTTTCGCGCTGGAACTGTACCTGCAGATTGGCCGGCGTCAGCGGCAGCACGCCCGAGGCGCCGGCGGCTTCAACGCCGGGCACTCCGCGGGCCAAGGCGAGCGACCGCTCCAACAGATTCCAATAGTAGGGCTCCTCGAAGCTGTCGGAGAGCGTCATTTGAAGGGCGATCAGATTCTCTGCGCGGAAGCCGGTCTCCACGCTGTAGAGCTTGGCGAGCGTACGGAGAACCAGGCCTGCGCCGACCAGCAGGACCACGGAGAGGGCCACCTCGGCCACCACCAGGGCCTGCCGCAGACGCCGCCGGCCGGGGCCTTCGCCGCCGCCCCGTCCGCCCTCGCGCAAGGTCAGATTGACATCGGTGCGGCGGATGCCCACGGCCGGGACGATTCCGACAACCGCCACCGTGAGCGCGGCGATCAGGAGGGTGAACAAAATCACGCCGAAGTCCACTTCCGCGCCCGCCAGGCGGGGCACCAGATCGGGGCGGGTGGCGGCGATGGCTCGCACCGTCGCTTGCGCGAGCAGAAGTCCGATGCCCGCACCCGCGGCGGCCAGAAGGGCGTTCTCAATCAGCGGCCGCCGGGCAAACGGCAGCCAGGAGGCCCCGAGGGCGATGCGCACGGCAACGTCGCGCTGGCGCGCCGCGGCGCGCACGAGTAAGAGATTGGCCAGGTTCGCGCACGCGATGAGGAGCAGAAGACCGGCCGCGGAAAGCAGCGTCAGCAGCGCGGGCCGCACGGGCTCGATCATCGAATCAAGCACCGGCTCCAGGCGCACGCTCCAACCGTCGTTGGATTGCGGATGACGCTCGGCCTCGACAGCAGCCAGCGATCTCAGCTCGGCTTCCGCCTGCTGGAGCGAAACGTCGCGCCGCAGCCGCGCGATCACGGTGAAGTAGCGGGCGCCCCGGGCGGCGACCTCCTGCGGATGAGGCGCGAGCGGCGTCCAGACCTCCGTACCCGCGGGCCATTCAATCCCGGAAGGCATCACGCCGACGATCGTGTGCGGCTGCTTGTCGAGTTCAATGGCCTTACCGAGAACCTCCGGCACGCCCCCGAATCGGGTACGCCACAGCCCTTCGGAAATCAGCGCCAGCAGGGGTGCGCCTTGGCGGTCTTCCGCCTCCGTGAAACAACGTCCGAGAATAGGCTGCACGCCGAGCGCCGCGCAGAAGCCCGCCGAAACGCGCAGACCCGCAACCTGCACCCCGCCACCCGCCGGACCGGCCAGCCCCGGCTTTGCTCCTCGAAACGCGGCGATGCTCGCAAAGCTGCGGTTGGCGGCGGCGTAGGCCAGGTAATTTCCCGCCGAAACGTTCATTCGTGAAACGCTTTTCGATGGGTTGGTCGAGTAAACCCGAAGCAAACGGCCGGGCTCCTGGACGGCAAGCGGCCGCAGCAACACGGCCTTCACTACAGTGAACAGCGTGGCGTTGCCGCCGATGCCTATGGCCAAAAGAGCAAGTGCGGCGATGGAGAAGGTCGGGCTGCGCCGCAGCGAACGAAGAGATTGCTTGAGGTCCTCGGCCAACCGCATAGGCGAAACCGCGAGTTCCCCATTGTAACCTGCTTACCGGCGAATGATCTCCTCCAGAAAGTCGAGCGCACGGAGGTCCTTGCTCTGGCCGAGCCAGAAAATCGCCTGGCGCCGGACCTCGGCTTGCGAACTCTTTTTCGCTACGTCGATGAGAAGGGGCACGGCCTGCTCCTTGGGAAGCCGCGAAAGGGCGAATACGGCCTGGCGTTTGACCTGAGAATCGGGGTCGTTTTCCAGGGAATTCCGGATCACCCCGACGGCTTTTTCTCCCGCGCGTTGCGCCAGCCAGAACAGCGCCTTCGAGCGCATGCGCGGGCGCTGATCGTTGCGCGCGGTCTCAATGAGCAGGTCGAGCGAGGCCGGCTCCTCGTTCTGCGCCAGCACGAAGAGGGCCTCGTCGCGCCCGTCTCGGACCAGCGACTCGAGCAGGGGCTGGATCTCGCCGGGCTTCGGATCGCCCAGCCAGTAAAACGTGAGGCCACCGGCGTCAAGCGGGCAATCCTCGCTGAACGTGCGAATCTTGTCGACGCGCCCTTCGGCCAGGCGCAGCAGCACGTAGCGGCGGCGCGATCCTTCGAGGCGAACGGGACTCGTGGGGGCCGCCTGCCGGCCGAACTCCGCGCGGCCCTCGAGACCGCAGCCCATGCACTGGTTGCTCCAGCAGCAGGAGGTCCCCTGACCGTCCCGCGCGGCGATGGAGAATCCGAGCCAGGCGGGGTCCCGCTGCGCGGCGAGGATGGCGCCGTAGGTCTCGCGAAACCCGCCTGTCGCGCGGTTCTCAACTCGTGCGTTCTGAAGGACGGGCTGCGCGAGCGCGGCGCAGCCGGCAAGCACGAACAGCGCGGGAAACCTCACTTCAGCAACTCCATCAGGTACTCGGACGCTTCGGGCGACTTGATCCCAGCCAGGATCTGCACGGCGGTGCGCTTCAGTTCCGGATCGGTTTCCTTCTTCGCGATCGCGATGATCTGCTTGACGGCCTGCTGGCCGCCCAGAGCGTAGATCACTTGCCGCCTGATCCTGGCGTCCTGCTCAGTGGAATAGAGCGCCGCGAGCGCTTCTTCCTGGCCGCGCTGCCCACTAAGCATCTGCACGGCGCGCAACCGGATGGCCGCGTCTTTCTCCGTGCGAGCAACCTCCAGCAACCTCTGGACGCCGCCGGTGGAGGCGAGCATCTGCACCGCCATCTGGCGGATTTCCGGGTTCGAGTCCGATTGGTAGATCTGCCAGATCTCGTTCTCGGCGTCCATACCGGCGAGCATCTGCAGGGCGTACCGCCGCATCTCCACGTTCGAATCCGCCTTGGCCACCGCAAGGACGCGCGCTCTGTCGTTGGCCTGCAGGTAGGCCCGGAGCACGGCCATCTTGATCGCGTTGTCGTTGCTCGACGAGTAGATCTGCTGCAGCGCGTTGCGGCTCTCGGTGCTGTTCGAATGAATCCCCAGGTACTCGACGGCCTTCAATTGCAGGTCCGGATTGCCGCCGCCGCGCGCCACCTGGAGCAGCGTGTCTCTTGCCTTCGCGCTCTCCATCTGGGCGAGTACGAACAGCGCGCGCTCCTTCATGCGGGGCGAACTGCTGGACTTCAGAAGGCGGTCGAGGATGGGCATTACGCGATCGGGGTCGGAGCTGACCAGCGCGTTCAACGCGAAGAGTTTCAACTCTTCGTCCTGCTGGTTCTCCGGAGAAACCGGGCGGCCGGAGGCCTGGCGCGCTTCCACTTCGAGGGCCTTGGCGTCGCCGGCCCAGCGGCTCTCCGAGGGAATATCCTTCAGAGAAGCGAGCGCTTCGTCGGAGCGGCCAAGGCGAGTGAGCGCATAGGCTTTCCAGTACAGCGCACCCTCCTTGCGGTTGCCGCCGCCGGCGATGACTTCATCGAAGGCCTGAACGGCTTCGGCGTACTGGCGGCGGTCGAGGCGCGAGCGGCCGTCGCGATAGGCGCGCTCCTTGCGGTCGCGGTCGCGCGCCGCGCGGGCCATCTCGGCGGCGGCAATGGTGCTACCCGAGCCGGCGCCGGCCGCGCGTGGACTCGCCGGTGCAGCCTGCGCCATGGCCATGGCCAGGTTCGCCTCCACGCCCGCCAGCGCGGCCATTGGCGCGAGGCCCGTCAGTTGCACGCCGGCGGAGGCGATGCGGGCCTGCGAAGCAGCCAGCCTCGCCTCCATCTCGGCGAGCATCGCTTCCTCAGGGATGATCGTGCGGCCCAGCACACCTTGCTTGGCTTCCAACTCCGCCTGCAGCGCCTCGAGCGACCCCTCCAGGAAAGCCATCGGCCGAGGCGCGGGCCCGGGCATGCCCGGCATTCCGGGCATGGCTTTGGGGGTGGGGGCCGGAGCCGGCTTCGGCTCCGGTTGGGCCAGCGCGCCTCCCAAGGCGAGAGCGGCGGCAGCCCAGAATCTCATCGTTGTCATCACAGTTTCTCCTCTCCCACTTTGTTCGTCGTCACCGTGGCCTTCCGCGCCCTCAGCTTGGAACGGATCACACGCATCTCAAAGCGCAGGTCGTCGATGCGCTCTTCGGAGACCCCTTGCGGGTCGTGCGCGACTTCGACGAGCACTCTCTCCAGGTCATCGAGCAGCGCGGCGACCGCCGCCTGCCCTTGGCGCTCGGCCGTCTGCCGGTAGAGGCGGTTCGATTCAAGCAGGTCTTCCGCGACGGCGGCGTCGGCGTCGCCGGAGTTCGCCAACTCGGTCAACATGAGCTGCGACCGGTCCAGGTGCTGGCCCACGGCGATGGTGAGCACGCGCGAGGCAGCGGCGCCCGCGGTCCGCGCGGGCTGCACGGCTTCACGAGGCCGCAGCAGCCAACCGGCGGTGAACGCGCCGATCAGAAGCACCGCCATCGCCGCCGCCGTCACCCAGCGCGGAGGCGCCGCGAACCAGCGCCGCAGCGATTTACGAGGCGCGAGCGACGGCTCCAGCCGGGCCCACAGCCGCGCTTCGTAGAAGGGATCGCGTTCGGGAACCGCGGGCCCCTGGAACGAGTCCAGGTCCCGGGACAACTCCTGGAACTGCTCGCGGCACACCGCACACTGTTCCAGGTGCTCGCGCCCCTCGCCCTCGCCGTAATACAGAAACACCAACTGCTCTTCGTTCAAATGCTGCATCGCGCCACACTCACTACCGGTTCCAGCCCGCGGCGCAATTTCTGCACCGCGCGAAAGATGCTGTTCTTGGTGGCGCTCGCGCCGATCCCGAGAGCCGAGCCGATCTCTTCAATCGACTGGCCTTCGAGGTGCCTCAACACAAACGCCATCCGCTCCTGGGCGGTCAACTCCGCCATCACCGCTTCGTAGCGCGCCTGAACCTGGCCCGCGAATACCAGCCGCTCGGCCGAAGGATCGGAGGCGGGCTGCTCGCCGGGCGGCAGTGTCTCTTCGTCGCGCCGCTTGCGGCTCCGCAGCAGGTCGAGCGCGTAGTTGCTCGCGATCCTGTAAATCCAGGTGCCGAACGACGACCGCGACTCATACCGATGGAGCTGCTTGTAAGCCCGCAAGAATGCCTCCTGAACCACATCCTCGGCGTCCGATTCGTTGCCGGTGATGCGGAAAGCCAGACGGAAGACAGCTCGGCCGTAGCGATCCACCAAGAGGCGGAAGGCGTCCTTGTCGCCGCCCAGCGTCTGGGCGACGATTGCCGCGTCGCTGTCCTGCATCTGCCCTTTAGACTGCACCGCCCGCTCCCGGTTAGGCGGATCAGAGCGGAATTGTCAGGCGCGCTTCGCAGCCAACCCCGTCCCGACGGTTCTGGAGCGAGAGCGTACCGCCGTGCGCCTCCACGATCTGGCGCGAGAGCACCAGGCCGATGCCCGAACCGCCCGGCTTGGTGGTGAAGAAGGGCACGAACAGGTTGTTGGTGTTCGAAAGACCCGGCCCGTCGTCGCGCACCCACACTTCGATGTGCGAATTCACCCGCGCCCAGCCGACGCGCACACCGCCGCCGGTCTCCGAGGAAGCGTCGACGGCATTCCGCACCAGGTTGATCAGCACCTGCTCGAGTTGGTCGCTATCGGCGAGCACGTTCATCTCGGGGCCCGGCTCGAGAACCGGCGGAATCCGCGTCTCCAGGCCCGCGACCCGGCGGATCAGCGCGCCGATGTCCATCGGCTCGATCTTCGGGCGCGGCAGTTTCGCCAGGCGGGCATAGGCGCCCATGAAGCGGCTCAGGGCTTCCGAGCGGGAGGCGATAATCTGCAGGCCGCGGCGCATGTCGTCCTGCCAGTCGTGCGGCTTGGGCTCCCGAGCCACGAGGCTTTCCAGACTCCCGGCGATGGATTTGATCGGCGTGAGCGAGTTGTTCAGTTCGTGTCCCAGCACCCGAACCAGGCGCTGCCAGGCCTGCAACTCTTCTTCGCGCAAGGGCCGCGTCAGGTCGGTGATGACCAGGAGCTGATGGGGCAGCCCCCCTTCACGGAAGCTCGACCGGGCCACGCCCCAGCGGCCATTGTTGCCTGCGAAGGTGCGTTGGATGGTCTTGTGCGGCTCGCCGTCCAGGAACTCTTTGAGGCCGAGTTCTTCGGCGGTCAGATCGATGGCGCGCTCGGCCGATTGGCCGACGAGCTTTTCGCCCGCGCGGTTCACCAGCCGCAGCTTGTTCGCGGCGTCGAACGCGAACACGCCGACGTCGATCTCCTCCATTACCTTCCGAAGCAGCGTCGTGGCTTCGAGTGCGCCCAGCCGCTGCGCGCGAAGCGTCGTTCCCATGGCGTTCACCTGGACCATCACCTCGCCGAGCGCGTCCTCATCCTTGGCGCCCCGGGCGCGGATGGAGTAATCGCCCTCGCGCATGGCTTCGAGCAGGTTGGCCAGGGTGCGCAGGGGATTGGCGACGCGATCCCGGACGCCGAAGGCGAACCCCAGCCAGGATCCGAAAATCAACACGCCGAGCGTCCACACCACCTTCGCCGAGTAGCCCTCGACGATCATGATGGTCATCGCGGTGACCACGGCGGGAAGGCCGGCGGCGAGCGCGAGCAGCAGGATGCGCTCTTCGTGGACCGGCCTCCGGAAACGTGTCATTGCCGGACTACAATCCGTATCGCTGCAGGCGCCGGTAGAGCGCACTGCGGCTCAGGCCGAGCGCGTTGGCCGCGTGGCTCACGTTGCCGCCGTAGCGGGCAAGCGCCTTCTTGATGAGGAAGCACTCCACTTCCTCCAGGCTCATATCCTCGATGCGCTGCGGTCCGCCTTCGCGGCCTGTGCGAAGCGCGAGATCGCCCTGGCGAATGAGCGGCTCCTGGGCCATCAGCACCGCGCGCTCGATGACGTGGTTCAGTTCGCGGACGTTGCCCTGCCACGAATTGTCGAGCAGCGCCTGCACCGCGCCCTGGTCGAAGCCCGTGAGATTACGCCGGTAGCGGCGCGCGTGGGTAGTCAGGAAATGCGAGGCGAGCACGGGTATGTCCTCACGCCGTTCGCGCAAGGGGGGCAGGTGGATCTCGACGGTGTTCAGCCGGAACAGGAGATCCTGGCGAAATCGGCCGTTGGCGACCTCTTCGGGCAGAATCGCATTGGTGGCGGAGATCACGCGGACATCCACTTTCTTCGTCTTCGAAGAGCCCACCCGCTCCATCTCACCGATCTCGAGCACGCGCAGCAACTTTGCCTGCAGGTTCGGCGGGACGTTCGCGATCTCGTCGAGAAACAGCGTGCCGGTGTCGGCGAGTTCGAAACGGCCGACGCGGTCCGTCTTGGCATCCGTGAAGGCGCCCTTGATGTGGCCGAAGAGTTCGCTTTCGAAAATGCCTTCGGCCAGCCCCCCGGCGTTGACGGTGACCATCGGCTTGTTGGCGCGCAACGAAATCGCGTGCAGCGTCCGGGCGACGACCTCCTTGCCGGCGCCGGGCTCGCCCGTGATCAGGACGTTGGCGTCGGAGGGACCGACGCGGCTGATCAACTGGAGCACGGGCTGCATCGACGGCGCTTCGGCGATCATCGTGGGCAGGCCGTCGGCGCGCAGCAGACGGTTCTCCGCCTCCAGCCGCTGGCTGCGGCGCAGCGCCTCACTGAGTTCGATCTGGGTCTTGACGATGGCCAGCAGCCGGGCGTTTTCCCAGGGCTTCTGGATGAAGTCGCGGGCGCCGCGGCGCATGGCCTCCACGGCGAGCTCGACGCTGCCCCAGGCGGTCATGACGATCACCGGAAGCGTGCTGTCGATCCCCTGGATGCGGTTCAGGAGATCGAGGCCTTCCTGCCCGGACGTGGTGTCGCGGGTGTAGTTGAGGTCCATCAGCAGCGCATCGAATTCCTTGGCTTCGAGCGCCGCGACGATGGCGTTCGGCGAGGCCGCCGAATCGATTTGAAACCCTTCGCCCTTCAGGAGGAAGCGGAGCGCCTCGAGGACGTCCGGCTGGTCGTCGGCGATGAGAATGCGGATCTGCGAAGGGGTTCGGAGCATTTCGAGGAGTCTCGATTATAGTGTATGGCCGCGCCTTCCAGGTCGCGCGCCACCAGGCGGACACCCTTGGGAAGCAGCACGACGTAGTTCACGCGCACGTCGCTCGACGTCTCCACGGGTTCCGCGGCGCCAGGGCGGCACGGCCCCGAGCCGGGATAAGCGGTACAGAGGGTGACGCCTTGGGAGTGGGAGGAGATTTCAATCTCGACCCGGTCCGGGTCGTCGCGGCGGCCTTCCTTCACCGCCATCACGTGGACGTCGCCGTCCACTGAGGCATCGGTGCGCAGCGATCCGCTTACGCCCAGGATCTCAATCGTCTCCCCGCGCCCCAGCGAACCGCTCCAGTGAAACGTCTCGCGCTGGACGGCGGGAGGCCCCAGCAGCGTAAACCCGGCAAAGACCAAAGCCAGCATCACTCGTACCTCAATGCGACAGTCGGGTCGAGCCGTGCCGCCCGCCGCGCTGGAAGGTAGCAGGCCAACGCCGCTACAAGAGCCATGGTTCCCGCCACGCTGGCGAACGTGAGCGGATCGGTTGCGTCCACTTCGAAGAGCAACGTCTTGAGCCACCGCGTGAGCGCGGCGGACGAGACTGCGCCCGCGGCGACGCCGAGGGCCGCGAGTTTGAGGCCGTCGAAAACAACCATGCGCAGCACGTCGCCCTGCCGCGCGCCGAGCGCCATCCGCACGCCGATCTCGCCGGTGCGCTGCGACACCGCGTAGGACATCACGCCGTAGACGCCCACCGCGGCCAGCGCCAGAGCGATAATCGCGAAGATCGACAGGATCGCCGTTCGGAACCGCGGCTGTGCGACGGATCGCGAGAGATACTCTTCCATTGTGCGCAACTCCGAGATGGGCTGATTCGGCGCGCCCTCACGAATGGCGCGTGTGATCGCGGGCGCCAGCGTCATCGGCTCGCCTTCCGTGCGAACGACAAACGTGGCGAACCCGACCGCGAGGTGCGCGAGAGGATAGTACACCGTGGGCCGCACTTCGCCATCCGGGCCGTTGTACTTGATGTCGCCCGCCACGCCAACGATCTCGCCCGCCTGATCGTCGCCCATGCTGACCTTCAGGCGCTTGCCGATCGGATCTTCATTGGGGAAGATCTGGCGGACCATCGCCTCGCTCACAATGAAGCGGCGCGGCGCTTCGGGGCGGTTGTCCTGCTCCGTCAGCCATCGACCTCGCAGCAGCGGAATCCGCATGGTCTCGAAATAGCCCGGCATCACCGGCCTCGCTTCGGTCACCGGCAGTTCGCCGGCCGGCGGCTGCGGGCGGCCCTCGACCGTGAAGGACGTCGCCGCGCCGGGCCCGGTCAGGGGCATCCACGTGATCGCCGATGCCGCAGCCACGCCTGGGAGGCGCCGGATGCGATCCAACGCCGCGGCGTAATACGCGGTCTGCTTGCCGGCCTCGCGAAATTGCGGGTCCCGAGGCAGATTGATTTGCATCGTGAGCAGGTGCTTCGGTTCAAAGCCCGGCGCCACCTCGAGCAGTTTCGCGAAGCTGCGGATCATCAATCCCGCGCCGGTCAGGAGGACAAGCGACAGAGCGACTTGCAGCACGACGAAGGCGTTCCTAAGGCGGCGTCCGCCGCTGAGGGCGCCCCCCGCACGCCCGCCCTGCTTCAGCGTGTCGTTCAGGTTCGCCCGGCCGGCGACGAGCGCGGGTGCGAGGCCGAAGGCGATCCCCGTCAAGACCGCCAGGAATGCGGTAAAGGCGAGCACGCGGCCGCTGAGCACCATCTCGTCGATTCGCGGCAACCCCTGGGGCTTGGCGGCGCGAAGCGCTTCGACGCCCCAATAAGCCAAGGCCGATCCGAGCACCGCGCCGGCCGCGGCGAGCAACACGCTCTCGGTCAGCACCTGGCGGATCAGCCGTCCCCTGACGGCGCCCAGCGAAAGCCGCACGGCCATCTCCCGGCTTCGGGCGGCAGCCCGCGCGAGCAACAGATTCGCGACGTTGGCACAGGCGATCAGGAGCACAAACCCGACCGCGCTCAGGAAGACCAAGAGGGCCGTGCGCACGCCACGCGTCATGTTCTCGTGCAGGCGAACGACATTCACTCCCCAGTTCTTGTTGAAGTCCGGGTGGCGTTGTTCCAGACGCGCGGCGATGCCCGCCAGTTCGGACTGAGCCTGTTCCGCTGAGACTCCGGGCCGGAGCCGTGCAACCACGCGCAGGTAACGCCCAGCCCGCTGCCGGTAGTTCCGCGCGGGGTCGAGTTGAAACGCCACCCACATCTGCGGTTGCCGCCCGATCGCCGGCATTGTGGCGGGCATGACACCCACGACGTTCACCAGTTCACCGTCCACCCGGATCGATCGTCCGACGATCGACCGGTCGGCGCCAAACCTCCTCTGCCACAGCGCATCGCTCAGCACGACTGCGCGCGCCTCGCGGACGCCCGCCTCTTCCGGACGAAACGTCCGGCCGAGCATCGGCTGCACCCCCACCGTCTCAAAGTAACCGGACTCCACCAGATCGACGGGCAGTTCCTCCGGCTCTCCCTGTCCCGTCAGATTCATGGTCATGCCCTGCAGGAGGCTCCAGGACTCAAAGGACTTTGCCTCGTTCTTCCAATCCAGGTAGTTGGCGGGGGCCACCACGTTGAACTGACGGCCGCGCTGCTTTTGGTGCTCCCACACCATCACCAGGCGTTCGGGTTCGCGAAAGCCTAACGGACGCAGAAGCACCGCGTCTACCACGGTGAAGATCGCGGTGTTCGCTCCGATCCCCAATGTAAGCGCGCACACGGCCAACATCGTGAACGCCGGGTTTCGGGCGAAGATCCGCAGCGCATACCGCAGATCCATGGCAACCGTGTGGCCGAGTGTCCGCATGCCCCGCGGGAGACGGCACGCCAGGGGCCACTTCGAAGCTGCGGTTTTTCGCGTCCGCGCCCGCCGGCACTGTCCGCAAATGGGACTCGTTGTGCGTCCCTGCTACAATTCCCAGCATGCCAACCAAGCTCTGGCTCCTGGGTTTCGTGACGGTTGTAACACCGGCACTGGCGCAAACCGGCACGCCGATTATGGGCGCGATCATGCCGCGATACCAGACCGCAAAGATGAATATGGTAGAAGCAGCGCAATTGATGCCGGAAGACAGCTACAGCTACCAGCTCACAGCCGGCCAGCGCAGCTTCGCCGAGTGGATCGAGCACAACGCCGGAATGAACTACGGGATGTGCGCGCAAATCACCGGCAAGGCGGCGACGGACGCACCGAAGGTGACGCCGAAGAGCCCGAAGGCCGACCTGGTGAAAGCGCTCGAGAGCTCTTTCGCGTTCTGCGACTCGGCGTTTCAATCGATGACGGACGAGAAATCCGTGCAACCGGTGTCGCTGGGCGGGCGCCAGTATGTGCCCGTGAACGTGATGGTGGCGCTGCTCACGAACTGGTACGGGCACTACGGCAACATGGTTGGCTATCTGCGGACCAAAGGGCTGACGCCGCCATCCACCGCGCGGTCCCAAAAGAAGTAGCCGGCCGCCGAGGCTCGTATGCCGCAGGACGACGCCCGGGGCGCGACGCTGACGCTGCTGCTATCGCGCTGGTCGGAAGGGGACGCCGGGGCCTTCGATCAGATCGTTCCTTTGGTGTACGACGAATTGCGGCGTCTCGCGCGCCTGCTGCTTCGCACCGAGCGCGCCGGCCATACGCTCGGCTGCACAGCGCTGGTTCACGAAGCCTACCTGCGTCTGGTTGACCAGACGCAATCGGATTGGAACAGCCGCGCCCACTTCTTCGGGGCCGCGGCGCGCGCCATGAGGCGCGTGCTGGTGGACCACGCGCGCGCTCGAAACGCGCTCAAGCGGGGCGAGGGCGCCGTTCCTGAGGACATCGGACTGATCGCGCTCGCTGTGGAACCCGACCTCGACGTGTTGGCGCTCGATTGCGCTCTTGACGAGTTCGCGGGCTTCGACCCGGAGCGCGCGCGCGTCGTGGAACTACGCTTCTTCGGGGGACTTTCGATTGAAGAGACCGCGGCGATCATGGGCAGCTCGCCGGCGACGGTGAAGCGCGACTGGGCGGCGGCACGGGCCTGGCTGTATCAGAAGATGAAAGGCGGCGCCGGGAACTGAGCCGCGCCGCGGGCCGTTCGCGCCACGTGGGAAGAGGACGCCATGGATCGCCGGCTGTGGGAGCAAGTCCGCGAAGCCTATTTGGATGCCACCGGCAAACCGCCGGACCGTCAGGCACAACTGTTGGCCGCGCACCCGCCCGAAGTCCGCGTCGAGGCCGAGCGCATGCTGCGGGCGGACATCGAAGCGGACGGATTTTTGGAACCGCCGAGTCTGCGTCTGCCTCCGGGAACGGAGTTGGGCGCGTACAGGATCGACGAGTTCATCGCCCACGGAGGGATGGGCGAGGTCTACCGCGGCCATCGCGAGGCCGACTTCCACAAGCCCGTGGCGATCAAGGTTCTGGCGCCCGTCCTCGCCCTCCGGGATGCGCACCGGCTGTTCACGCGGGAGAGGCAGATGCTCGCCCAGCTCTCGCACCCGAACATTGTGACTCTGCTCGACGGAGGCCAGAGCGGCGGGCGGCCCTTTCTGGTGATGGAGTGGGTGGAAGGACAGCCGATGGACCGCTGGGCCGCGGGAAAGAGCGTGCACCAGCGGCTGGAGCTGTTCGAACAGGTTTGCTCGGCCGTGCAGGCGGCGCATGAGAGCCTGATCGTTCATCAGGACCTGAAGCCCTCGAACGTTCTGGTCACCGACACCGGCCAGGCGAAACTGCTCGACTTCGGGATCGCGCAATTGGTGGACCTTGCCGCCGATTCGCCCGTGGCGCGGCAGACCACCTTGCGCGCGCTCACCCTCGGCTACGCCAGTCCCGAGCAGGCGCGCGGCCTGCCGGCGCGCATTCCGTCCGACATCTATTCGCTCGGTCTGCTGCTGTTCGAACTCGTCTCGGAAGAAGCCGCGCAGCCCGTGGACCGTCTCCCCATTGACGAGGCCATTCGGCGCATCTCCGCCGAGGAGCTGCCGCGTACCAGCGCGATTGATCGCGAGCTGCGCGCCATCGCCGGCAAGGCCTCGGCGAAGGACCCGGCGCGGCGCTACCATAGCGCGGCCGAACTGCGGGAGGAGATCCGGCGGTATCGCGCGGGCGAGCCCGTTTCCGCTCAGCCGCCGTCATTGGGATACTACGCCCGCAAGTACGTGGCGCGGCATCGGGGCGCGGTGGGGGCGGCCGTCATCGGGTTGGCCGCCACGCTCGTGGCACTCGCCGCCTTTGCGTTTCAGTTTCGGGAAGCGCAGCAGCAGCACGCGCTCGCTGAGCGCCGTTTCGCCGCGGCACGGCAGATGGCGCAACTCCTGATTTTCGACACGCCCCAGAAGCTGGCCAATGTGCCGAATACCCTTGAGTACCGCACCTGGGCGGTCGAGCGAGCCGCCGGCTACCTGGACCAACTGGCCAAGGACATCGGAGGCGACGAGCCGCTGGCGCTCTCCGTCGCTCGCGGTTACCGCCAGGTGGCTTACCAGTACTTCAATACCAACACGCCGAACCTGAACAACCCGGACAAAGCGCTGGAAGCCCTGCTGCATGGCGCGGCGGCGCTTGAATCCCTGCCCCGAGCTGGTCCGGATGTGTGGGTGGAACTGATCTCGAACCGGCTCGCGCGGCCCTACCTTCCGATGCAGCGCTACGCGGAGTCCTTTGCCAACGAAGATCAGGCTTTAGCGTTACAGCGCCGCCTCGCCGAAGCGCGGCATCCGCAGGCAAAGGACCTGCAGGCCCGCATCTGGTTTCACCAGGCCGGCAATGTGAAGCGCGACCCTGCATACGTTCTCCGCCTGTGGACCGATCTCGAAGCGCATTACACCGCGGAACTCGCCGCGAGCCCGCAGGACTCCGTTCGCATGCGCAACCTCGCTCTGGTCCACAAGAACACGGCCACGTTCCTGACGGCACGCCGCGAATTCGCCGCGGCCGCGGTACAAAGCGCGAAGGCGCTCGCACTGGACGAACGGCGGCTCGCGCTCAGCCCCGGCGACCCCAGCGTGATCATGGACCTCTCCTTCGATCACGGTTCGATCGGGCTGAGTCTGGCGTATTCCGGAAGGCCAGGCGAGGGCGTTCCGCACCTGCGCCGGGCGGTCGAAATCCGTCGCGAATTGGCCGCCCGGGACGCACAGGACAAGCGCATGCAGGACCGGCTGGCATGGTCGATCGGCAACCTTGCCCGCACCCTCGCCGATCACGGGGCGCCCGCCGAAGCCAAGACGCTGTTTCGCGAGGCCATCGCGCTGCGAGCGGCAATCGGCTCGCCGGGCTCGGGCGACAATTCCGCGCTCGACATGCATCTGCGGATGGCGCGCCTACTCGAACGGCAGGGCCGGGACACTGAGGCCTGCTCCCACTGGCGCGCGGCTGCGAAGGCGTTGCCGGCCGCGGCTGAGCCGCCCGCTCCCAACGTCGATCCCGGCCTGATTCGCGCCCGCGTGGCAGCCTGCCGGCCTTGATCCCGTTTCGCGCGCTTCGCGCGGCTCGCGGCCGGCGAATCACCGTCCCGGGGCAGCGCTGCGAAGCCGGTCCGCGGCCTCTTCGGTGATCGTAACCACCGTTCCGTGCCGGTGGTCCGCCGGGAAGCGCACCTCCTTCGTGACGTCTTCAAATGTCTTCCAATCGCGGGTTCGAATCGCACCATAGTGTTGCGGCTTGCGGTAGGAGTCGTAGTAGATCCACCACTCCGCGCCCATGCGGAGCACCGAGGGGCCTTCGATCCAATCGCGAGAAAACGGCTCGCCCACGTCGCGCCACGGCCCAGCCGCCGAATCGGCGAAGGCCAGCCGCAGGCGCTTCTGAACCGGGCTCTCGCGCTCGTCCTTGAAGACCATCACCCAACGTTTCCCATCGCGCACCAGAGTGGAATCGATGGCGTTGAAACCAGGATCGAACCACAGCTTCGCTTCGCTGAAGGACACCCAGTCCCTGGTGGTCATGGCGTAGAGCCGGTGATTGTAACCGCGGCCGCCGCTTTCGCCTTCGGCGGGAAACCGCCCGGGAATGGTCGAAGCCCAGAAGATCCTCCACTCGCGGCGCGTCTCGTCCCAGACGGCCTCGGGGGCCCACGCGTTGCGCGCCGTTGGTTCGCTGCCCATCACCGGAATCAGCCGCTGCTCGCTCCAGGTGACCAGGTCCTTCGACGACGCGTGGCCGATGGTCAGCGCCCCGGTCTTCTCGTCGCGAGTCCATCCCGTGGTCCAGATCATGTGCCACACGCCATCCGCGCCACGGGCGAGGAACGGGTCACGCATGAGCATGCCGGGAATCCCGGGCTTCACCCATGGCTGGTTGGCGTTGAGCGGCTGCCAGGCGCGGCCGTCCTCGCTCAGGGCGAAATAGACGCCGGTCTCGCCGTTCTTGCGGAACGAAGTGAAGAGGTAGCGGTCGGCCGCGGCGGCGGTGAAAGAAAGCAGGAGCGCCGCGGCGGCGATGCGGACTGCGGTCATGCAGAGTATTATGTGCGTGCCGCGGGCCGCGGGGAAAGGCGCCGCCGCAAGTCCTTCATTGCAGCCTCGATTTCGTGGTGCGGCACGGGAGCCGGGCTGCCCGTGCAGGAAGGAACGTGGTGATGGCTTGTGCCCGTTGGATCGAGCGGGGAAAGATCGGGCGTCTCGCCCTGCCCCACCTGCCACTGCGCGTACAGGTCGTCGATCCAGCCGTGCAGTGGCAGG
>DALYJJ010000001.1:45490-103219 GCA_031969915.1 Bryobacteraceae bacterium | reverse complement strand
AGGTCACCACGTCGAACCCGACGCCGGAGGAAGGCCGCAACTCGGGCGCCAACGTCTCGATCGCGACGCGCTCCGGCACCAACGAAATCCACGGCACGCTGTTTCACTTCTTCCGCAACACGGCCCTCAACTCGCAGGAGTTCTACGCGAACGCGCAGAATACGCCCAAGGCCGTGATCAACCTCAACCAATACGGTTTCGAAGTGGGCGGCCCGATCGTGAAGAACCGCACCTTCTTTTTCGGCTCCTGGCAGGGTCAGCAGGTGAACTTCGCCGACCCCATCGACAAGGCGTTCGGCGAGTCGGTCGACCTGTACACGCCCGCCGCCCTGGCCGGCAACTTCCGCTATTTCGTGGTCGACCCCCGCAATCCCTTCACCCTGAACGGCCGTCCGGTCACGCAAAACACTTCGGCGCTGGTCGACCAAACCACCGGCCAACTAGCGCCCGGGGTTCGCAACTGCGCGGCAACCGGCGAGACCAACTGCATTGCCACGTTCAACGTCTTCGCCAGCGACCCGGGGCGCATCGGGCTCGATTCGGCGGTCCGATCGGTGCTTGGATCCTATCCCTCGGTGAACTCCTGGGCCGCCGGCGACGGCCTGAATACGGCGAACTACGTGTGGACGTCCCCCTTTCAGATTCGCGGGCCGCACCACCTGATCCGGATCGACCACACGTTGAACGACAAGCACACGCTGTTCGGCCGCTGGCTCGGGGCGAAGCAGTCGACCCTGGGCGGCGACCCGCTCAACGGGAGGCCGCAGGTCCTTCCGGGCTTCCCGCCGCGCGGCGAAGTGTTCCGGCCCGCGGACAACGTGGCGATCGGCGCCCGAAGCGTCCTTTCGCCGCGGCTGGTGAATGAGTTCACCGTCGGCTTCTCGCGATTCCAGTTCCTGTTTACCCAGGGCGAAGCCAATCCGCTGTTCCCGAACACCCCCCGCTTCACCTTTAACAACTCCGACGTCGATTACACGGCCAACCCGCGGACGTTCCGCGCGGTGACCACCTATCAGATTGTGGAGAATCTGTCCTATGTCACGGGATCGCACGTGTTCCGGATGGGCGGAAACATCCGCTTCTATCAGCACAACGATCAGCGCGGCGATGTTGGCGGGACATCGCTGGTGCCCTCCATCTCGCTTTCCCGGACGGTGCGGCCCCCGACCGGCTTCGCGTTTCCGGCAGTGGCCGGCACCGCCACGCCCGGCATCAGCGCGAACGATCTGAACCGCCTACAGGGGATGGTGAACGACCTGCTAGGGATACCCGCGTCACTCACTCAGGTCTTCATGGGGAATCTGAGGGACGACACGTTCCTTTCCTTCCGCTCCGGCGATGCCGTGACCCTGTGGGCCCAAGGCCAGCGAACCAAGCAATACAACTTTTTCTTCCAGGACGAATGGAAGCTGCGCCGGAACATCACCTTCAACTACGGCGTGCGGTGGGAACTCAACGGACCGCCGACGGAAGCCGGCAACCGGGTCTACGTGCCGGACCGCATTCCGGACGGCAGCGCCGGTCCGGTGACTTTCGTCCCGGCGGGCCGCTGGCACCAGAACTGGAACGCGACGGCGCTCGCGCCGCGGCTCGGTCTGACCTGGGCGCCGACGCACAAGACCGTGTTCCGGACCGGCTACGGGATTGCGTTCGATCCGATTTCGACGTTTCAGGTCACCTCGATTGCGGCCGCGGTTCCCGGCCAGACGTTCCGCTGTGTCACCACCTTCGGGGGCGCGACCACGCCGGGCTGCACGCCGATCCCGGACCGCCGACTGGGGGCCGGCCTGCCGAACGAGTTCCCGGCGGCGCCGAGCGTAAAGCCCTCCACGTTCCTCACGCCTCCCGCGCAAACCCAGAACAACGCGCCGCCCGCGCGCGTGTTCGATCAGGGCCTGCAACTGCCGACGGTCCACATGTGGAACTTCTCCGTGCAGCGCGAACTGCCCGGCGGGTACATCGTTCAGGCGGGCTATGTCGGACGCCGCGGCACCCGGCTCTATCGTTCGTGGGACATGAACCAGATCGACGCCGCGCCCATGCTGCCGTCGTTCCTCGCGCTCCAGCACAACGTCAACCTGGGCGGCGGGTGCCGGCCCGACGGAACGCTGGCCAACGGTTCCCCCTGCGCCAACGCGAGGGCCGTGCCGCTGGTGCAGCAGGGCATTGTGACGGCGGCCTTTGTCAATTCCGCCCAGTCCCAGACCGACCTCCGCCAGAACGCCGCGGGTAACATGGCGGGGCGAATCGAACAGACGACTCTGAACGCGCGCCTGCGCCGCAACCAGCAGTTCGCCCAGATCCTCTATCTGGACAACGGCGCCGATTCCAGTTTCCACTCGTTCCAATTCACGTTCCGCAAACGCTTCGATCGCGCCGGATTGCTGCTGAACGGCGCCTACACGCTCGGTAAGTCCATCGACAACCTTTCGGTGGATCCCGTGGCGGCCACGGTCGGAGGCGGATTCACCACCACCAACGCGCGCACTCCCGCCGACAGCCGGAATTACCAGAACGAGCGCGCCCGCTCGGACTTCGACCAGCGTCATGTGTTCAATGTCACGGGTATTTACGAATTTCCGTTCGGGAAGGGCAAGAGATTCGGCGGCGATTTGCCGAGGGTTCTGGACCTGGTGGTTGGGAACTGGAGTCTCAATGCGATCAGCACATACCAGAGCGGAGAGCCGTTCACGGTCCGCTCCGGGGTTCTGACGCACAACTTCAGCGCCCAGTCGCGAGCGGCGCTCCGGTCCGGACAAAGCCTCCCGGTGGCGCAGCTTCAGGAGGCTCCGAACGTCGTCGGCCCGGTTCTGTTCCGGGATGCGAGCGCCTTTGACTTTCCCGCTCCCGGCGAAGTCGGCATCGGGCGCAACCTCTTCCAGGGTCCCCGGTTCTACAACCTGGACATGGGCCTTTCCAAGGGCTTCGCGATCACCGAGCGGGTCAAGGCGGTTTTTCGCGTGGAAGTCTTCAACGCCCTCAATCACGCGAACTTCCGGAACCCGCGGGACGCTTCGGTCGGCTCGCCGGCGATCACGTCGGCGGTGTTCGGCCAGACCTGTTGCGTGACGCTGTCGACAGCGAGCAGCGCGACCACGAACCAAAACGGGGAATCGTGGCGCGTGATGCAGTTGGCGCTTCGCGTGAGTTTCTGAGGAGACCGGTTGGGGCGCGTTGTGGAAGCCGTCAACGGAAACATCAAGACACTGCTCAGGCGCCGGTCGAGGATACAAGAACCTTCGCTATCTCCTGCTCAAAGCTCAGCGTATGGGCGACGAGCAGGACCGAATTCGTCGTGTTCATGAAAGCTGCGTTCCTGTCGGATTCGCACGCAGAGCCGATTTGTCTTCGGCGACACGATCCGCGATGGAGCACCTCGAAAACGGTTTGCAGAGGCGGGCTGCAGGAGCGATGCCGTCAAGAGTCATATGTGTTATATGCTGGCTATCATATGATCTCTCCGGCCGCTGATTTCCCGCAGAGGCTCGCCGAACTGCGCAAGCAGCACAGCCTCACCCAGGTCCAGCTAGCCGAACGCATTGGCATGCACGTCGTTCAGTTGCGTCGCTATGAAGCGGGCACTTCGCAGCCAACGCTCGACGTTATTCGGAAACTTTCCACGCTCTCCATGTGAGCGCGGATATGCTTCTTTTTGGCAAGGACGAACGTGGCCCCGACGATGACCTCCGTTTGCAGTTCGAAGCTGTCTCCCGCTTCGATGAAGAGGAGAAGCGGGTCGTCTGGTCCCTGCTCGAAGGCATGATCCTGAAGCACGAAGCCCGCCGCTGGCAGACCGTCTCCAACGGCGGCGAAAGGAAGTAGTCATGGCTCTCGATCTAGAACAAGAACGTCAGCAAGCCCACGCCCTCCTTGATCTCCTGCCGCCCGCCAAACTCGGCGCGGTCCGCTCGCTGCTCGCAGTCATGATCGATGATGACGAGACCGAAGAGGAACTCACCGAGGAAGACCGCCGCGCCCTGCGCGCTTCCGATGAGTACTTCCGCAACGGCGGCCAGGGCATTCCATTCGAGCAGGTAGTAGCCGACCTCGGCATCACCATGGAACAGATCCGCGGCGCTCGTCCCAAAGAGTAGCCGTGAAGACGATCCGCTTCGAGCCGGAAGTCCCGGCTCAGATCCGCGCCATCCCGCAGCACATCGCCATGACCATCCTCGAAACGATTCACCGCTACGCCGAAACCGGCGCCGGCCGCGTCAAGCCGCTGGCGGGCGAGTTCGAGGGCTTCTTGCAGCTGCGCGCCGGCAACCATCGCGTCTTCTTCAAGGAGACCGCCGATGCTGTCACGATCCATCGCGTCCGAGACCGCCGCGAGGCCTACCGCTGAGCCTGGGTAGCAGCGTACACCACAACAACGCTTGCCCTTTCGCGCGCCAGCCCTTCGCCGCCAATCGCTCGCCCTCGATTTCCGCGCCCCTGATGCACAGCCCGTTATGTTCCACTAACAGGCCCGCCTCGCGGCCTTTCGAAGCGTGGGCGCCGAATAGTCCCCGCGGCAGGCTCGCGAGCCTCTCCTGGCCAAGAAATCGCGAGCGGAACACGCGGGGTCCCACTAAGCTATAGGTGCGTTGGCGCCTGCTCCTGCTGCGACTCCCTTGATCGGAGAAGTCCGGCGCGGACAGCCTGTGCTGGGCGGGCCGCGCCGGGGACTAACCGCTCGTTTAGAAGTTCACTCGCCCGCCAAGGATGACCACGCGCGTGCCGCCCGCGGTGGTGATGCGGCCGAAGTTGACGCTATTGATGTCGAGGTTCGGGTCGCCCCACTGCGGGCTGTTGGAGGCGTTTTCGGCGATCACGTTGAACTGGAAGTTGACGCGCTCGGTGATGCGGACGGTCTTGATCAGGTTCAAGTCGAGGCGGAATGAGAAGGGTCCGTAGAGGTTCCGCTGGTTCATGGGCCCGAGCTGGCCGGCGGCGGGATTGGAGAGCACGAGCGGGCCGGTTTCGCTGCCCTGGCGGAGAGCGAGCAAGGTGGAACGGCTGCGCAGGGTGGCGTTGCCCATGGTCTGGATAATCGGGTCGGGTGTTTGAACCAGGCCGGGGAAGAAGATCACGCCGTTGCCCGTGCGCTGGACCTGCCCAAGGTGCTTGTCGATGGCCCCATGGGCGATCGGGGTGTTGTCGGTCCAGGCGTTGAACGTGCTGGCGGTGGAGCTGAAGCCGATCGGGTTCCCCGAGAACGTATTGAAGATCCCGCCCACCTGCCAGCCGCCCGCGAGCTTCTGCCAGACGGCGGGGCCGTTGCGTCCCACGGGGATGTCGTAGATCACGTTGGTGCGCATGATGTGGTGGTTGGAGGAAGCCAGCAGGCGTTTATCGAGGCGGCGGTTGCGCTGGGTGCGGAAGCTGTCGTTCTGTTCCTGGGCGTCGCCGTCTTCGTCGCCGAGGGACTTGGCGAAGGTGTAATTCCACTGCAGCGTGAGGTCGCGGGTACGGTGGAGGACCTCGACCTGCAGCGAGTGATAGGAGGAACTGGAGAGGTTGCTGAAGAGGCGGGCGGAGGCGAACTGCGGATTGGCGCTGACGAAGTTCTCCGGCAGGCCGCCGTTGCGCAGCAGGCCGCCGTTGACGCCGGTGAGGTAGTTGTTGTTGCTCAGGAAGGACGCGATGGCGCCCACGGAATTCGTGGCAAAGTTGCCCTGCGTCGTGGTATTAACGTCGCGGAGCACCTGCGAGCCGGTGAGGGTGGTGCCGTTGACGACGCCCCGGCCGGGCACGTTGAGGCCGCGGAGCATTTGGTCGAAGAGCGGAGCGTTGCCGCCGGCCTGGGTGATGCGGAAGGCTTCGAGAATTCCGTTCTCGATCGCGTTGTGTTCGTTCATGTCCGCGCCGCGAAGCAGGCGAACGCCCTTGCTGCCCACGTAGGAAACGGTCAGCGAACTCCGTTCGGTCAACCCGCGGGTGAGCCCGACGTTGAAGTTGTGGATCATCGGCGCGCGGAGGCCGGAGTCGTAAATGCGCGCGGTCTGGGTGCGATCGGTGACCGGGATCAGTGAGAGCGGCGCGCCGACGGGCGAGAGGGGCAGCCGGGCGCTGCCCAGGTCGAGCTTGGTGGCGGCGCGGAAGTCGGCCACCTGGCGGAGGCCGGGGGCGTCGCCGGCGACCACGTCGAGCAGACGGAGCGAAAGGCGCTCATACGCGGTGCTGTAGCCGGCGCGGAGCACGGTCTTCTTGGTTCCCAGGCCGGGGATGTCCCAGGCGAGGCCGACCACGGGGGCAAAGTTATTGAGGTCGTTGTTGTAGATCTGGGCGCCCGGATTACGGGTGTTCGGGCCGATGCCGCGATACTGGGTGAGCGCGCCGTCGGAAGCACCCGGGCGGAAGAGGGACCCGAAATCGGTTCCGGAAATGCCGAAGATACCTTGCGAGCCGCCGACCAGGCCAACCGTCTTGCCGTTGGGATCGTAGGGCACGCCGTAGAATTCGTAGCGGAGACCGAGGTTCAGCGTGAGGCGGCGCGAGACCTTCCAGTCGTCCTGAAAGAAGAAAGCGAACTCAGGCGCTTTCCAGGAGCGCTGCTTGGGCTCGCCGGCGAGGTACTGGGGATCGGGGCCACCGGGGGCGTTGAGGGCCTGGCGGAAGTTGGTGACCGAGCCGTTCAGGTCGTTGAGGATGTTCTGAGCGCCGGCCTGATTCGGCCCGATGCCGGGGACGTTGGGGAAGTTGGCGACCGGGACGCCGCCGGCGCCGATCACGGCGCGGGGCAGGACGTCGAACGAGTTGAAGCCGACGGTGGAGACGAACCACACCTGGGCGCCGATCTTGTAGTTGTGGTTCCCGCGAATGATGGAGGTCTTGTTGAAGAACTGGTAGTTGGGGGAGATGCGGCCCTGGGGGTCGTTGGCGATGTTGATGGGGTCGGAGATGGTGCCGAAGTCGACGCCGAAGGGCGTGCCGCCGGTGGTGGCGACGATGCTGGGGTCGACCTCCCACGGGGAGAAGAAGCGGAAGCGGGGCCGGAGGGCGCCAGCGCGGAACTCGTTGACGACGGTGGGGGAGAGGGTGGAGGTGAGGGTGCCCTGGAAGAGGGAGTCGCGCTGCTGGATGAGGTCTTCGCCGAGCCCGGGGTAGTTCTGGGGCATGAAGCCATTGAGCTCGTTGCTGCGTTCGTTGGACCAGGAGAAGGAGAGCCGGTGCCGGTCGGTGAGATTGTGGTCGACCTTGAGGTTGAAGTTGTTTTCGTCGAACGAATTCGGGCGGTTCCAGGTATAGAAGGCGGTGTTGAGGCCATCGCCGCCGCGGAAGTTATTGGGCTGCGGCATGGCCTCGATGTACTTCTGGACGAGGCCGGTGCGGTCGAAGCCGGCGCGCTGCGGATCGACGTTGAAGATGTTGATGGTGGACAACTGCGCGCCGGCCGCGGGGGCGAGCGGCTCGCCGTTGACGTCGACGGTGGGCCTGAGGGCGTTGGCGTTGCCGTTCTGGACGTTGGGGAAGAAGCGGTACTGTCCACGCCGCATAGCGGAGGTCCAGACGGTGGTGTTGACGGTATCGGCGCCTCGGATCTTCTGGCCTTCCCAGAGGAAATGGAAGAATGTCCGATTCTTGAGGATGGGGCCGCCCACGCGCGCGCCGTACTGGTTGCGGATGAGGCGCTCGCGAGGCACGTTGTTCAGGTTGTTGAACCAGTTGTTCGCATTGAGGGCATTATTGCGGTGGAAGTTGAAGACGGAGCCGTGGAATTCGTTGGTACCGGAGCGGGTGATCATCTGCACCTGGCCGGAGCCGCGGCCGAGTTCGGCGTCGACCGGTTGGGTGACTACGCGGAATTCGGCGACGCGGTCGACCGAGGCGAAGATCGTGGAGTTGACGCCGAGGTTGATGCGGGCGTCCATCACGTTGATGCCGTCCATCTGGACGTTGAGGTTGCCGCGGCGTGCACCGTTGAAGTTGGCGCCGTTGGTGCCGGGCATGGTGGTGGTGAGGTTGAGGACGTTGCGCGAGGAGACGGGGAGGTCGAGCACCTTTCGTTCGGTGATCACGCCGCCGAGAGTCGGGGTGACGTAGGAGAGGGGGCTATCGGCCTGGGCGGAGACCTCGACCACTTCGGCGGTCGCGCCGACTTCAAGCTGGAGATCGAGGGCGACGCGGGCGCCGACTTCGATGTGTACGGCATTCAGGGCGAGGACGCGGAAGCCCTGTTTCTCGGCCGTCAGGCGGTACTCGCCGGCGGGCAGGTTGGGGAAGGCATAGGCGCCCGCCTCGTTGCTGGCGGTCCGGGTGATCACGCCGGTACCCGTGTTGGTGATTTTGACCGTGGCTTCGGGCACGGCGGCCCGGCTTGCGTCTACGACGAGACCGGTGAGTGATCCGCTCGTGGACTGAGCCAGGAGCGCTGGAGCGGCGAAGGACACCGCGAGCGTCAGAAACCTCAAGAAATGTTTCACCTGAAAAACCCCCGTTTATAGCGGTGTATTGTAGCGCGATTGATAATCGTAACGAAATCGGCCCAGCCGGCCGGCCCATTTTGTTACATCAGTATCGCTTGCAGCTTGACCACCGACATGGGCGGCAGGGTGACGCGAAGTGCTCCGCCTGCGCTGGCGTCGACGGTGAGCGGCTGGGGTTTCACCGCGTTGGGCTGCTGGAAGTTGTTGTGGACGTGAATATCGGCGGCGGCAAGGGATTCGCCTCGCGCCTCTTTCGCGGCGCCGCCGTGGAGATGGACGACGGCGGGTAGCGGCTCGGTGAGACTGGTGTTGACGGCCGTGAGGGTGAGCGTTCGGCCGGCCAGCGAGGCCGAGCCGGCGAGCCGTGCGACGGAGGCGGGCTTGTCCTGGTGCTGGTAATCGACGAGCGGGGCCATGAACTCGGCGCGCACGGCGCGCGCGTTCTGGTGATCCTTGTACATGGCGAAGACGTGATAGGTGGGAGTCACGCAGAACTGGTCCTCGTGTGCGAGGAAGAGGGTCTGGATGCAGTTGACGAGCTGGGCGACGTTGGCCATCGCGACTTTGTCGGCGTGGCGTTGGAAAGTGTCCAGGGTGAGGCCGGCCACCAGGGCGTCGCGCATGGTTTGCGGGCTTCCGAACAGGTGATGGGGAGCCAGCGCGTTGGCATCGGGATGCCAGGCGCCCCACTCGTCAATCGCGAACTTCACGCTGTGATTGGGATCGTACTCGCTCATGATGTGCCAGTTCTGGCGGATCAGGTTGTCCATCCGGTTGGCGCTGGCCAGCAGTTGGTAGGCGTCGTTGGCGGTGAAATCGGTGGAGCTTTTTCCGGTGGTCCCGCAATAGTAATGCAGCGCCCAGCCCCAGACGCGGCTGAGCTGCCGGGGGCCTTTTTCGGTCATCCGGGCGAAGAACTCACGGGTCCATTTGAAGTCGTGGCTATTGGGGCCGGAGGCGATGAAGGAGTACTGGTCGCCGTAGCGCGGCACCCACGCGGTGAACTTGCGGTACTCGACACTATATTCCCCGGCAGTCATATTGCCGCCGCATCCCCAGCTCTCATTCCCCACGCCCCAGAAGCGAACGTTGTAGGGATCGGCGTCGCCGGCGGCGGCGCGGCGGTCGGCGAGGGTGCTCGAGCCGGCGGGCGCGTTGCAATAGTCGATCCAGTCGTAGAAATCCTTCGCTGTGAGGCTGCGGACGTTGGCGGCGATGTAGGGTTCGCACTCGATGAGGCGGCAGAAGCGGATGAATTCGTTCGTGCCGAAGTGATTGGTGTCGTTTCGAGAGGGATGCGTGAGGGGAACCTTGCGGAGCTTCGCGGAGTCGAACCAGAAGTTGGGCTTGCGGGGACGCTGGGAGGCGGGGCCCACGCCGTCGCGCCAATCGTAGCTGTCGGCGAAACAGCCGCCGGGCCAGCGCATGACGGTGCGGCCGAGGGGCTTCATGGCGTCGACCAGCGCTTTGCGGACGCCGCGGACATTCGGGATCTTTGAGCCTTCGCCCACCCAGACGCCGTCGTAGATCACCCCACCGAGATGTTCGATGAAGTGTCCGTGGACGTAGGGGCTGATGTCGCCGATGGGTTCGTTCAGAAAAACGGAGACCTCTCCGGCGGCAGCGCCGGCCGGGCGAGGGGCAAGGGCGAAGGCGGCGGGGAGTGCGCCGAGAAACTGGCGGCGGTTCATGAGTCGTCCTCCTGTGATGGGTCGGAAACCGATGAGCGCCATTCTACAACGATCACCGTCCGGCTGTAAGCGCTGACATTATTTGCCGGACGGGTGCTTCCAGTTCTCGGCGGAAAACTGGGGAACGTCTCGTCCGTCCCCGGTTTTCCGGAAGCGCGACGCGGTCCGGTCAGGTCTTCTTGGTGAAGCTGAGATCGCCGCTGACGGTCTTGCCGCTACCTTCCCGCGTGTAGGTCCCGGAGAGGCGCCCTTCGGCGAGTTCCAGTTGGAAGCGCAGCAGGACGGGGCCCGCGGCGTCTTCGCCCTTCACTTCGAAAAAGAGCTTGGACCCTTCGACGCGGCCTCCGCTGATCGAGCGGGGAGGCTCCTCGGACCCCGCCTGCGCGGTGCCTTCGAGCCCGTTGGCGCCGGTCTTCTTTAGGACCAGGACCATCGGTGTGGCTTTTGTGTCGCCTTCGGATTTGGTTGTCGCGCTGCCGGTCCAGGTCCCATCCAGATCGGCGCCCAGAGCGGACAGCACTACAATGCTCGCTACAGCCAAGAGTTTCATGAATGGTTACTCCTGTTTCATAGAAACGCGCGGCTGGCGGGCTGTTGCGCGGGAAGCGCGGGGTAGAGACGCTTGTTACGTTTGAGTACAGTTACCGGCTAGAGGAGCGGCGGCGGTGTTCGGAAGCGGCGACGCAGCGTCTCGCGGAGCGATGTGCGCGGTTCTCGGCAAACGGTCGAGAACGAAGCAAGCGAGAGGGCGGCGAGCGACTTCCTCGGTCAAGCTTCGGCCCGGCGCGCCGATACGTAGAGGTGATGACCCTTTGGGCGATCCTGAGCCTTGTAGTCCTGGTTCGGGGAGTGGATTGCGCCTTCGCCGAGCCGCTGCCTGCGAGGGTGGAGGAGATCCGGAGCGGGAAAGTCCCGGCGGGCGCGGAGGTCCGGATCACCGGCGTGGCGACCGATCCGCGGCCGGACTCCGGGTACCTCATCGTGCAGGAAGGATCGCACGCGATTTACTGCGAGTTGGCGAAGCCGTGGGCGGTGGAGCTGGAAGCGGGCTCGTTGCTGGAGATCGTCGGGAAGGTGGAGCGCGGGTTCTCACCGTATGTGATGGTGAGCACAGTAACCGTGCGCGGAGCGGGGAAGCTGCCCACGCCCCGGCGGATCAATCCGAGCCTGCTGGAGTTAGGGAAGCTCGACCTGTTGTACAGCGAGTTGGAGGGCTACCTGGTGGACTCAGGACCCCCGTCGGGGGCGGGCGGCTCGCCCCTCCACACGATCGTGATGGACGGATCGCGATACGCGATTCGGGCGCGACCGGAGCCCGACCTGCGGTTGCGGGAACTGCGGGACGCGCGCGTGCGATTGCGAGGCGTGGTCTATCCGAAGTTCCAAGGGAAGTGGCTACGGGGCAGCACGTTCCACGTGGTGCGACTGGAGGATGTCGCGGTGTTGGAGCCCAGGAGGGCGGAGCCGTACGACCGCGTGCTCGAGCCGCTGGAGAGCGTGATGACGTTCCGAGTTGGTGGCCGGCCGGTGGAGCGGGTGCGGGTGCGGGGGGTCGTTACGCTCAATGAGCCCGAGTACGGCGCCTACATCCAGGAAGGGCGCTACGGCATACAAATCCAGGGACGCGGGCTGGCTGAACTGAAGCCTGGGGACGTGATCGAGGCGGCGGGCTACGAAGGGGTGACGGCGGGGGACCGTCCCACGCTGCGCGACGTGGTGATCCGGCCCTCGACGAATGAGATCCAGGCGTTGCCGCACGACGCCACCGTGCTGGCGGCGTGGAAGGAGAACCTGGAGGGGCGGCTGGTGAGAGTATCCGGCCGCGTTCTGCAGTTCGAGCGCGGATCGGCGTGGAGCGCGGTTCTGCTCGATCAGGACGGCGCGAGGATCTGGGTGCGCATTCGCACGGAGCGGATGGGGGAGGCCCCGCATGCGGGATCGACACTCCAGGCGGTAGGGCTCTGTCATGTGGACCGGTCACCACTGCGTTCGCAGGCCGTCGACGTGCGCATCGTCTCCCGAAGCGGGGTGGACTGGATTGAGGTGGAGCCGGCGCCGTGGATGCAGCGGATCCGCTGGGGATACTGGGCGGTTCTGGTGGCGGCGCTGGGCGCGGCGGGCGCGGCGTGGGTTTTCAGTCTGCGGCGGCAGGTGAAGCGGCAGACCAGCGAGCTGCTGCGCGCCAAGGAAGCGGCGGAGGCCGCCAGCGTGGCGAAGAGCCGCTTTGTAGCGAACATGAGTCACGAGATTCGCACGCCGATGAACGGGATCATCGGCCTGACCAACCTGACGCTCGACACGCCGCTCACGGCCGAGCAGCGGGAGAACGTGGAGGGTGTGAAGTTCGCGGGCTATAGCCTCCTGCATCTGCTCAACGAGATTCTTGACCTTTCGAAAATCGAGGCGGGCAAACTGGAACTCGACCCGACGGTGTTTTCGCTGAGCGAGACGGTTCGGGGCGCGGCGCGGACTTTGGATTCGGCGGCGCGCGCGAAGGGTCTGGAACTGAAGTGCGAGATTGCGGAGGACGTGCCCCAAACGGTCTTCGGCGACGATTTCCGGCTGCGCCAGGTCCTACTGAACCTGTTGAACAACGCCATCAAGTTCACCGAGTCGGGCTGCGTTCGCTTGACGTGCGCCCGCGCGGGCGAGGATGTGCTCGAGTTTTCGGTGGAGGACACCGGGATCGGCATCGACGAGGACCGGCAAGCGCAGTTGTTCGAGGCGTTCGTGCAGGCCGACGCGTCGACGGCTCGCTCATACGGGGGCACAGGGTTGGGGCTGGCGCTCTGCCGGCGCCTGGTGGAGCGCATGGGCGGACGCATCTGGTTGGAGAGCGAACTCGGCCGCGGCTCGGCATTCCGGTTCCAACTGCGGCTGGAGCCGCGCACGGAACCGGCGCCGCGGGAAGCGGCCGGACCGCAGGAGGCGCTGCCCCCGCTCCGCATCCTGCTGGCCGAAGACAACCCGATCAACCAGCGCGTGGCTCAGCGACTGCTTGAGAAGGAAGGTCATCAGGTGGTGGTGGCCCGCAACGGACGCGAAGCGGTGGAACTGGCATTGGGATCGGCGTTCGACTGCATTCTTATGGATGTGCAGATGCCCGAGATGGACGGGCTGGAAGCGGCGCGGCGGATTCGAGAGGCCGGGGGCAACACGCCGATCGTCGCCCTCACCGCGAACAGCATGAGCGGCGACGCGGAGGCGTGCGAGGCGGCCGGGATGACAGGCTACGTGGCGAAGCCGTTTGAACCGGCGCAACTGCGGGCGACGCTGGCGCGCTTAGTGGGCGGAGGACGGCGCGCACCCACTCAGGCCAGTGCGTAACGTAGCTGGCGAGCGATCGTGGCCACGGCATTTGCGACTGCTCCCGCCCTCACCGGCGGGCGCCGGTTCCGTTTGCAGGCAGGGCCGCGCGCAGGAGAGAAGCGGCGCGCGCCACGGCATCGGGGAGGCGTGCGGCGACGGACGCGGAGAGGCCGATGCCGGTGTCGAGCACTTCGGGCTCGAGGCCCACGACGGCGATCGAGGCGGGCTCGGATTCCAGGAGGCGGGCGGCTTCGAGCAGGGAGAGGGCGTTTCCCTGGTGGGCGGTGCCGGGCCGGCTGACACGCCAGGCGGCGAGCGTCTCGCCGTCAAGGACGTGAACCGAGCCGGGGGCGGCGCCGAGGGCGACCGCGTCGAGGATGAGGAGCAGGCGGCGGTCTGCGATGAGGCCGAGCAGGGCGAGGCCCTGGGTGCCGCCGTCCACGAACTCGACGGCGAGGGGCCACGGGCCGGCGCGCTGGAGCGAAGCGAGCAGTTCGAGCCCGGCGCCGTCGTCGTGCAACAGGAGGTTGCCCAGCCCGAGCACGAGGAAGGGCGCCCGGGCTGGATCGGCGTCAGGAGAGCCAGCGGTCATGTTCGAGGTCGCCCTCTTCGTAGAACTTGTAGCCGGAGATGATGGAAGTGATCACGGCGTTCTTGTGGAGGGCGGAGTCGTAGACGACGATGTAGAGGTGTAAGATCGCGAAGACCACGAAACCCCAGGCCATGGAGTGATGCCACATGCGGGCCTGGAAGGAGCCGCCGAGGAAGGGAATCACCCAGCCCAGGAGGCGATCCCAGAAGCCGCCGGGATTCGACTCGGAGTAGAGGGCGAGCCCGGTGAAGATCTGCGCCCATCCGAGAAAGATGACGAAGACCGTGTAGGCCAGGCCGGCCAGGGCGCTGTGGCCGAGGTGGACGTGGCCGCGGTCGAGGCGCAGGTATTGCAAGGCCTGCGCCTTGAGGTCGGCCCACCAGGAGCGCTGCCAGACGAGCGGGAATCCCGAACGCGCGTAGTTGTTCCCCACGTAGAACCAATAGACGCGGAGCAGGAAGCTGAAGAGCAGGACGTAGCCGGCCACAAAGTGAATCTGGCGGGCGCGGCCCATGATGAAGTTGCCGTAAGCTTCGCCGTTGGGCGAGAGCTGCGGGCTGGCGATGAAGAGTCCCGTGGAGAACAGTGTCGCGATGGCGAGCACGTTCAGCCAATGCGAAATGCGCACCGGGCGCTCCCAAACGTAGCGGCGGCCGTAGCGCGCCTCGGCAGGAGGCAGGGTCAAGGAGTGGTGGACCTGGGTCGCCATTCCGGCCTCCTAGAGCACCTTGACCTCGGCGAGCAGTTCGCCGTCGGGCGAGATCACGTGCGAGGCGCACGCCAGGCAGGGATCGAACGAGTGAATCGTGCGCAGGATCTCGAGCGGTTTTTGGGGGTCGGCCATGGGCGTGCCGAGGAGGGCGGCTTCATACGCGCCGTGCTGGCCCTTGGCGTCCTTGGGCGAAGCGTTCCAGGTGGAAGGCACGACGGCCTGGTAGTTGGCGATCTTCCCATCGCGGATGTGAACCCAGTGGCACAGGGCGCCCCGCGGCGCTTCCGTGAACCCGTACCCTTTGCACTCCTTCTTCCACGTGGAAGGGTCCCAGTGTTCGGTGTTGGCGGTGATGCTATCGCCGGCCTTGAGGTTGAGCAGGAGGTGGTTGAACTCCTCCGCGAGCCAGCCGATGGCGAGCTTGGTTTCCAGGCCGCGCGCAGCAGTGCGGCCGAGCGTCGAGAAGAGTGCGGCGGGTGGCGCCTTCAGCCGGGCGAGCGTGTCGTCCACCAGCGCTTTGAAGTCCCCACGGCCGCTGGCGTAGCCGATGAGCACGCGTGCCAGCGGCCCGACCTCCATGGCGTGGCCCTTCCAGCGCGGCGCTTTCAACCATGAGTAGGCCTTGGTTTCGTCAAGCTCCTTGTAGGGAGGTTTCGGCCCCGTATAGTTGGGCTCCGTCACGCCGTCCCAGGGATGGAGCGCGCTCTGGCCGTCCGGGTACTTGTACCAGGAGTGCGCCACTTCCTCCTGGATCTGAGCGGCGTCGGCGGGATCCACCGGCAGAACCTCGCTCAAGTTCTTATTGAGGATCACGCCCCGCGGGAAGCGGAAGCGGGAAACGTCGGCGATGCCGTTCTGGGGGAGATCGCCGTACGCCATGTAGTTGCCGAGGCCGCCGCCGATGGCGGCCCAGTCGGGATAGAACGATGCCACCGCGAGCAGGTCCGGCAGGTACATGTCCACGACGATGCTCCGGGCCATGTCGATCTGCTGCTTAACCAGGTTCAGGCGCTCCATGTTCACCGCGTTGTCGCTTTGCATGGAGATGGCCGACGCCATACCGCCCACCAGGTAGTTCGGATGGGGGTTCTTGCCTCCGAAGACGGTGTGGATCTTGACGATTTCCTTCTGCCAGTTCAGCGCCTCGAGGTAGTGCGCGACGGCCATGAGGTTCGCCTCGGCGGGGAGCTTGTAGGCGGGATGGCCCCAGTAGGCGTTCTGGAACAGGCCGAGCTGGCCGGAATCGACGAAGCGCTTGAGGCGTGCCTGGACATCGCGGAAGTAGCCCTCGCTCGACTTTGGCCAGGAGGGGGAGACCTTCTGGGCCAGGGCGGCGGTGGCGGCGGGGTCGGCTTTGAGCGAGGAGACCAGGTCGACCCAGTCGAGCGCGTGCAGGTGGTAGAAGTGAATGACGTGGTCCTGCACCATCTGGGTGAGGAACATGATGTTACGGATGATGTCGGCGTTTTGCGGCACTTTGATGCCGATGGCGTTCTCCACGGCGCGCACGCTGGCCAGGGCGTGGACGGTGGTGCAGACGCCACAGATGCGCTCGCAGAAGGCCCAGGCATCGCGGGGATCGCGATCCTTGAGGATGATCTCGAGACCGCGCCACATGGTGCCCGAGGAGAGGGCGTCCTTCACGTTGCGCCGATCGTCGAGGATCGCTTCGACGCGCAGATGACCTTCAATGCGGGTAACGGGGTCGACCACGACGCGCGTTGCCATGGCTAGTTTCCTCCTGGGTTGGTGGATTCAGGGGACGGCGGCGGCGCCTTCGGGGCGGCAGCCTTGCGAATGGCGTGCGAGGCGAGGTGGGCGCCGGCCGCCAGACCGGTGAGGACGGTGAGGGTCTGGCCAACCTGATCGGGAGTGGACTCGATACCGGGGACGGGAACCGAAGAGAGTCTCTGATAGAACGGCCCGTTGTCCCAGAAGCCGGCTTCGCTGCAGCCGATGCAGCCGTGGCCGGAGCCGATGGGGAAGGAGACGCCGTTGTTCCACTTGAAAGTGGAACAGGAGTTGTACGTGGTGGGTCCGCGGCAGCCCATTTTGTAGAGGCACCACCCTTTGCGGGCGCCCTCGTCATCCCAGGCTTCGACAAACTGCCCGGCGTCGAAATACGGCCGGCGGTAGCACTTGTCGTGGATGCGCTGGCCGTAGAACATCTTGGGGCGGCCCAGGCGGTCGAGTTCGGGGATCGCGTCGAAGGTCAGGATGTAAGTGAGAATGCCGGTCATGACTTCGGCGATGGGAGGGCAGCCGGGCACGTTGATCACGACCCGATGGCCGACCAGGTCCTTCACCGGCTTGGCGCCGGTGGGATTGGGCCGCGCCGCCTGCACACATCCGTTGGAGGCGCAGGAGCCCCAGGCGACGACGGCCTTGGCGTGTTCCGCCGTTTCCTTGAGGATGTCGAGGAACGTCTCGCCGGCGATGGTGCAATAGACGCCGCCGTCTTTCGTCGGGGCGTTGCCCTCGACGGCCAGCAGATAGCCGCCTGGATGCTCCTTGATGATCCGTTTGCGGTTCTCCTCGGCCTGGAATCCCGCCGCAGCCATCAGCGTGTCGTCGTAGTCGAGCGAGATCATGTTCAACACGATGTCCTCGGCGATGGGGTGCGAAGACCGGATGAACGATTCGCTGCAGCAGGTGCATTCCAGCCCGTGAAGCCAGAGGACGGGAATGCGGGGTTTGGTTTCCATGGCCGAAACCACCTGGGGCGCCAGGGTCGCGTCAAGACCGAGGGCGGCCGCGGTGGCCGTGCAAAAACGAAGGAAGGATCTGCGGTCGACTCCGTGCGCACGGAGCAGATCGTAGGTTGTCGGAGAGCGGCCGTCCGCCATATGCAACCTCCCACAGCCCGGCCCACCCGCTGAGCGTCCAATCGACTATAGGACCAGAAACTCTGCATCCCCGTGATCGGATTCTGGAAGTATACACGGCTTTTCCGCCGTTGCAAATGGAAAAGTACGGGAAATTTTGGCGGCGCGTTGGCGAGCAGTGTCAAGCCCGAGCCATCATTCCACCCGCAAGGCCACCATTGGATCGATGGAGATGGCCCGGCGCGCGGCGAGCAGCGCCGCGGCGGCCAGGGCCGACAACAACAGGACCACGGCGGCGGCCAGGATCGCCGGGTCGGATGGACTGACATCGAAGAGCAGGCTCTCGACAAGCCGCGACGAGCCCCATGCGCCGGCGAGGCCACAGGCGAGGCCGATCGCCGCCGGCAGCGCGAGATCCGCGAGCAGCAGCCGCAAGATGGAGCGGCGGCGCGCTCCCAGGGCCATGCGCAGCGCAAGCTCGCTGGTGCGCCGGGCTGTCGCATAGGACACCAGCCCGAACACGCCGACTGCCGCCAGTGCGACCGCCAGTCCCGCAAATAGGGTCACCAGGACCGTATTAGTGCGCCTCGCGGCGAGCCTCGAGTCAATCAGTTCGCCCATCGTCGCGACCTGCGCCACGGGCTGATCCTTGTCGATCGAGGTCACCATCGCTCGCGCCGCCCTCGCTAGCCCGGCGGGATCGCCGCTGGTGCGCAACAAAAGCACGACGATTCGCGCCGCCCGATCCCCCTGTGCGTGTTCTGGAAGTCGTTCCGCCAGAGCGTAGATATGCGCCTGGGGCGTCTTCTCGGGTCCCTCGTGACGCATGTCCTCGACGACGCCCACAATCGTGAACCAGCGGGCCTCCTCCAGCCGCGCGAGCCGGATGCGGCGTCCGAGCGCATCTTCCCCTGCGAGAAAACGCCGCGCGAACGAATCACTCACGACGACGGCCGGCTCCGGATCGCGCGGAGCGGGCAAGCGGCCCTTCAACAGCCGCGTGCCTAACGCCATGAAGTAATCGGGGCTGATATTGGAAAAGCCGGCGAAGAACGTCTCGTTTGCGGGCCGGCCTTCCACCTCGAATCCCGTTCCCTGGGAGATGATTCCGAGCGGAGGCGCAGAGTCAGTTCCCGCCGCGAGAACGCCGGGCAAGGCCCCGGCCCGGGCGAGCAACTCCCGGCGGAACGCCTCGACGCGGTTCCCTGTGCCGTATCGCGATTTGTCCAGCACCACGCGCACTGTGAGAACGTGCTCGGGGCGGTAGCCCAGTTCCATGCGCATGGCCCGGCGGAAACTCTCAAGCAGCAGAGCGGCAGAGGAGAACAACACCAGGGCGAGAGCGACCTCGACGGCAAGATGGGTCTTCCAAAGCCGTTGCCGCGGCCGGGCCGGGCGTGCGGCCGCGCTGGCGGACAGAGCGGGCCCGAGCCCGGAGACGACCCCGGTCGCGAGCGCGGCCAGCGCCGCGAAGAGAAGAACTTGGGGATGCAAACCAATCTGTTCGGCCCGGGGACGGCCTTCCAGCAGCGGCCTCAGGAGCGGTAGCGCGGCGAAGGCGAGCCCTACCCCGGCCGCCGCTCCCAGCCCGGCGAGGAGCACGTTCTCCGTGAGCAACTGGCGCACCAGGCGCCGGCGCGAGACGCCCAGCGACCACCGGATCGAGAACTCCCGGGCGCGCGCTGACGCCCGCGCAACCAGGAGATTGGCGATGTTCGCGCACGCGGTCAACAGCACCATGGCCGCGGCCGCGAAGAGCATGGTCAGCGTGGAGCGGAACTGGACCGTGTTCGGATGCTGGTCGCGCAGCGGCAGGACGCGCGCCGAGGCGAACTTGGCGTTGGCCTCCGGGTACGCCGCGGCAAGATCCCTGGCGATCGCGTTCATCCCGGCATCGGCCTGTTCGAGCGAAACGCCGTCTGCCAGTCTGGCTACTACCGAGAGCGCATGCGTGTCGCGAGCCGTGGCCAGGGAGGGCGGCAGGTTGAGCGATAGCCAGAGCGCCGGCGAGTAGCAGCCCATCATCGGAGGGAAGACGAAGCCCGGCGGCATGACGCCCACGATGGTGTACGGCTGGCCGTTGACGTTGATGCGCCGGCCGGTGACCGACGGGTCAGCGCCGTAGCGCGTCCGCCAGAAAGCGTAGGAGAGCAGCGCCGAGCGCGATCCCGTGTCGAGATCGTCCTCCGGCGTGAACCCGCGCCCGATGATGGGCTGCGCTCCGAGCAGCGGGAGCATGTCCGCCGACAGCCGCCAGGCGTGGTTCTCCTCCGCCTGGCCGTGCCCGGTCAGATTGACGTACAGCTCGATCCGGTGGGCCGCGATTCCGCTGAAGAATCGCGAGCGGGCTTTCCAGTCCGCCAGGTTGAGCGGTGAAGTGCCTGCCGTGAACCCGTTGGGCTGGAGCAGGCTCACATCAACCAGTCGCTCGGGGCCGGCGTAGTCGAGAGGCGCCAGGCAGGTGCTGTAGAGGACACTGAAGACCGCGGTGTTCAGACCAATGCCGAGCGCGAGAGTGATCATGGCAACCGCGGTGAATCCCGGATTGCGCGCCAGGCCACGCAAAGCGTACCGCGCATCGGCCGCGAAGTCCTCGAACCAGCGCCACCCCCACTGGTCGCGGCTTGCCTCTCCCAGAGCCGTCGCGTTGCCGAAGCGCCGCCGCGCCGCAAGCCGCGCCGCCTCCGGGCTCATGCCGGCAGCTTCGCTGTCCTCCGCCTGCATCTCCAGGTGAGCGCGCATCTCCTCTTCGAGATCCGCGTCGAAGCGGCGGCCTCGGAACAGCACCGCAAGACGGCGCAGCAGGTCGCGTATCATGCGGGTTGCACCACCCGGGCGATCGCGGCGAAGACCCGCTGGAACCCGGCGACCTCGGCCTCAAGCTGCCGGCGGCCCTCGGCCGTGATCGTGTAGACCCGCAAACGGCGCTTTGGTCCCGACCGCACCCACTCGGCCGTAGCCCAGCCCTTCAAGAGGACGCGCTGCAACGCGGGGTACAGCGAGCCTTCTTCCACCTGCAGAGCGTCCTCGGAAAGCTCCTTGATGCGCTTGGCGATCGCGTATCCGTGGAGGGGCTCGCGCGCCAGGGTTTGGAGGACGAGCATCACCAGCGTGCCGGGCGGAACGTCCAGGTGCATAGCTTATCTATGCATAGAATGTACTGGTCGTCAAGCCCGAACCCGTCTTTCGATGGCGATACTCACGGGGCCGGCGCAGCCGACCACTGGAAGCAGGAGCCGTCCTTGCGATCGGAGGCCGGGCTTTGGTGATCGGCGGCGGCGGGCCCGGGGGTGAGGGGGACCCTCAGATACCGATTCGTGAACAGAGACAGCAACTGGATGTCGCCGCGGCCGAGGTCGACCCACTGAAACGTCTCGGCCTTGCCTGGTTCGCCGGCGCGAGTACGGACCTCCCGGGCGGCGCCGGCCCAGGTGACGGAAACGAACTGGCCGTTCGCGGCCTGGAGCGCTACGCGGCCGCGGCCCATGTCTTTCACAAGGAACGCCGTGCCCTGGTCCGAGGACGATTGCGCGGCGCCGTCGCGGACCGTGAGGGAAACGCCGCCTGCGCCCGCGCGCAGGTGGATGCGGAGTCCCAGGGGGATCCGCGGGCGCGAACGCGGCTCTGCGACATCGAAGGCGTTGACGTCGAGCGCGCCGCCGGGCGTGCCCGAGGCGTTGTAGTGGAAGAGGCCGTAGCGCACACCTTGGAAGGTCTTGAGCTGGAAGACAGTGGTGAAGGGTCCGCCGAGCGGGACGTAGCGGGAGCCGTCCAGGCTGTAGGCGAACACGGCTCTCTCGCTGTCAAAGTTGCACTCGACGCGCAGCCGGAGGCGCGTGGCGGACAGCGCGGCCTCGGCGGCCTTGCCGGTGGTCTGATCGAATTGCCGGACGGCGAAGCGGCCCTGCTCTCGGACCACACCGATCCAGGCCCACGGAAGGTTCAGGAGGGCGAGCCCAGCGGTGTCCCCGTCGGCGAGGCGGCTGACGTCGAGTTCGGCGGTGACCGTCGATTCCGGGCCGACGGCGCGTTGGGTGAGGGTGTTTCGGGCCCACCAGAAGTCTTTCGCGGGAAGGGAGCGCAGGCGTAGGTAACCGGGCCGTTCGGTGAGCGACCAATGGGCGTCGGAGGGGCGATGGTTCCACTGCCAAACGGGCTTGAGCGTGGGGCCGGCGAAGTCGTCGCTGCGATCGTAAGGGGCGGTGATGGGGGCGGCGGGTCCGGTTTCGGGCTTCGCCCAGGTGTTGGGCGTCCGCGTGAGGTTGCCGGGGAGGCCGAAGTAGGGCCAGCCATCCTTCCAAGTGACCGGCGAAAGCGAGGTGAGGCGGCCCACGGAGTTGTGGTCCTGCATGGAGTAACCCCACCATTCGCCGCCGGGCGTGTCGATGATGCCGCCCTGGTGGAGTGTGAGTCCGAGGAGCGGGTCGGGATTGGGGGGCGCGATTTCGAACGGTGGTCCTTGCCGCCAGCGGCCCCGCAGGGTATGGCCCTGGCCGATCCCGAGGCTCTCCTTCTCGCTGATGGTCTCGACCTCCCACGGTCCGGAGAGCCGATCGGCGCGAGCACAGCGCATCGGCGTGTGCGCGCCGGGCATGGCGCTGACGATGAAATAGCGGCCGCGGATCTTGTAGAAATGCGCGCCTTCGCCCATCCCCATTTCGCGTTCGAGCAGCACGCGGTCCGTGCCGGGGACGATTGCCGTAAGTCCGGCGTTGAGTTCCACGATCCGCAGAGTTCCGGCCCCGTAGACGGCGTAGATCTTGCCGTCGTCGTCGAACAGGACGGAGAGATCGTGCAGCGCCTGTGGGATGCGATTGTGCTGCCAGGGGCCGCGCGGATCGGTGGCGCGGAACACCTGTAGGCCGAATCGATTGACGTTGGCAAAGATGTAGAAGACGCCGTTGTGGTGGCGGAAACTGGGCGCCCAAATGCCCTGGCCGTAGATTTCCTTGCCGTCTTCGAGGCGGAACTCGGGGCCCAGGTCAAGGCGTTGGAAGGCATAGCCGATGTTGCGCCAGTTCACGAGGTCCCGGGAGTGGAGGATGGGAAGTCCAGGCATCGTGTGCATGGTGGTCCCGGTGAGGTAGTAATCGTCGCCGACGCGGATCATGTCGGGGTCGGAGAACTCGTCATAGAAGAGCGGGTTGGTGTATGTTCCGTTGCCGTTGTCGGCGGACCAGGAGCGCGATGGCGCCACTGCCGGTTGGGCCGTGGCGGGGAGCGTGGTGAGCAGGGTGGCCAGGGCCGCCGCCGCGGCCGCCGTTCGGTTCGTTCCGGGAGATCGCATCAACTCCACAGGATATGCCAAGGCGGCGTGGCGACAATTCCCGAAGTTTCTCCTTGTTCTCTCGTTCGATCTCTGTTACAACAAATAACCATTCCTCGCTCCCGGCGCTGGGGACTGTGCCGGGGGGGAACACGCAGATAGGAGGATCCTCATGACTAAGGCAACACTGGCCCTCTTGCTGGGCCTGTGTCTGCCCGCTGGATTCGCGGAAGAGCGAACTTCGGCAGGCAAGAAACCCACTACGATCACGGCCGAGCAGGCCGCCCGGTATCGTGCGAAGATTCAGCGCTGGAAGGCGGCGCTGGGCGCGAAGATCGCCGTCACGGACGCCGCTGAGGGCTTCCGGCAACCCACGCCGGAAGAAGCCGCGGCGCTGACCTTACCGGCTGCATCGGGCACCGCTGTACCGCGGCAACTGCCGGGCGGCGGCACTGCCATGGAGAGCGATGCGTCGCAGATACAGTTCCTGGTTGCGGAACGCAATGGGGACGGATCAGTCAGTGTTTCGCACCGGAACGGCGCTCCCGTGCGCTCCTCGAAGAGCACGCAGAAGGGAGGAGCCAATGTCCGTTAGACGCAGCCTCCTGGCCGGTCTGCTTGCGGCGAGTGCCGCTTTCGCCGCCGACGTCGTGGTGGTCAACGCCGACGGCCCCGGCGTCGGATTCAACGATCCCACGCCCGCTACGCCGGTGGGCGGCAACCCGGGAACGACGATTGGCGAACAGGCCCTCAACGTGTTTAATGAAGCCGCGCGCCGATGGGGCGCGAAGCTGGTGAGCAAGCAGCCCATCGTCGTGGTAGCCTCCTTCACCGGACTGCCCTGCTCAAACACCGGCGCAGTCCTCGGCGGAGCGTCACCCAACTGGTACTTCGCCAACGTGCCGGCAGCGAATGGCGGGCAGGATCTGCTCCCCAACACCTGGTACCCGGCCGCCCTCGCCGAGAAGCTCACGCGGCAAGACATCGTTGCCGACCCGAACGACACGGCGGAAATCTTCACCGTGTTCAACAGCAACCTGGGCAAACCAGGCTGCTTGCCGAATAGCGGCTGGTATTACGGCCTGGACAACAACCAGCCGGCGAACCGCATCGACCTGCTCGCGGTGGTGCTTCACGAGTTCGGACACGGCCTCGGCTTCGTCGCGGGACCGACGAGTGCCGGCAACGGCGCGCGCCTGCTCAACTTTCCCTCCATCTGGGAGTACCAGATGCTGGACGTCAGCACTAACAAGCGCTGGATCGACATGACCGCTGTAGAGCGCGCCGCCTCTGCCCGGAACAACCTGAACCTGGTATGGGCCGGTAAGTACGTGACCAACGTGATCCCCAGTGTCCTGGATTCCGCGCTGGCTTTGGACGTGCAGAGCCCGTCTCCCCTCGGCATCTCGGAGGTGCAGCCCGCCGCGTTCGGGCCGCCCATTACCCTGCCCGTGAAGGGAACCGTGGTCGCGCCCAATGATGGAGGCGGCATTTCCCTTTTGGACGGCTGCGAGCCCTTCCCGGCCTCTGCCAACGTCGCCGGCAACATCGTGCTCGTCAACCGCGGGAACTGCACTTTTGTGCAGAAGGCTCAGAATGCCCAGGGCGCTGGCGCCACGGCATTGCTGGTAGCGAACACTACCGTCGCGCCCTTCCAAGCCGCCGCCTTGGGCGGCGTCGGCCCGGACATCGTGATCCCCTCCGTGGGTATCAGCGGGCCTCTGGGCAATGCGCTGCGGGCCGCGAATCCGCCCCCCGTGGCGACCCTGCGGCGCAGTCCTTTGCTCCGGACAGGGACCACCGCGGGCTACGTCCGCCTGTACGCCCCCACGGCGTTCTCGAGCGGCTCGTCCGTGTCGCACTTCGACGTCACCGCGATCCCGAATCTGTTGATGGAGCCATTCATCACAGCCGACGTGGGCGGTTCCGTCAAACATCCCGACGACCTGACGCTGAGTCTGCTGAAAGACATCGGCTGGTAATCGCGCTCACTCGAACCGGCGCCTAGGCAAAAGGCGCCGGTTCGAACACGCTCATGATCTCGCGCACCATCTCCTCGCGCGAAGCGAAGCGATCCTCTTCGTAGCATCCGAGCGGATTCTCAATCACGTTGACCAGGCACTTGTTGCAGTACGTGCACGGCTTCGCCGCCTGATCCCTTCCCGCCTCGAACTGCTTCACCAGATCGTTGTTCGCCACCAGTGGCCTGCCGATGCTCACGGCGTCGCATTCGCCCTTCGCAATCACGTCGCGAATCACGGAGGCGGTCTGGAACCCGCCCGTGCAGATGACCGGGATGCGAACGGCCGCCTTGATCGCCGCGGCCTCTTCCCGGTTAATCCCCTCGATAACCGGCCCGCGGGCCTGGGTCCACAGGTAGCGGTAGAGTTTCGCGCCGGCCGGATTGGCCAGCATCAGGTAGTTGGTCAACTCGCGGCGCCCACTGGAGAGCATCGTATCGAAGGTCTTCAACGCCTCCTCGGTGGGGAAGTCGCCGGGAGGGTTCTTGGGGTGAGGGAAGTAACTGCCCGAGGAAACGTGGATGGCGTCCACACCGGCCTGCTCCAGCCATTGGCACACGCGCACGGAATCGGCCAGCGTGTTGCCTTCCTTGTCGAAGGGTTGGAGGGCGTTATTCTGCTCCACGGCGCTGATCTTCATCTGCAGGTGAAAATCGCGGCCCACCTCGGCGCGGATCGCGCGGACCACTTCCAGGACGAAGCGCGCCCGATTTTCTAGGCTGCCTCCGTAGTTGTCATTGCGGTCGTTGATCGCCGAACTGAGGAACTGGGTGATCAGGTAGCCGTTGGCTCCGTGCAACTCCACGCCGTCCAGGCCCGCTTCGCGCGCGCGCCGCGCCCCGGCGGCGAACTCCGCCACGGCGCGGGCGATGTCCTCCTTCGTCATGCGCTCGCATTCGAAGCCGTGAATCGGGTCGGGTCGGCTGGTCGAACTCAGCCCCTTGGCGAACTCGATCCCGCCGACGTCGCGCTGCCGCCCGCCGTGACTGAGTTGCAGGATGAACTTACAGTCGTGTTCGTGGACGCGCTTGCCCAATTCGCGCCAGAAGGGAATGCGCTCATCGCGGTCGATGGTCGCGTAGTTGGGCAGGATGCGGCCGCGAATCGTGACCGCCACGAACGACGAGATGATCGCGCCCACGCCCCCGCGGGCGAACTTCACTTCCCAGTTGATGCGGGCCTGATTGCCTGACCCGTCGTAGTTATCGAAGCGCCCCGCCAGGTTGGAACGGAAGATCCGGTTCTTGACCGTCAACTGGCGGAACGAAAGCGGCGTGAAGATGACATCGGCCACTCACTTCCCCTTTCCCCAGAACAACTCGGGCTCGGGCACGGCGGCGCCGTCTTTTTGCGGCGACGAAGCCCCGTACTTGATCCCGGTCTTGGCATCGAACAGCACGGCTTGGCCGCCGCCCATCCAACTCGAGTACTCGCCTTCCATCTCCAGCCGGTGTCCCCGCTCCCGCAGGGCCTCCAGCGTTTCGAGCGGCAACCGGTTCTCCAGCATCACGTCGCAGCCTCCGAAATTGAGCTTGGTGAAGCGCGGCGCCTCCAACGCGGCCTGGATGTTCATCCCATGGTCGACCAGGTACGAAACGAACTGGGCATGGGCCTGCGCCTGGTTATAGCCGCCCATGATGCCGAAACCGATGCGCACGCTGTCGCGCTCCATCAAACCCGGAATGATGGTGTGAAAGGGGCGCTTGCGCGGCGCGGCCTGATTGGGATGACCGTCGGCGAGTTCGAACAACCCCGCGCGATTGTGCAGATGGAAGCCGTAGGGCGCCACCGCCACGCCCGAGCCCCAACTCAGATACACGCTCTGAATCAGCGAAGCGATGTTGCCTTCGCGATCCACCGCGGTCAGGTACACGGTGTCGCCCGCGCCCGTGCCCGGCAGGCCCGGCTGGGCCTGGCAGGCGGCCTTCTCGCCGATCGACTTCGCCCGTGCGGCCGCGTAGTCCTTACTCAGGAGCTCCGCGGGAACCCGGGCGGTTCGCGGATCCGCCAGGTAGCGCCGCGCGTCCTGGTAGGCCAGTTTCTGGGCTTCCATCTTGTAATGCAGGGTCTCGGGGGCGTAGGGCTGCATGCTTTGCAGGCGGAACGTCTCCATCAGATTCAGCATTCCCAGGGCGGTCGCCCCCATGGTGGGCGGCGGCAACTCATACACTCGCCAGCCGCGATAGGACGTGGAGATGGGCTCCACCCATTCGGATTGATACTCGCTGAGGTCGGAGGCCTCAATGACACCGCCCTGCTTGCGCGACGTCTCGACCATCGCCTTCGCGATGGGGCCCTTGTAAAACGCCGCCGCGCCCTGCTCGGCGATCAGCCGCAAGGCGGCGGCCAAGTCCGGATTGCGGTAGAGCTGTCCGGTGGCGGGCGCCGCTCCGCCCGGCAGAAACGTCTTCTCGGCGTATTCATCCGAGCGCAGCTTGCCCACCGTACCGCGCCAGTGTTCGGCGATGAGCTCGGTGAGCGGAAAGCCGTGCGATGCGTAGTGAATGGCGGGCGCGAAGAGGTCCTTCCACGGGAGCTTCCCGAACCGCCGATGGAGGCGCTCCCAGCCTTCGACGCACCCGGGTACGGTGACGGAGAGAATGCCGGATTGCGGCATGCTGACGTGACCGGCGTCCCGCAGGCGTTTCGGCGTGAGCCCCTTCGGCGCCCATCCGCCGCCATTCAAGCCGGTGATGCGCCCGGTCCGGGCATCGCTGTAGAGGGCCATCACGTCGCCGCCGATGCCGTCCGACATCGGTTCCACCACGGCCAGGACGGCGTTGGCGGCGATGGCCGCGTCCATCGCGGAGCCGCCGCGAGCCAGCACCTGCGCCCCCGCCTGCGAGGCCAGCGTCTGGCTGGCCGCCACAATCCCGAGTTCGGTGACCACCATCGAGCGCGCCTGCCACCGGCTTTGTCCCCACCCTGTCGTTGTCATGAGAAGAACGAAAACGAGTGCACGCATGAGTCGGCCTATTGTATCCCCAGCCGCCCGCCATGCTATCCTCGAATCAATTCTGGCCCTCATTATCACCTGTATCTGGGAGGTACCCTGGGATGCGAAATCTGGTTCTCACGATGGGATTGGCCGGCAGCCTGATGGCGGCCGGTTTACCGAATTCTTCGGTCCGCGGCAACTATGTGGAAGCGCGGAACGCCGACGTCTACACGGGCGCCTGCTTCGCGAATTCGGAAGCGGGCAACATGGGTGAGCTCGCGGTCTTCGGGTGGAAGATCGACAAAGGCACCTTCAAGGGCGTGAACATCGACGGCCTGTCGGTGGTGGGCGTGGTGAGGGCGAAAGGAACCCTCGGCAACCAGTTTGCGGAAGCGTATCCGGTGAAGAGCGTGCTCATCGTCGATGAGCGGGCGACGATCGAGCAGCGCCAAGCCCTTCGCGCCTTCGCCCGGCACATGTCCGGCGATCTGCTGGAGGACATCGTGAAGATCGAGTCCGCGCCGATCTCGCTCGAAATTGAGAACAACGACGTGCACGGCGCCAAGGCCAGCCTCACCGCCGGTTCGCTCGCCGCGATCCGCACGCGCGCCGTCGCCGCCACCGATCACATCTGCGGCCACGAAGAAGCCTGGTACGGGCCGCTGAGCAAGGTCGGGCACGCGATGGCGGCGGTCACCTTGACTCACGATTTCAAAGGCGAGGGTCTTGGCTCGAAGTGGAGCAGCCCGAACAAGCGCGGGGCCTTCGTCGCGGATTTCGCGATCTCCGAGTAATCAGCCGCTCAACGGGGACTCCCGGCGTTCGATATACTCGGGCGCTGTGAGTCCCGCTCTGTTTGCCACGGGGCTACTGTCGATGGCGGCAGTAGGGATCTCGCTCGGCTTCCTCGGCGCGGGCGGCTCTGCCATCACAGTCCCGGTTCTGGTCTACATCCTCGGCTTCGAGCCCCGTCAAGCCATCGGCGCTTCGCTCGCGATCGTCGGCGCCACCAGCGCCTGGGGCGCGCTTCTGAACTTCCGGAACCACACGCTGAACCTGCGCGTGGGGATCGTCTTCGGGCTCACCGGGATCGCCGCGTCCTGGGCCGGATCCAAGCTCACCTACATGTGCCCGCCCGCGCTGCTGATGGTTCTCTTCGCTTCCCTGCTGCTCGTGGTCGGCAGCCTGATGTACTTTCGAAACCCGCGCGCAGAGCCGGCTGCGCCGCGCCCGCTGTGTCTCTGGAAGTGCGCCGCCGCGGGTGCGGTGGTCGGCCTCCTCACCGGCTTTCTGGGTGTGGGGGGAGGATTCCTCATCGTGCCCGCGCTGCTCTGGTTCGGCGGGTTGCCCGTCAAACAGAGCATCGCCACTTCCCTGATGGTGATCGCCATGAACGCCGCCGCCGGCCTGGCCGGCCATCTGGGCCGCATGGAGTCCGTCAACTATCCGCTGCTCGGCGAATTGGTGCTCGCGGCGCTGGCCGGAATGATCGTGGGCTCCGTTCTTCTGCGCCGCACCTCTCCCGGGAATCTGCGGAAGGCCTTCGCGGTGTTCCTGGTGCTGATCGCCATTTTTCTGCTGGTGAAGAACGCTCCCCCGTTGTTCGAATAGCGTCCGAAGCCCTCAAGCCTGCTGCGCTATAGTGCGAGAGTGCCGTCGGACTCCAGTCGCCTAGGCGCCCGTGTCGCCATTCTCAGCATGTTCGTGAGCGGCGCTCTCGCGGTCGCCAAAATCGTGCTCGGCTACCTCGCCGGTTCCACCGCCGTGGTGGCCGACGGTATGGAGTCCGCCTCCGACGTGGTCGCCTCGGCGGCGGTGCTCTTCGGCCTGGCCATGGCCTCCCGCCCCGCCGACGACGACCACCCGTACGGTCACGGGCGAATCGAGACCCTCACCGGGCTCGGGCTGGGCCTCATCCTGGCCGCCACCGGCCTGGCCATCTGCATTCGATCGCTCGACCGCATCGAGGAAATCCACGCCGCACCCGCGGCGTGGGCCATCTGGCCGCTGGTGGCCTCGGTGGCCGCCAAGTCGTTCCTCAGCGTGTTCAAGTTTCGCGTCGGACGCCGCATCCACTCCGAAGGCCTGGTGGCCGACGCCTGGAACGATTCGGTGGACATTCTCTCCGGCCTCACGGCGATCGCCGCGGTGGGCCTGACGCTGTACGATCCCTCGCGCTTTCTCGCGGCCGACCATTACGGAGGCTTCGCGGTGGGCGTCATCGTCATCTTCCTGGGCATCCGGGTGGTCCGGGAGACTTCGCTGCAGCTCATGGACACCATGCCGGACGAAGAGACCATGCGCCGCATCCGGCAGGTGGCACAGACTGTGCCCGGCGCGCTCGGCGTGGAGAAGTGTTTCGCCCGGAAGACGGGCCTCAAGTATCACGTCGACCTTCACCTCGAGGTGGACCCTGAGATGACCGTCCGGCAATCGCACGACATCGCAACGCAGGTGCGTTTCCGGATCATAGAGGAGCTCGATTGGGTGGCCGACGTCCTGGTCCACGTTGAACCGTTCGTGGGCCGCGCGAACTGATCAACCGCCATGCAAAACCGCGACCTGGCCCGCCTTCTTTCGGAAACCGCCGACCTGATGGAGATCGCCGCCGAAGACGGCTTCCGCATTCGCTCGTATCGCAACGCGGCCTCGGCGATCGACGGATGGCCGGAGCCGGTGCTCGACATCCTGAAGGATCCCGAGCGCTCGGTTACCGGCATACCGGGCATCGGCAAGGGCCTTGCCGCGGTACTCGCGGAAATCGCCGAGCGCGGATCCTTCCAGCGCCGCGACGAGATGCTCGAGCGATACCCGCCCACCGCCCTTGAACTGCTCAAGATTCCCGGCCTCGGCCCCAAAAGCATCGCTCTCCTGTTCGAGCACTTCCGCGTTTCCACCATTGACGGGCTGGAGAAAATCTGCCGCGAACAGAAACTCCGCACCCTTCCGCGGATGGGCGCAAAGCTCGAAGAGAAAGTGCTCAAGGCGATTAGCCAGTACCGGAAGTCCGCCGGACGCTACTTACTCTCCTTCGCCGACGCCGCGGCCACCGAACTTACCGAGTATTTCGCCCAACTTCCCGGCATCGACCGCATCACGCCGGCGGGCAGCTTTCGCAGGGGCAAGGAAACGGTCGGCGATCTCGACATTCTGGTAACCGGCCCCAACGCCGGCGCGGTCCTCGAGCACTTCACCGCCCATGCCAAGATCGGCGATGTCCTCGCGCGCGGCGAAAACAAGGCCAGCGCGCGGTTCGGCCTCGAAGGAATCCAGGTGGACGTGCGGGCCCTTCCCGCCGCGAGTTTCGGCGCGGCGATGCAGTACTTCACCGGCAGCAAGGAGCACAACGTCGTTCTCCGCACCCGCGCGCTGAAGTTGGGTTTCACGCTGAACGAATACGGACTCACCCGGCTGGACGATCAGTCCGTGGCCGCGAGCCGCACGGAGGAGGAGATTTACGAGACGCTCGGCCTGGCCTGGATTCCTCCCGAGCTTCGTGAGAATTCGGGCGAGATCGAGGCCGCCGAGGCCTGGCGGCTTCCGCAGTTGATCGAACCGCCGGCGATTCGCGGCGACCTCCACATGCACACCCGCGAAACCGACGGCCGCGCCACGCTGGAGGAGATGGCCGAAGCCGCGGCGGCCCTCGGCTACGAGTACATCGCGGTGACCGACCATTCCAAGTCCCTGGCCATGGCGAACGGCCTGGACGAGCATCGCGCCGTCGCCTTCGCCGCCCGCGTCCGGGACCTGAACCGCTCCGGTGCGTTCCCGCTGCGCGTCTTCTCCGGCCTGGAATGCGACATCAAGCGGGACGGGGCGATGGACCTTTCCGAGGACGCCCTCGCGGAGTTGGACTTCGTGATCGGGAGCGTCCACAGCTACATGAATATGGAAGACGCGGAGATGACGGAGCGGCTCCTTCGCGCGCTGGAGAGCCCCAACCTTCGCGCCCTGGGCCACCCCACCGGCCGCGTGCTACTCCATCGCGACCCATTTCCCTTCGACTTCGATCGCATCGCCACCGAGGCCGCGCGGCGCAACGTCTGGCTCGAAGTGAACGCCAGCCCCGAGCGCCTTGACCTGAATCACCAGCTTCTCCGCCGCGCCAAGAGCAAGGGCTGTAAGTTCGTGATCTCGACCGACGCCCACCACCCTAAGCACTTACTCAACATGCGCTACGGGGTCACCATGGCCCGGCGCGGCTGGCTGGAGGCTTCCGATATCATGAATACCCGGTCCGCGGCGGATTTCGCCGGACTCATCGGAGCCGGAACGAACTGATAACCATGAAACTGATCTCCTCCGAGGAACGGCTCGCCAGCCCTATTTTTCGGGTCACCGAAGATCACGCCCTCGAGCCGGACGGCTTTGAGATCCGGCGGATCATCGTCCAGCACGGGGGCTCGGCGGTGATGATGGCGGTGGACGGCCGCAAGCGAATTCTCTTGGTGAAACAGTACCGGCTCCCGGCGCGCCAGTATCTGTGGGAGCTTCCCGCCGGCCGGCTGGACCCGGGCGAGAAGCCGCTCGCGGCGGCCAGGCGCGAACTGGCGGAAGAGACCGGATATCGCGCCCGGAGTTGGAAGAAACTGACGGAATTCTATCCCAGCCCTGGCTACGTGGGCGAGAAGATGACCATTTACCTGGCCACCGGCCTCACCGAAGGCGAAGCGCAGCCGATGGACGACGAACGGATCGAAAAGCGCTGGTTCAAGGCAAAGGAACTCGACAAGCTGATCGCCGCCGGTAAGATCGCAGACGGCAAGACGATCATCGGGTTCTTAGTCTGGAAGCGTTACCGCAAAGCGAAATAGCTGTTCGAGCGCGCGCCCGCGGTGGCTGACGGTCATCTTCCTCTCCGCGTCCACTTCGCCAAACGTGCAATCGAACCCAGGGTAGTAGAACAGGGGATCGTATCCGAAGCCCTGCGCGCCGCGGGGCGCCTCCACGATCGCGCCCTGCACCTCGCCTCGAAAGAGTCCGGTGATTCGCTCCCCGCGCGCCAGAGCGATGACGCATACGAAGCGCGCCGCCCGTTTCCGGACGCCCTGTAGGCGTTCAAGGAGCAGAGCGTTGTTCATGGCGTCGGTGGCGCCCTCACCGGCGTACCGCGCCGAATACACGCCGGGCTCGCCGCCCAGTGCGTCCACTTCCAAGCCCGAATCGTCCACAAAGACGTAGCCGCCGGTGCGGGCGGCGTAGTACAGCGCCTTCTCCGCGGCGTTGGCCTCGAACGTCTCGCCCGTCTCCGGCGCCACACCCATTTCGTTGAGCTGCGGAATGGTCAGCACTTCGATGCCGAAGGCCGCGCCCGCCAGTTGGAACTCCCGCCGCTTGCCGGGGTTGGAAGTGGCGCAGAACAGGGTCATCGGCCGGCCAGCACCTCTCGCTGCAAGGCGACTAACTCCCCGATCCCTTTCTTTCCCAGGGCGATCATCCCGGCCAGTTGCCCGTCGTCGAAGGCCGCCTGTTCCGCGGTCGATTGCAGCTCCACGAAGCGGCCGGCCCCGGTCATCACCAGGTTCATGTCGACTTCCGCCTTGGAGTCTTCCTCATAGTTCAGATCGAGCACCGCGGCGCCCTTCACCATTCCGACGCTGGTTGCGGCTACAAAGTCGCGCAGCGGGTCTTTCTTCAGCGTTCCGAATTTGAGTAACTTCTTCACCGCGATCGCCAGGGCCACATAGGCTCCGGTCACGGACGCGGTGCGCGTGCCCCCATCCGCCTGCAGGACGTCGCAGTCGACAATCACGCTGCGCTCGCCGAGAGCCTCCAGGTCGACCACCGCCCGCAAGGACCGGCCGATCAGCCGCTGGATTTCCTGAGTCCGCCCCGATGGCTTCCCCTTGTTGACCTCGCGAGGCGTACGAGTGGCCGTCGCCCGCGGCAGCATGGCGTACTCCGCGGTGACCCAGCCCTTGCCTGCATTGCGAAGGAACGAGGGAACGGAATCCTCCACCGTCGCCGCGCAGAGCACGCGCGTGTTGCCGACCTCGATCACCACCGATCCCTCGGCCGTAACGATGTAATCCGGCGTAAGCCGGACCGGCCGCATCTGGTCCGCCGCCCTCTGGTCGTTTCTCATGGATGTCACTTCGATGAACTCAGAACCGAATACAGCAAGAGTCCCACCGCCGCGAATCCGAGCACGATCAAGATGACACAGGAAATCGCCCCGGGCTGCTGCGGCGCTTTCTTCTTCGCCCGCGCCGGTCTTAGCTTCGCCATTCCGGTTCTTACACTCCCCTTCGCTTGGCCGTCTTGGCGGCTTCCTTAAAGAACGAATCGAGCGCGGCGAGCGTGGGCGCTTCCAGGTCTCGCAAGGTCAGCGAAACCACGGGGCGGCCCCGCTGCTCCAGGGCCATCTGTGTCGCCAGGAACTGCGCCCGATGGTAATCGGCGGTGTAATCGGCGGCCGGAAGTTTCTCCGCTTTCTCCGAGAGCAGCACCGTCGAGAGGCACTTGCCGTGGCCGATGACCATCTCGTGGTAGGAATGATTCATGGCCGGGCCTTCATACACGTCCACCGGCATCCGCAGCGAGGATCGGAACAGTCCTTCAGCCGCCCGGTCGAGCGACTTCCGCACCGCACGCCCTCGCGCGGCATAGCGCATGTCTCCAAAGAACGTCAGCTCGCCATACTCCATCTCGCGCGTGTCCGCGTAGGACCGCAGCAGCATTCCGTAGACCTCGGCCGCGGAGGCCGAACTCCACGCCGCGCCGGGAATCGCGCTTAGATTCAGGGTCACGCCTCCCTGCCACTTGATCTGGCGCTGGCTTCCCCTCCAACGCTGCCACTGCTCGGTCTTCTCGACGCCGCCCACCTGCTGCGCCTCTTCGAATAACTTGTTCGTAATGGACTTATACAACTCGACGCCGGGCTGAGTAACAAAATTCATGCCGCGCAAGTAACCGATCCCGAACACCGCGTAATGGATGAACTGCATGTACCGGGAGAGCGGCGAGTCCTTGGGCAGAGTCAGAGTGGCGATTGGGTAGCCCGCCCGCCGCACCTTGATTGCGTCGTCGTTGGCGGCGCCCTTTTCCTGGACCGCCAGAAACACCCGGTCCTGCCGCTGCTCGCGCGGCGGGAAGTAGTTAGCCAGCTTGGGGCGCTCATCGATGACGATCTTGATGCCGATGGCCTCGCTCTTGCCCAGGCTCTCCTCGAAATCCTGCTTCGTCCACAATCCCGCCCCGGCCATCCACTTGGGCAACAGCAAGGTGACTTTGTCGCGTCCGGCAACGCCCTGCGCATGGAGGAACGCAGCCAGCCGCCACGCGTCGTTCACATTCTGCTCGTTGAGCAGCGTTCCCTGGACCCAGCGCCGCAGGTCGGCGCCGGCCAGCGCCAGGGGAACCAGGCTGCCTCGGGTCAAGGGTGAACTGTGGCGCCCGGAGGTGGCGTTGCCGTTGTCCAGTTGTAACTCGATCTTGCGGAAACCGCGCGCCGCCCCGAATTGGTCGAGCAGCGAACCCGGCAGCGTCATGTAAATGAAGTTCGCCCGGCCGTCGATCTTGTTACGGTCGTACAAAACGGCCAGCTTTTGTAAGTTCACCACCGGCTCGTACGACGTCATCCCCAGCGCCATGCCCACCACGAGCGTGGACCGCAGCGCCTCGCCGAGCGATCCGTCCGACCGCTGGGCGATATCTTCCAGGATCGCCTTGAGCTTCGCCGGATCGGTGGAATCGAGCACATACACGCGCGGCCCCTTCTTCAGCAGCCCCAGCGCGTTGTACATGGACTTGTCTTCGGCTGAGCCGCCCATGCCCGCCCAGACCACGTACTTCAACGTCGTACCGTGCGCCTGGCGGATGGCTGCCCTCAACTCCGCCGCTTCCGATGTCAGCCGCTCTGCCCAATCCCCGCTCTCCTGGGCCCGCCACGCCAGGTGAAACACTCCGTAGCTGTTCTTGGTTACCCGGTTCTCGCCGTCCAACTCCATCCCCAGGCCGATCAGGCGGTTCTTTGTGGGGTCGAGCGAGTGGAGGCCGTGGCGTTGCGCCTTGATATCCAGCGCGCGCAGCCGCTGGAGAGTCGCGTCTTTGTGGAAGCGTTCAAAACAGGTTTCAGATGAAGGAGAGTCGTGTGACAGGGAAAGCTGCACCCCCTCGTTGTACCATAGGGGCGACCATGCCAGATCGCCGCCGTTATTTCGCGTTTGCCTTGCTTCTGGCTGCCTGCGGGGCGCCGGAGAAGGGCATCGATCTGCCGGCCCATCTGGCTGGCCGGGAAGGCGGTCCACCCGGGCCGTGGACCCGTGTTTCTCTGACCCCGGTTCCCTCTGCCGCGATTCCGGAGACGGCCCGCCAGCTTGGCCTGGCCGAGGCGGTGGAAGCCGCGTATTCAGGCGAAATCAAGGTCACGGTGTATCGCATGCGTTCGGAGACGGCAGCCTTCGAGCTGCTGCAGAAATGGCGCCGTCAGGAGAACACACTCCCATTCCAGCGGGGCGCCTTGCTGTTGGTTCCGGCCTGCGCCGATGCGGCCGTGTTGCAGAGCTTCACCCGCGCGCTGGCCGCCCCTCCGGCAGCAAGTGCGAAGTGAACCCGGCGCTCTTGAGCGCTTCATAGGCCGCGCGCACTTCCACCGGGACCGTCTGGGGCGCCGACCAGCCTCGCTCGGCGTAGACCCAGACGCGCTGCAGGTCGCCCATCAGGATGTGGATCACCTTCTCCGGCGGCAGGTCTTCGGTGAAGTACTCATCGAGCGTCATGGTCTCCGAGGCGACGGTCGCGGGCATCTCCGGCCACACGACGGCCATGGTGGCCCAGGTGCGCCGCTGCATGAACGGCTTGACGGCGATCACCACGCTGCGCGCGGACACGCCGCGCTCCTCCAGTAGCGCGCGCGTGAAGCGCAGGTTCTCTGAGGTGTTGGTGGCTCGCGTTTCGAGCAGCATTCGGTCGCGCGGCACTCCCAGGCGGGCGGCGGCTTCCGCGAACACCTCGGCTTCGGGGCGCGTCCACGGGGTGGCCAGCAAGTCCTCCTGGTGCGCCACGCCGCCGGTGAACACCAGCAGCTTTCCGAAGCCCTGATGAAAGAGCTGTGCCGCGAACGCGGCCACGCGGAGATCGTTCGTCCCCAGCGCGATGATCACGTCCGCCGGAACCGGCGTGTGCCGCACGTGATGATAGTCCCAGATCGTGCGGGCCGCGCTGAGAATTTCCGCCGTAATCGTCACGTCATCAAGGGTACAATCGTTGCATCGCCGCGTATGCGCACGCTCTGGGTTCACTTCGTATGGCTGCTCGCCGCCACCGCTCTGGCGCAGCCGGTGGACCCGCGCGCGGTAGTTACGCGCTACTGTGTCGCCTGCCATAACGCAAAGCTTAAGAACGCGAATCTGACTCTCGATCCGGCGGGCGCGCTCGATCCCGCGAAACAGCCCGCGGTCTGGGAAAAAGTGGTTCGCAAACTGCGCGGCCGGTTCATGCCGCCCGCCGGCTTCCCTCGTCCCGACGAGCGGACCTACCAGGGGCTGATCACCGGCCTCGAATCCTCGCTGGACCGCCGCCCGCCCGACCCGGGCCGAACCGATACCTTCCGCCGCCTGAACCGCACCGAGTACCGCCACGCGATTCGCGATCTGCTGGCGCTCGATATTGACGCCTCCGCCCTGCTGCCCTCCGACGAGCTGAGCCACGGCTTCGACAACGTAACCGTGGGTGAGCTCTCGCCGATGTTGCTCGAACGCTATCTGAGCGCCGCGCAGAAGATCGCCCGCCTCGCGTTGGGGCGGCCCGCGCGCTCCCCCGGCGGCGACACCTTCCAGCTTCCGCCGGACCTCACTCAGGAGCAGCACTTCGACGACCTGCCCCTGGGCACGCGCGGCGGACTGGCGGTGCGCTACACGTTTCCCGCCGACGCCGTCTACGAGTTCGTCATCCGGCTGGCGCGCGACCGCAACGAGCACGTCGAGGGGTTGCGCGAGCCCGCCGACGTGGAGCTTCTGTTGGACGGCGAGCGTCTGCGCCTGTTCACCGTGCAGCCGCCGAAGGGGACCGACCACGACGGCGTGGACAAGCACCTGACGATCCGGGCCGCCGTCCAGGCCGGGCCGCACCTGGTGGCGGCGGCGTTTCCGCAGAAGCCTTTCCTGCTGCTCGAAACGGAGCGGCAGCCCTACCAGGCGCACTTCAACATGGACCGCCACCCGCGCATCCAGCCCGCAGTCTACTCGTTGACGGTGAACGGACCGTATGAGGCGCAAGGCGCGGGGAGCACTCCCAGCCGGCGCCGTATTCTGGTCTGCGACCCCGCGGGCGCGGCCGAAGAACTCCCCTGCGCGACGCGCATCTTCTCCGAGCTCGCCCGGCGCGCCTACCGCCGGCCGATCGCCGCGGCCGACCTGCAGGCGCCCCTGGCCTTCTTCCGCGAAACGCGCGCGCAGCGCGGCTTCGAGGGCGCCGTCGAGATGGGACTGCGCGCCATTCTGGTCAGCCCCGAATTCCTGTTCCGGGTGGAGCGCGATCCGGCCGGCGCCGCGCCGGGAACCGCGTACCGCATCTCCGATCTCGAGCTGGCCTCCCGGCTCTCCTTCTTCCTGTGGAGCAGCATCCCGGACGAAGAACTGCTCGCCGCCGCGGAAAAGGGCGAGTTGCGGCAGCCCGCCGTGCTGGAGCGCCAGGTGCGGCGCATGCTGGCCGACACGCGCTCGCAGGCGCTGGTCTCGAACTTCGCGCAGCAGTGGCTCTACCTGCGAAACCTCGCTTCGGCCGCACCCGACATGCGGCTCTTCCCGGACTTCGACGACAACCTCCGGCAGGCCTTCCGGCGCGAGACGGAACTCTTCTTTGAGAGCGTTCTGCGGGAGGACCGCAGTGTCCTCGACCTGCTGCGCGCCGATTACACGTTCGTCAATGAGCGCCTGGCGAAGCACTACGGCATCCCAAACGTGTACGGAAGCCGCTTCCGGCGCGTGGTCCTCGACCCGGGCACGCCGCGCGGAGGACTGCTGCGCCAGGGCAGCGTGCTGACCGTGACCTCGTATGCCAACCGCACGTCGCCCGTGATCCGGGGCAAGTGGGTGCTCGAGAACATCATCGGGTTGCCGCCGCCTCCGCCTCCGGCCGCCGTGCCCGCGCTCAAGGAAAACATCAGCCTGGGCAAGGAACGATCGTTTCGCGAGCGGATCGCCGAGCACCGCAAGAACCCGGCGTGCGCGGGCTGCCATGCGTTGATGGATCCGGTGGGCTTCGCGTTTGAAAACTACGATGCCGTGGGCCGCTGGCGCACGCGCGACGAGAGCGGCGCGATCGACCCGTCGGGAGGGCTTCCGGACGGCAGCCGGTTTGACGGCGTCGCGGGCCTGCAGCAGGCGATCCTGGCGCGGCCCGAGCTCTTTGCCGCCACGTTTACCGAAAAGCTGCTCACCTATGCATTGGGCCGCGGAGTGGAGCACTCCGACGCGCCCGCCGTCCGGCGGATCGTTGCGCACGCGGGCGGAAACGGTTTCCGGTTCTCGTCGTTCATCGCCGGTATGGTCAACAGCACTCCGTTTCAGATGAGGAGGACGCAAGCGCCATGAGGTTTGTCACCCGCAAGGCTCTCCCCCGCCGCACGTTCCTGCGCGGCCTCGGCGCCACGGTGCCGCTGCCGCTGCTCGAGTCGATGGTGCCCGCGCTCACGGCGCAGTCCCGGACCGCGGCGCATCCGGTCCGGCGGCTGGGCTTTGTCTACATCCCGATGGGCGCGCACATTCCGGAGTGGACTCCGCCGGGCAGCGGCGCGTTGAAAGAACTCTCGCCGGCGTTGGCGTCGCTGGCCCCGGTGGCGGACCACGTCACTGTTTTCACCAATATGGAACTCCGGAACGCATATCCGGGCACGCACGCCACCTCGAACGCCGCGTTCCTCAGCGCCGCCCGCGCCAAGTGGACCGAGAGCAGCGATTACTACCTGGGCACTACCGCGGACCAGATCGCGGCGCAACACCTGGGCAAAGAGACGCGCCTGCCTTCGCTCGAACTCGCGATGGACCTGCTGACCACCATCGGGCAGTGCGACAACGGCTACGCCTGCGTCTATCAGAACAACCTCTCCTGGTCTTCGCCCACCACCCCGCTGCCCGCCGAGGCGCATCCGCGAATGGTCTTCGAGCGCCTTTTCGGCGACGGCGGCAGTGCGGCCGACCGCCGCGCCGACTTGCGCGACAATGCGAGCCTGCTCGATTGGGTGAAGAGCGACATCGCCCGCCTCCAGCGGGAACTCGGTCCGGGCGACCGATCGAAGGTGGGCGCCTATCTGGAGACCGTGCGCGAAGTGGAGCGCCGGATCCAGAAAGCCGAAGCCGCCACCGCCAGCGGTCCGCTGCCCGATCTGGACCGGCCCGTCGGCGTACCCGCCTCCTACGCCGATCACGCGCGCCTGATGTTCGATCTCCAACTCCTCGCCCTGCAGGGCGACGTCACGCGCGTGATCACGTTCCAGCTTGCGCGGGAAACCAGCAATCGGGTCTATCGCGAGATCGGCGTCACGGAACCGCATCACCCGCTGACGCACAACGGCGGCAATCCCGAGAGCCTGGCGAAGGTCGCGAAGATCAACGCCTATCACGTGTCGCTCTTCGCCGGATTCCTGGAGAAGCTGAAAGCAACGCCCGATGGAGCGGGGTCGCTGCTCGATCACTCGGTTTTTCTCTACGGCAGCGGCATGGGCAACGCGGACGTTCACGACCACGTCAACCTGCCCATCCTGGTGGCCGGCGGCGGGGCGGGGAAGTGGAAAGGCGGGCGCCACATTCGCTACAGCGAGCCGGCGCCGCTCGCGAATCTTCACCTGACCTTGCTCGACAAGGTGGGCGTGAAGCTCGACTCGTTCGGCGACAGCCGGGGCAGGATCCCGGAGCTTCTTTCGGTGTGACCATGCGCCGGTTGCTCGCCATTCTTGTGACCTCGGGGCTCTACGCCGCCGATTCGCTGCACCGGCCGGTGTATGAAGAAGATCTCGCCGCGGTGGAGCGGCTGATCCGCGCCGGCGCCGACGTGAAGGCGGCGAACCGGTACGGCGCGACGCCGCTCTCGCTGGCGTGCGCGAACGGGAATGCCGCGATCGTCGAAGCGCTGCTCCGCGCGGGCGCGGACCCGAATGAGACGCTCGCGGGCGGAGAGACCGTGCTGATGACCGCCTCCCGCAGCGGCAATCCGCAGGCCGTGCGCGCTTTGCTGAAGGGCGCCAACGTCAACGCGCGCGAGCCGCGCCGCGGTCAGACGGCTCTGATGTGGGCCGCCGCCGAGGGCCACACCGCGGTGGTCGAGGCGTTGATCGAAGCCGGCGCGGACATTCACTCGAGCGCGCCCTCCGGCTACACCGCGTTTCTGTTTGCCGTGCGGGAGGGCCACATCCCCGTCGTCGAGGCCCTGCTCAAGGCCGGCGCCCGGGTGAATGAGACGATCCAGCCCCGCCAGGCGCCCGGTCCACGGCCCGCCTCCGGCGCGGGTGCGCCTCGCGCGGGCGTCAGCGCGCTGCACATCGCCGCGGGCAACGCGCACTTCGATCTGGCGATGAGACTCCTCGCCGTGGGCGCCGATCCGAACGCCATCGGTCCCGGCTATGCGCCGCTGCACATGATTCCCACCGTGCGCAAACCGGGGGGCGGCGATAACGACCCCGCTCCGTACGGCTCCGGCGCGATGACCAGCCTCGATTTCGCCGCGGCCCTGGTGAAGCACGGCGCGGACGTCAACCTGCGCATGACGCGGCGCATGAACTTCGGCCTCACCAGTTTGAACACCAACGGCGCGACCCCGTTTCTGCTCGCCGCGCGAACCGCCGATGTGCCGCTGCTGCGCCTGCTGGTCTCGCTCGGCGCCGATGGGAAGATCCCGAACGCTGACGGCGCCACTCCGCTCATCGTCGCCGCGGGACTCGGTACGCGTTCTCCGGGAGAAGACGCGGGCAGTGAAGCGGAGGCGGTGGAAGCGGTTTCCCTGCTGCTGGAACTCGGTGCGGACATCGACGCCGTGGACCGGAACGGCGAGACGGCGATGCACGGCGCGGCGTACAAGAACCTGCCCCTGGTGGTTGAGCTTCTCGCCGCCAAAGGCGCGAATCCCGCCGTGTGGCATCGTCCCAACAAGCAGGGCTGGACACCGTTGACCATCGCGGAAGGCTACCGGTTCGGCAACTTCAAGCCGTCCTCGGTGACGGTGGCGGCGTTCCACAAAGTGCTGCGGTCCGCGGGGCTGCCGGTGCCGCCGCCGTACCGGCCGGGGACCGCGCCGGGCAACAGCGACTACCGTCCGCCTACCCCCGCGCCCCCGCCCGCGCCGGGTCCGGCGGGGGCAAAGCGGCCCTAAGCCGGCGAGGGGACCCGGGGAGGGAGGCGGACACTCTGTCGGCCCCGGGGGCCCGGCCGGACAATCTGTCCACCCCAGATTCGGGCCTTGTGCTCCCAAACTCTTGAAAACGGGACGCGCGCGAAGTGGTCCCCCTCGTGCATTCCTTCCGGCGAGGGTTTCGCTATGACCATCCGCACGGATGCCAAGTTTTATCTTGGCTTCATCTATCTTCTTGCCGTTTGGTGCGCGGCCACCGCTGTTGTCGAGGGAAGCAGCGATGTGTGGCGCTTTCTGCTCTACCTGTCCATCGCCCTGCTGGCTTCCGGTCTCAAGGTGACGTTACCCGGGGTAATGGGGACCATGTCGGTGAATTACGTCTTCATCCTGCTCGGCATCCTTGAACTGTCGAGCCTGGAGACGTTGTTCATCGCCGCCGCGGCCGCGATCGTGCAATCCTGCTGGCACGCCCAGCGGAAGCCGAACCTGGTCCAGGTGTTGTTCAACATCAGCAGCCTGACCATCGCCATCGCCGCCGCCCGCGCCTGTTACTACGCCCCGGTGATGCTCGGCCTCGGTGTGCCGCAAGTGCTGCGTCTGGGCCTGTGCGCGGTTCTGTACTTCGTCACCAACACCAGCTCGGTGGCGGTGGTCATCGCACTCACGGAGCGCAAGGGTCCGCTCAGCGTCTGGAAGGAGTGCTACTTCTGGTCGTTCCCGTATTACCTGGTGGGCGCCTGCCTGGCGGAGACCGTGTTCCTGTTGAACTTCTATATCGGCTTCGAGTTCACGGTCGCGATCCTGCCTGTGGTCTACCTGATCTACCGTTCCTACCGGCTCTATCTGAACCACCTGGAGAAAGAGAAGCGTCACGCCGAGGAGATGGCCAGCCTGCATCTGCGCACCATCGAGGCCCTGGCGCTAGCCATCGAAGCGAAGGACGACACCACGCATAAGCACCTGCAGCGTGTGCAGCACTACGCGCTGGCGCTGGGCAAGGAAATGAACCTCTCCAGCGTCGAACTGCAGGCGCTGCAGGCCGCTTCCATCCTGCACGACATCGGCAAACTCGCGGTCCCGGATTACATCATCTCGAAGCCCGGCCGCCTGACCGTGGAGGAGTTCGAGAAGATGAAGATCCACCCGATTGTCGGGGCGGAGATCCTGGAGCGCGTGGGGTTCCCCTACCCGGTGGTGCCCATGGTTCGCGCGCATCACGAAAAGTGGGACGGTTCCGGGTATCCCAACGGGCTGAAGGGCGACGAGATCCCGATCGGGGCGCGCATTCTTTCCGCCGTCGATTGCCTGGACGCGCTGGCTTCGGACCGCCAATACCGGCGCTGCCTGCCGCTGGTGGAAGCGATGGCTTTCGTCGAATCGGAGGCGGGCCGGACCTACGACCCGAACGTCGTCGCGATTCTCAAAGCGAACTACATGGACTGGGAGCGAACGCTGGCGAAGATGCCGGACGCGCCGCCCGCGGCCCTGTCGAAGGACCTGGTGGTGGAGCACGGAAAAGCGCCCGCGGCGGGTCTTGAGACCATGGCGCCCAGCGCCGAGACGGGCACCTTCCTCACCTCCATCGCCGCCGCGCGCCAGGAAGTGCAGACCATCTACGAGATCACGCAGGACCTCGCCTCGTCGCTCCACATCGAAGACACGTTGTCGGTTCTCGCCAATCGCCTCAGCGGCCTGGTGCCGTTCGACTGTCTCGCCATCTACCACCTCAACGAAGGGCACCTGGAGCCGTTGTTTGTGAGCGGCGACAACGCCCGCCTCTTCTCCAGCCTGCGCATTCCCCTCGGACAGGGCCTCTCCGGTTGGGTGGCCCTGAATCAGAAGCCTCTGGTCAACGGCAATCCGTCCGTCGAGCCCGGATACCTGAACGATCCCTCGAAGTTCAGCACCTTGCGAAGCGCCCTCGCCGTCCCGCTGGTGGGCAACGAATTCCGCGGCGTCCTGGCGGCGTACCGGTCCGAGCGCGATGCCTTCACGCGCGACCACCTGCGCATCTTCCTGGCGGTGAGTTCCAAGGTCTCCGCCGCCGTCGAGAATTCCCTGACCCTCGCGCGCGCACGGAAGGAAGCGTCCACCGACGGCCTCACCGGCCTGCCGAACGCGAGCAGTCTGTTCATCCACCTGGACGGCGAACTGGCGCGCGCCAAGCGGGAGCAGGGTGCCCTCGGCGTTTTGGTCTGCGACCTGGACGGCTTCAAACAAGTGAACGACCGCTTCGGCCACTTGATGGGCAACAGCGTATTGAAGACCGTGGCCGGCATCCTGCGGGCCAGTTGCCGCGAGTACGACTACGTGGCGCGCATGGGCGGCGACGAGTTCGTCCTCGTGATTCCCGGCGCCTCCGACGGAGACTTGCAGGTGCGCATCCGCGAACTGGATCAGGCGGTGCGGCAGGCCGGCGTCACGCTCACCGGCCACCCCATCGTTGCGCTCTCCGTGGGCGACGCCTACTTCCCGCATCATGGAACCGATGCCGAGGCCTTGCTGGCGGAAGCAGACCAGCGGATGTACCGCGTGAAGCGCGAACGAAAGGGGATCAGTTCCGGGCGTCATGCGGTGGCCGACCTGGCATCCATGGCCGCCCATATGGCGTGACCGAAATCGGGCTGAGCTTTCCACCGGCGCGAAGCCGCGCTTCTGGGTGTGAGCCGATTTCTTCCTTCGCGCCGTAGCCGCGCCTTGTTTCTTGCGGTCCTCTCCTGCGCCTTGCCCGCTGCCGCCCAGCGCGGCGGTGGGCGGCTTCCCGAGCCTCTGGTCGAGGGCTATACCGCCTACCTGGGGGCATTGTTGGGCCTCTCCTTCAGCCCGGAAGAGAGGGCCGAAATCCGGCGCCACGTGGACGGATATTGGAACGCGGGCGACCGTGAGTCGATGGGCACGGTAAAGCAGGCCGCCTCCACGTGGGAGCAGGTCCGGCAGCAGGATCCGGAGCTGGTGGCCGCGGCGATGGCCATGTCCCGGGCCAGCACCTTGCTCTCCGTTCAGAAAGCCGCCGACGGCGGCCGCGAAGATTCCCGCTATCTGCTGGGGCTGTACTATCGCGCCAACCCGGTTCTCGCGCCCGGCAAGCCCGGCGGGTTGCCGCTCACGCGCGACATGGTGGAAGCGGAACTGGCGCTCAAGCACTGGATGGCGACTCAAATTCACCGCCACGCTGCGCCCGTGCCCGATGCGCGCGTGGTGGACGCCTCCGTGAAGACCGCCGTGCGCACGCATCCCACCTTGACCGCCGAGCAGCAGGTGCAGGCGGCCCAGACGGCGGGCGAGTGGGCCCGCATCCGGTACGGCTGGCGCCGCGCTTCCACCCTTGACCGCCTGATCGCGATCAACGACATGGGCGGCCGGCTGACGCCGCAGGAGCAAGCCGCCGTGCAGCAGGCGATGGCCGGCATGACCGCGCAGTTGAACGGGATGGCGGCGCAACATCGCGACGCCATGTTTTCCGGCGCGATGCAGAGCATGCGGCAGAACAGCGAGACCATCATGGGGCGGGGCACGGTCTGGAACCCCGCCACCAACCGCTGGGAGCAGCAGGGCGGCATCGTCACCGAGTTCAACGGCACGGTACGGATGCCGTAGCCGGCACGCCCCAGGCCCGGCTGCGTGTCAACGCACCGCTGCGATCGGCTTCGGCGGCGGCGCGGGGATACCTGCCACCGCCTTGCGGAACCGCGGGTGGTCGCGGACGAAGTCGAAGGCCGGATCGAAGCGGGCGCAGACCGAATCGGGTTCGCGCGCGGCCACGGCCCTTTCCACCGAGTCGACCGTCAGCTCGGCATCGCCCAACTCGGTCGCCGCCGCGGCAACGATCCAATGCGAGAGCCGCGCTGCCCGATCGATCAGCAACTGGCGCGCTTCGCCGGCACGCCCGCCGCACTGCAACAGCAGGGCCTCGGCCATCGCTTCGGTCGATTGGTCGCCGCGCGAGGCCGCGCGCAACCCGCGCCAGGCCTGGCAGGCGCCTTTCCAGTCGCCCAGGCGGCGGCGCGCCTTGGCCTCGAGAAGATAGGACAGACCATCCTCCGGAAAATGGCGCCGGATCGCCAGCGCCTCCTTGAGGGCCTCCTGGTTGCGGCGCTGATAGAGCAGCACCTCGGCCACCGCGCCCGGCAGGGCGCGCCAATGCGGGTCGAGCCACTGCGCCCGGCGCAACTCGCTCAAGGCTTCATCGAAGCGCTCCAACTCCACCAGCACGACGGCCATTCGGAACCGCGGTTGGGCGTTCGACGGATCGAGTTCCGCGGCGTGTTGAAACGCGGCCAGCGCCTCCGGCCACTCCCAGCGGTTGTCCAACACCTGGCCGAGAGCGGCGTGCGCCTCCGGCAGCAGCGGATCCAGGGCCACGGCACGGCGCGCGGCCTGCTCGGCGCGCACTGCCTCGCCGGGCTGGGAAGGCAGCCCGTTGCCGATCAACACACACAGGGCATTGGCCAGGCCGGCGTGCCCAGGCGCGAACCCAGGGTACCGGGCGACAATTTGTTCGAACAGTCCCGCCGCTTCGCGAAGGCCCGCCTCGGTGCGGTCGCGGGCCAGGCGCTTGGCGCGGATGAACGCCTCCGTCGAGGCGGCGTCCATCTGCGCCGCGGCGTCGGCCATCCGTTCCGCCGGGTGTGAACTCGGCGCCCGGACCGCCCATGCCACTGTCCCCGCCATCGCCGCGATTCCCATCGCCGCGGCGGCCAGGCCGAAGGCCATCCACGAAGGCCGGGTCGCGGGCGGCGCGGAGGCAGCTTCGGCTGGCGATTCGGTCCGGCCCTCACCGACCTGTTGAAACAGAGGGACGTAGGAGCCCTTGGGCAACTCGACGCGCCAGGGGTCCCCGGCGCCGGCGGTTCGATAGTATTCTTCCAGCTTGTAGCGGAGTTGGCGCGCGGAGCTCCGCACGATGGAATCCGCTCGCGGGTCGAAGCCCGGTTCGCGGTCGAAGACCAACACCCCGATCACGGATTCCTTCAGATCGTTGGGCTCTCCGGCCTGCGCGCGCTCCACCAGGTATCGCAACAGCCGGCTGAGCCGCGGGCTGTTGGCAAACCCCGGTGACGCCAGAATCCGCGAGAGATCCCGGTCTGAGAACCCCGTGCCGTTCCCGCCTCCGGTGAGCATGGGAATGTAGTCATCATAATCAGGATTCAGAGCAGCGAGAAGAGTACTGGGTCCTGGTTGGCGGCGGTAGCACACCCAGTACCATCCGGGGGTGATTCACCCCACTCTTACCCCCGCTATCATTGCGGGCTGGGCGGCTTACCACCTAGTCTATTTTCAGGAGGAAGGCTCTTGCGCTTTTTCGGATCTGCTCTTACTGTTTGCCTGCTGCTCTCGACCGTGGCAACCGCAGCCCCGATCGTAATCAGCGGCTACGACATCAACGACGCGGTACTCTCCGGACACGGGGCCTGGTCCCATACGTACACCGGGACGATCACGGCCGGGGCTACGTTCATTAACGAGACCTTTCCGGGAACAGCGGCCACCTACTCGGGGGTGGGCGGCGGCACGCTAACCGATGGCATCATCGCGAACTCCGCCTCTGATTCCCAGTTGTTCATCAATGGAACCACCTCCGACGGGACGCTCACCCTTCGGCCGGCGATTTTCCTGACGCTTCCCTTCGCCTCGGTGGTTCGCACCATCGACCTGTTCGGCGGACCAACCAACAACTTCATCCCCGGTGCGATCACCGGCGTCACGGTTGGGCTGCTGGACACCAACTTCAACCTGCAGACCTTGGCGCTGAGCACCATTGCCTTCGGCCCGACCGGACCGGGAGGTACCCCGGTGAACGACCGCGTGCGCCTGGCGGGTACGTCGTTGGACGGCATACCGGCGTTTGCGGTTTTCCTGTCGAACTTCGAGGGGGAAGTCTTCAACTGGATCTCGCTGACCGAAATTCAGCTTGACGACGAGGACCTGGGTAGTGGCGTGGTCCCCGAGCCTTCCACGTTCGTGCTGGCCGGCGGTGCGTTGGCGCTGGCCGGCTTGCTGCGGCGGAAGCGGTAGCCGCCAGAGACAAAAAGACCGGCTCCCCCGGGCGGGGCGAGCCGGTCTTTTTTTTGCGGTCTAGGTTCCGGCTGTGCGCTTAGAAATCGAAGCGCAGAGCCAACTGCACGGACCGGTTGTCGTTGATGGTCGAAGTGATCACCCCCGCGGTCGGAGCGTCGAAGCTCTGATTCGGGAATCCCCACTGGGGCGAGTTGAAGAGGTTGAAGGCCTCCAGGCGGAATTGCACGCGGCTGGTCTCGGTGACTTTGAAGTTCTTGGCGAAGCCGCCGTCGAAGGTTCGCGTACCGGGAGCGTTCAGGATGCCGCGCCCCGAGGTGCCGAAGCGAATCGCGTCCGGCCGGCGGAAGGCGGTCGGGTCGTACCAGAGTTCGCGCTTGGGATTGTCGAGTTTGCCCGAGCCCACGCGATCCGGCCAGCCGCCCGCGCCGTTGGTCACGCTGTTATTCAGAAACACCGTGAACGGACGGCCCGAGGAGAGGGTCAGAATCCCGTTCGCCTGCCAGCCGCCGATCAGCCAACCCGCCGGACCCTTCATGCCCTTGCCGGGCAGTTCCCAAACGAAGTTGCTGACAAAACGGTGCGGCACGTCGAAGCCCGAGGGACCGCGGGCGTCGCCGAGCAACGTCGCGTGCTGAGGCCCACCGGAAGCGCCGCCGCCGCTGGCCACCGAGCCGCCATAGTCGAGGCTCTTGGACCAGGTATAGCTGATCATGCCCTGCAGCCCGCCGGCGAAGCGCTTATCGAGCTTCATGAGCAGGCCGTGGTAGGACGAGCTGTTGCGCGGGTCGATCTGAATCGGGTTGTGATTGCCGAGCACGCGGACCAGGCGGCGGTCGATCTGCGCCACGGAGGCCGGGCCCGGGAGCACGGGATTGAAGTCCAGGCCCAGCGGAATGTGCTTGCCCTGGCTGCCCGCGTAGGCGACCTCGGCGAGCAGGGTTTGCCCGATCTGCTGCTGGATGTTGAGGTTCCAGGTCTGCATGCTGGGCGTCTCGTTGGTGAACGAGTGGCCCAGAACGCGCGGATTCGCCGCCACCAGCTCCGCCGTCGTGCGCGGCTTCACCGGTGCGATCGCCGGGAACGGATTGTCGATCGTGCGAATGTTCGCGAGCTGCGCTCCATCCGAGACCGGCGTGCCCACCACGGTCTGCGAAATCGTGTAGGGAACCTGCTGGCCGAGAATGTTGGACGCCGACGGCTGCACCGGGTAGAAGGCGATGGCGAAGCCCGATCGGAGGATCGTCTTTCCGGTGCCGAAGACGTCGTACGCCAAGCCGATGCGCGGCCCGAAGTTGTTCCAGTCCGTCTTCTTGCCGGCGGAGCGGTTGATGCCGTCCTCGCCCGCGTACACCAGCCGCAAGTTCGTGTTGTCGAAGTTCGTCAGGCGGTTGTTCTTCTCCACTTCGGGCCGGAAGACCTCCCAGCGCAGGCCGAGGTTCAGCGTCAGGCGGCGGCTGACTTTGAAGTCGTCCTGGAAGAAGAACGCATGATCGGAGACCGTGAGCGTGTAGGGTTCCAGAAGAAAACCGCGCGAGGCGCCGCCCGCCAGGTGGCCGAGCAGGAGCGATGCGAACCCGGCGCCCCCGGCGTTGGCGGAGTTGGTGAGCTGGTTGTTGAAGGTCATGCTGCTCCGCGTGTCCGTGTTGGTGAACGGCGACGGGTTGCGGCGGATGTAGTGGTAGCCGAACTTCATCTGGTGGCGGCCTTTTGTCCAGGAGAGGCTGTCGTCCACCTGCCAGTGCGTTTCTTTCGGATTCACGGGGAGGAACGCGGGGCCGCCGCTGATGCCCGTGTAGTCCTGGATGTTGATGTTGGGCAGCCCGGTGGTGAACTCCGTCACGTTGATGCCGCGGATGCCCAGCGATTCGGCGGCCTTGATGCCGAAGTCGGATTGGAAGGTGAACGGCACGGTGCGCGCAAAGCCGGTGCGGAATTCGTTCAGCAGGTTCGGCGCGAACAGGTGCGTGTCGTTGATGGAAAGGCCCATCGTGTTGAGCCGGGTGTTCTGCGTGCCGGCGACGAACGGCCCGAGCTGGAACCGTTGCGCGGCTTCGGCGGGCGTCGGCAGACAGCACGCCGCCTGGCCCTGCGGAGAGTCGCGCTTGAACAGGCCCCTGCTGAAGCGGCCGAACAGGCTGTTCTTGTTGCTGATCTGGTGATCCACGCGGCCCGTCCAGGAGTTGTCCTCCAGGTTGCTGTTGGCCACCGAGTTGAAGTTATTGAAATTGCCATCGCCGGTGGGCAGCGGGAAGATGCTCGCCACATTGGCGGCGACGGTGTTGATGCGGTCGCGCGGAATGATGTTGTTCGGGAAGGCGTCGCGGATGATCGCGCCGGCTGCATTGACGCGCGACGTCCGCGGATCGTAGATCGTGGCCGGGTACGCCGAGAAATTCCCGGTCTTCACCAGCGCCGTCGGAACGCTGTTCACGAACGTGAGCCCGCGCACTTCGCGCAAGCCGGCGTAGTCGGTGAAGAAGAACGTCTTGTTGCGGCCGTCGTAGAGCTTGGGGATGTAGACCGGACCGCTCAGCACCGCGCCGAACTGATTGCGCTTGAGCGGCGGCTTGGGCCGGTCGACCGTGGCGCCCGCCGGGCGGCGCGCCTGGAAGTAGTTCCGGGCGTCGAACTTCTCGTTGCGCAGGAACTCGAACAACGACCCGTGGACGTCGTTCTGGCCGGACTTCGTAGAGACCGAAACCACGCCCGCGCCGCGGCCGAACTCCGCCGAATAGGTGCCCGTGAGAACCTTGAACTCGCGGATCGATTCGACGTTCGGTTGGATGATCACGGTGTTGAAGGTGTACTCGTTGTTGTCGATGCCGTCCACCAGCCACGCATTCGTGTTGGCTTGGCTGCCAAGCGCGTTGAAGTTGGAACCGGCGCGCGGGTTGAACGTGCTCGCACCGGATAGGTTCTCGCCCACCTGGCCGGGCGTCACGCCGGGCACCAGGTAGACAAGCTGCGCGAAGTTACGGCCGTTGAGCGGCAGCTCGCGCACGGCGCGCTGCTCGACCACGTCGCCGAGCTCCGCGCTCTCGCTTTTCACCAGCGGAGCGCTGGCCGTCACGGTGACGGTTTCCGTCACCTGGCCGACGGTCAGGTTGAAGTCGATGCGGGCCTTCTGGTCCACCTGCAGGGTGATGCCCGAGCGAACCTCTTTCTTGAAGCCTTTCACTTCCACGGATACGGTGTACGTGCCGGGCACCAGAAACGGCGCGTTGAAAGCGCCGGCGGCGTCGGTCGTATAGGTTTGGGAGGTGTTCTTCTCAATTTCGGTGATGGTCACCTGCGCGCCGGCGACAGGCGAGCCGGAGCTATCGAGAACCACACCGAGAATCGTGCCGGTTGTGACCTGGCCGAGCATCAGCCCGGCCGCAACGCAGCTTAAGACGAGTAAGCGAATGACAGACGACATGGCCGTCTCCTCTTTTACTGCCGCCAAGTTCAATAGCGGCTTCGTGCTCCCCTTGAAGCGTTTTCGGAGCTTTCCCAATCTACCCGAGATGTAGTCCGGGAGCAACGGGTCTGTAAGACTTTAGTCGTGTTTGCGTCCAGAGGGCTGGATGCGGCGAGCTTATAGATAATAAATGGTCGGCGCCGGTCTCCCGGGCGGTTACGGCGCCGCGCTCTCCGCCGGCCCACCGGGTGCTGCCGGCCGGCGGGAAGCCCGCTCCGGTTCGGCTGTCACTTCGATGGCATTGACGAAGGCGTAGTTCTTCACCGGCATGAAGTGGAGCACCAGCTTGCCCTGCGGATTCGGCGTGAGCCCGGTGAAGGTCTTGGTCAGCGCGATCCCCGCTCCGCTGGCCTGCAGATTGACGTCGAAGCTGGTGAGCAGCGGGCGGTCGTTGCAGGAAACCTCGAACACCCGGCTGCCCGGGCCGCCTCCACCGGGCTGGCTGGTTCCGAACCAGCTTTCCGCGAAGTGGAGCGTGAGCGTGTAGCGGCCGGGTGCGACCGGAATCACGTAGGTGAAGTGGCCGTAGCGCTCGCCTCGAAACAGGTTGGGTTCCGCTGCGCCGCGCGGCCCGTCCGGCCGCGGCACCAGGACGCCGCCGGTAGCGATCGCGAAGCTATCGGGCGACCAGACGCGCCCGGTGCGATCGGTGAAGAACTGCTCTTGCGCCACCAGGCGGACGGGCCGCATCCGTCCCGCCGTGCCCGGCAGCACTTCGATCGCGTTGACGAACGGGATCTCTTTCTTCCCCTGGAACCGGATGTGGATCTTACCGTCTTTTCCGGGGCGGACATCGCGAAACACCTTGATATCTTCACGCCGGCTGCCGTGGGCATCCGCGATCACGTCGAAGGCGGTGAGCAGAGGCTGGCCGGCCACCGAAACGTCGAAGAGACGGGATGTTTCGCCGCCGCCCGCCGGGTTGCCCTCGCCAAACACGGTTTCGGCGAAGTGCAGATGCACCTCGTAGACGCCCGGCTCGACGGGGATGTCATAAGTGAAATCGCCTTCGCGGCGGCTGGCGTAAAGGCCCGCGTCGGGGGCGCGCAGGCCCACCATCTGGCCCGTTGGGGCAACCGTTCCGCCGGTGAAATAGCGGTCATCCATCCACTCCCGCCCGAAGCGGTCCAGGTACTTGCCGGTTCGCCCCGCCAGAATCCGGATGGGCTGGCGTGAGTCCAGCACCGGGTTCGCCTCCGCGAGATCGGGTCCGGCCGGCGTACTTCCCGACGGCTGCCGGCTGGAGACCCAGCCGAGGATCACCAGCAGGAGCACGGCGGCCGCGGTGACCAGGGGGAACAAGGCGCCGCCCGGCCGGTCGTCCTCCGCCGCGGGGAGCCGCCGCGGAGCCCCGGGTTCCACCACCTCCATCGTCAGGACCGGTACGACGTTCTCGCTCTCGATGGGCCCGCTCGAAGAGGCCGCCAGCAGCCGGTCTCCGCCTTGGGACGGAGGCGCCTCCTCCAACCGGTCCTCGATGAAAACGAACTTCGGAACGTACCGGCCCTCCGGGATGCAGATCTGAACCGGGAGACCCGCGCCGTCGTTGGCGTAGTACTGCTGGAGGCGCTTGCGGAGCCGGTGGGCCTCGACACGGACAATCGAGTCCTTCTTCTGATCGAAGTCGGCGGACCGGCCCATCGCTTCGACAGCGATGTTGTACTCCTTGATCTCGTCCGCTTCGCCTTTGAAGTACTTGCCGCAGATGTACTGCAGGAGCCGTCCCAGCCCCGGCGCACGATCGAAGAGACCGCTGCGCAGAAGGGAATCGAGCGCGGCGCGCTCCGCCTCCGCGCGCGACGGCCGGATTCTCAGATCACTCATGCGGCCCCATCCAACTGACCCTGAACGTTAGGTTTCTCGGATCAATATATCACGCCGGTGCAACACGTTCCACTGAACGTTGCAGAACGGGTTACCGCGTTGTAACGGTGGGCGGGACCACGTGTAACCGGGTCCAACGTGTTGAAAACTCGTGCAGCGGGCAAGCGGGGCCGCCCGTAACGAATCACGCGAGAAAGGTTAACCCCAACGCTCTTGCCGGTAATGGAAAAGCACTATATAGTGGCAAAACAACAAACTCACGGGCGCTAAGTCCTTGAAATTGTTAAGAGGGGTTCATTTTCGAATGAGGTTTTTCGCCACAACTGGGAGTTTCCGCCAAGGGTCCGGGGCACGGTTTTCGCCGCGCCGGGTGGAGGCGGTAGGCACCTCGAAGTCGCGAGTTCCAACGACACGTTTTCTCGAAGAAGGGGTCTCCGGGATGAGATCATTTAGGACGCTGAATCTTCTCGCGCTGATGCTGTGCCTGGCACTGTTGACCGGCACCGCGAGCGCGCAGTCGATCTACGCCACACTGACCGGCGTTGTGTCGGATCAGTCGAATGCGGTTGTACCGAACGCCAATGTTGTGATCAAGAACATGGCCTCCGGCGACACCCGCCGTACCGTAACCAATAGTGAAGGCTACTTCACGTTCGCCTCCTTGACGGTGGCCACCTACGAAGTCTCGGTGGAAGCTTCGGGCTTCATGCCCTATAAGGTCGCGGGCATTGCGTTCACCGGCGCGGATCGCCGCAACCTCGACATCGTGCTCAAAGTCGGCACGACGTCGGAGCAGGTGGAAGTAACCAGCGTGGCGGACGTGCTGACGCCGGTCGACTCGGGCGAAAAGGCCGCGGTGCTGACCACCAAGCAGCTCCAGGACTTCTCGGTCGTCGGCCGCAGCGCCGCTGAGTTCATCAAGATCCTCCCCGGCTTCGCCATCTCCGGCACCGGCACGGAGAACCGCACGAACTTCAACGGCGAAGTGATCGGCATCAACGGCAACGGCGACGGCGGCAGCCAGAGCGCGATGAACAACGCGTTCAGCGTGAACGGCCAGGCGTCGGGCCAGTCGCTCGACATCACGGCCGACGGTTCTCACGTCTCCGACCCCGGTTGCAACTGCGCCACTCCGGTGAATCCGAACACGGACATGATCCAGGAGTTCAAGGTGCAGACCGCCAACTTCGGCGCCGAGAACGCGAAGGGCCCCGCGGTGATTTCGTCAATCTCCAAGGCGGGCGGCCGTGACTTCCACGGTTCGGCCTACCTCTACGCGCGGCACAATACGCTGAACTCGAACGACTGGTTGAACAACCGCTTCGGCCAGCCCCGCCCGGCCAACAAGTTCTTCTTCCCCGGCGGCAACATCGGCGGCCCGGTGCTCATCCCCGGTACGAACTTCAATCGGAACCGCGACAAGCTGTTCTTCTTCACCGGCTACGAGCACTATTTCCAGACGCTCGACACCGGCCTGCTGCGCACCACCACGGCCACCGAAGGAATGCGCGGCGGTAACTTCAGCCCCGCCGAACTGGCCAAGCTCGGGAACGTGACCGCCTCCGGCGGGCCGCCCTCGCAGATCAACTCCGACCAGTTCCCCAACGGGATCGTCCCGGCGTCGCAGATTGACCGGACGGGCCGCGGCCTGATGAATCTGTACCCGCTCCCGAACGCGAATCCGAACGCCAACGGCGGCTTCAACTACGTCCGCCAGATCAACTTCAACCAGAACAGCCTGCAGTGGCTGAGCCGCGTCGACTACAACATCAGCGACAACACCAAGCTCTTCGTCCGCTATAACCTGCAGGCGGAGACGCAGCGGTTCCCGGTCGGCCTCTGGTGGCGCAATCCTCCGCAGGTTCCCTACCCGACGGAAATTCTCGGCAAGAACCGGTCGCACTCCATCTCGGCCAGCTTGACGCACGTGTTCAGCCCCACGCTCACCAATGAGTTCGTGTTCGGCTACACGTTCATCGGCTTCCCGAACGTGTTCGACGATCCGGACAAGGTGAACCGCACCAACCTCGGCATTCCGTTCCGCGGTCTCTGGAAGAACGGCGTGACGCAGATTCCTTCGATGACGGCCTGGGGCGGCGAATTCGCTTCGCTGTTCAACCCCGGCGGTTTCGAAGCCGGCGGCTCACGCGGCCTCTTCGCCGACAAGTACCTGCCCACGTTCTCGAACAACGTGTCGAAGGTGCTCGCCACCCACACCCTGAAGTTCGGCGGGTTCTTCGAGTACATCATCAACAACCAGCCGGGCAACGGTTACACCAACGGTCTCGCGGTCCAGTCCAACTGGGGCGGCAACACCAGCGGCAACCCGTGGTCGGACCTGCTCCTGGGCCGCGTCACGCAGTACCAGGAACAGGACTTCAACCGCCTGAACAACATCGGTTCGGCGATTCTGGAGTTCTTCGCGCAGGATAGCTGGAAGGCCACCCGCCGCCTCACGCTCGAGCTCGGCATGCGCGTGTCGCACTACGGGCCCTGGGTCGACCGTCTCGGCTTCGGCCAGGCCACCTTCGACGCCTCGCGCTACAACCCGAACGCTCCGGCCAACGAGTACTCCGGGTTCCTGTGGAACAAGCGTGATCCGAACGTGCCGATCGGCGGTTTCGAAACCCGCCCGCTGTTCTTCGCGCCCCGCTTCGGTATGGCGCTCGACGTCTTCGGCAACGGCAAGACCGTCCTCCGCGGCGGTTGGGGCCGGTTCATCTTCCAGACCCCGCAGTTCACCGCCGGTCTGGATGTCGCCGCCGGCGTCCGCTCCTACAACATTCAGAACGCGACGACCTTCGCGGCCATCGACGCCCTCAACCAGAACACCGTCGACCGCCTCGGCGTGTCGGCCGTTCTCCGCAGCGACGACCGCCGTCCCCGCACCGACAGCTACAGCTTCACCCTGTCCCAGCGCATGCCGTTCTCGAGCTTGCTCGAGGTCAGCTACGTCGGCAACATGGGCCGCCACCTGCTGAACGGTTCCGGTAACGGCGCCGCCGCGAACATCGCGAACAATATCAACTTCATTCCCGCCGGCTCGCTCTTCCGCCTGCCGAATCCGAATGATGGCGATATCGATCAGTTCCGCCCCCTGCGCGGTCTGCAGGACGTGCGCCTCTCCCAGTTCACCGCCTACTCGAACTACAACTCGATGCAGGTGAGCTGGCTGCGCACCAAGGGCCGGTACAACATCAACATGAACTACACCTGGGGCAAGGCCATGGGCATTGTCGGCAACTGGGATGACACCAACCTCGATCAGAACTACGGTGTCCTCGGCAGCGACCGCCGCCATGTGTTCAACGCAGCTTACTCCATCGAGCTGCCGAACATCGTCCGCCCCGGCACCAACAAGTTCGCCTCGGGCGTGCTCAACGGCTGGCAGTTCTCCGGTATCACCCAGATCCAGAGCGGCGTCAACCTGACGGCCAACACCGGCGGCAGCTTCAACCTCGACACCGGCGGCGCGCAGCTCGCCAGCGGGCTGAACGTCACCGATCGCTCGATCAACGGTACTACCGCGATCGCGCTGCGTCCCGTGGTGACCTGCGACCTGGGCAGCAACCTGGCCTCCCGCCAGTTCGTGAACGGCAACTGCCTGGCCCTGCCTTCCGCCCGCGGCGTCAACGGACCGACGGTTCTGCCTCCGGTCTACGGCCCCGCGTTCTTCGTCAGCGACCTTGGCCTCTACAAGAACTTCAACTTCTCCGAGTCCAAGCGCCTGCAGTTCCGCTTCAACGCCTACAACTTCCTGAACCATCCCCTGGATTCGTTCATCAACGGCGGCACCAACCTCCGCTTGATCTTCAACAACCAGGGCCGGATGGTCAACCCGATCTTCGGTTCCATCACCGAACGTCAGGGCCGCCGTATCGTCCAGCTCGCTCTCAAGTATCAGTTCTAAGAGCGGGCTCAACCAGCAACCGGAAACGGGGTGGCTTCACGGCCACCCCGTTTTCCTTTGGAGCGCGAGTTCCCGCGGGCCATCGCAGCCGGGAATCGCTCCGGCAGGGAATCACTACCTACTACAATAAGATCAGTGCGGATTCGGACCCAGTTGACCTTGATGTGTCTGTCGGCTTCGATCTTTGCGCAAGCCCCCGCCAAGCGCCCTCCCGCGGCGCCGCCGCCGTCGTTGCAGGAGGCCCTGCAGGCGCACCAGGCGGGTCAGCTCGATCTCGCCGTCGAAAAGTACCGCGCATATTTGAAAGTCAACCCGAGCTCCGTTGAAGCGCATTCGAATCTCGGCGCCGTGCTCGCCCGGCAAGGCCGCCTGGAGGAGGCGATTCCGGAGTATCGCGCCGCCCTGAAGCTGGCCCCGGCGAACCCGGGAATCGGGAGGGCGTTGCGCTCGCCGGCCAGGACGGTCTCGG
>DALYJJ010000001.1:0-45480 GCA_031969915.1 Bryobacteraceae bacterium | reverse complement strand
CTGCGGGAGCAGCGCGACCTGCACCGCCGGTATTACTTCCCATTCATGGCCGCCATAGTAATCGGGATGAACCTGGCGCTGGCGTATTACAAGTCCGGAGAGATCGCTCTGGCGGCGCGCGAACTGACCACCGTGCGGGCGGTGGCGCCTGACAACGCCCAGGTGACTCTTCTCCTCGCCGACTCCTGGCTGCGCATGGGTGAGAACGCAAAAGTGATTCAACTCCTCACGCCCCTGGCGGAAAAGAACGCCGGAGACCTTGCCGTGGCCTATCTGCTGGGCAGCGCTTTGGTCCGCGACAAGCGGGTGGACGAGGGACAACGCGTTTTGAATCGCATCTTCGAGAAAGGCGATTCCGCGGAGAGCCGCCTCCTGCTCGGTACGTCCAAGCTCAACATTTCGGACTTCGCGGGAGCCCTCGTCGACCTTGAGAAGTCGGTCGAGATGAATCCGCAACTGCCTTCCGCCAACTCCTACCTGGGAACCGCGCGCATGGCCACCGGCGACGCCACCGGCGCCCTGGAGAGCTTCCGCAAGGAACTCGCTCTGAACCCCAGCGACTACGATTCGAACCTGAACATCGGCGTGATTCTCCGGCAGGACAAAGAGTTTGCCGAAGCGATGAAGCACCTCACTATGGCGTTGCGCGTGCGTCCGGGCGACATCCGCGTGCGCTACCAGGTCGCCACCATCGATCTCTCCGAAGGCCGCGTCGATCAGGCCCGCCGCAGCCTGGAGCAGTTGATTCAGGAAGTGCCGTCCTACACCGAAGCGCACGTTTCGCTGGCCACCGCCTACTACCGGCTGAAGCGCAAGGAGGACGGCGACCGGGAGCGCGCGATCGTCGAGAAGCTGAACGCCGAGGCGCAGACCAGGCAGCCCAAGGGAGACGTCATCCGATGACCCTGCTCCTCGCCCTGCTGCTCGCCGCCCCGCCGCCCCCCGCGGCGAAGCCCGCCAAGGCGGCCGCTCCCGCGCCTTCGTTTGAGAAGGTCGCGGCCGATGCGAACGCCGCCCGCGAGGCGAACCGCCTCGAAGAGGCCGCTCGCCTCTACCGCCGCGCCGTCGCTCTGAAGCCGGCCTGGCAGGAAGGCTGGTGGTATCTGGGCACGCTCTACTATGAGCAGGATCAGTACCCGCAGTGCCGCGATGCGTTCCGGAAGTTCGTTGCCCTGGAGGCGCGCATGGCGCCGGCCTGGGCGATGCTCGGCCTGTGTGAGTTTCAGACCAGGGAGTTCGGCCGCGCCCTGGAACGGCTGGAGAAGGCGACGGCGCTCGGCCTGCCTTCGGGACAGCCTCTCACCTCCGTCGCCCAGTATCACCACGCCCTGCTTCTGACCCGGGCGGAGAACTTCGAACGGGCCCTGCTGGTGCTCACGCTGATGGCCCGCCAAAGCGGCGCCGCGAGTCCGGAGGTGGTCGCCCTGGCCGGCATTGCGTCGCTCCGGAAAGCGATCTTCCCGCACGAACTCGCGGAAGCGGACCGTGAACTGGCGCTTCGCCTGGGCCGCGCCGTGATCACCGCCGCGGAGCGAAAACAGGCCGAAGCGCGCGGACAGTTTGAAGAAGTCACAGCCGCTTATCCCAAAACGCCGAACGTGCATTATGTTTTTGGCGCGTTTCTGCTGAGCAGCGAGCCCGACCTCGGCGTCGCCGAGTTCAGGAAAGAACTCGAGATCTCGCCCGAGCATTTGCCGGCCCTGGTCAGCCTGTCGATGGAGTACCTGAAACGCGGTGAACCGGCAAACGCCCGGCCGTTCGCCGAACGGGCCGCCAAACTCGCGCCCGGCAACTTCGCCGCCCGCGCCGCCTACGGCCGCGCGCTGGTGGAAAACGACGAACTGGCGCCGGGCATCGCGGAGTTGGAAATGGCGGTCCGGCTGGCGCCGGACAGCCCCCAGGTTCGAATCGCCCTTGCTTCCGCTTACGCCAAGGCCGGACGTAAGGAGGAGGCCGCGCGCGAACGCGCCGAGTTCGCGCGGTTGAGGAAGCTGTTGGATTCGGCGGAAACCCAGAAGTGAGGTCCCGATGAGACGTCTTTTCTTATTTTTCGTAGTGGCCGCGTTTGCGGCTGTCGCGGTCGCGCAGCAGCCCGCCGCTCCGCCCAAGGCGGCGGAGGAGGTTCCCACCATCCGCACCACCGTCGACGAAGTGCTGCTCGACGTCGTCGTCCGCGACAGGAAAGGGAAGCCGGTCAAAGACCTGACGGCCGCCGATCTCGAAGTGATCGACAACGGCGCACCCCAGCAGATCAAGAGCTTCCGCCTGGTGGAAGGCCGCGAGTCCATCGAGAAGGGCGCCCGCGCCGCGCTCGATCCGCTGCGTCAGTTGCGCCTCGTCACGCTGGTCTTCGAGCGCCTCGGCGAAGATCCGCGCCGGCTCGCGAAGCAGGCCGCGCTGGACCTCATCAAGAGCGAACAGGGGCAGAACGTCTACTACGCCGTGGTCGTGATCGATCAGCAGTTGTTTGTGCTCCAGGAGTACTCGCGCGATCGCGAAAAGCTGAAGAAGGCCGTGGAACTGGCCACCAGCGGTCAGTTCTCGCTCTACTCCGGCCTTTCCACCCAGATCAAGCAGAACCTGCGCCAGGCGGCCATCGCCTCCGGCGCGCCGGGGGCATTGACCGGCGCCCAGAGCGACGCCTCCGCGCGCCCGTCGAGTGCGGTTCCAATCGCGCCCGGACAGGCTGCGCCCAACCTCGCGGGGTCCGGCCCCGCGGGAGGCGGCGAAGACTTTGTGAGCGCGAAGCTCGCCCAGGTGATGCTCGACATGGCGCGCTTTGAGGCCAGCATCTCCGCCACGGAAGGCACGCGGACTTCGATCATGGCGCTGCTCTCGCTGGTCCGCGGCCAATACCAGATGCCGGGCCGCAAGACCATGATTTACTTCTCGCAGGGCATGTGGGTTCCCCAGAACCTGGACGAAGCGTTCCGCTCCATCATCTCTACCGCCAATCGGGGCAACGTCAGTTTCTACTCGGTCGACACGCGCGGCGTCATGACCTGGGCGCAGAACCAGTCCACCGCGAACCAGTTGAACGAAGCGCTCCGTGCCTCCGCCGACGCCTCGCAAGGCGAACAGGGCAAGGCCGTGACCTTCAGCCAGGCCCAGGCCGCCGACACCGCCGAGAATGCGATGCGCAACAACGTCCAGCTCTACCTGCGGGACCTCGCCGAGTCCACGGGCGGATTCCTCATCGCCGACACGAACGACTTCCGCAAGCCCGTCGGCCAGGTGGCCGAGGAGGTGAACGCCTACTACGAGATTGCCTACGCCCCTGGGATCGACAACTACGACGGCCGCTTCCGCAAGACGGAAGTGAAACTCAAGACCGCAAACCACGTGGTTCACGCGCGCACCGGGTACTTCGCGCTGCCGCCCGATGTTCGCGCTAGTGGAATGCTGCCCTACGAGGTGGGTCTGCTCAAGGCGCTTGGGACCAACCCGTTGCCGAAGGACGTCGAGTTCCGCTCTTCGGCGGTTCGCTTCCAGCCCGGCGCGCAGGGCGCCAAGGCGTCCGTGCTGGTTGAGGTTCCCCTGGGCAGTCTGGAGTTCGTCGAAGACGCCGCCGCCAAGGTCTTCAAGGCGCGCCTCTCGATGGTTGCCCTGCTCAAGAACGACAAGGGAGAAGTGCTGCAGAAGTTCAGCCGCGACCTGCCGCTTAGCGTGCCGCCCGACAAGGTCGCGCCTATGAAGCAGTCGAACTTCATCTACAAGGAGAACTTCGAGGTCGGGCCGGGGCGGTACTTCCTCGAAACCGCGGTGAGCGATCGCGAGGGCAACAAGGTCGCCGCCAAGCGCGCCAGCTTCAACATCGCGTCCAAGCCCAAGGGCGTCTCGATCAGCAACATCACCCTCATCCGCAGCTTCCAGCCGCAGGCGCAGGGCCTCGACCCCGCCGACCCGTTCCAGTTCCAGGGCGGCCGCATCACGCCCACCCTCAACTCCACCGTGAAGGCCGTGAAGGGCGCTCTGCTCGCGATGTTCTTCGTCGTCTACCCGGACGCCGCCATCGCCGAAAAGCCGCACGTGACCATCGAATACATCAAGGACGGACAAGTCATCGGCAAGGGCGACATTGACCTGCCCGCCGCCGACGCCCAGGGCCGCATTCCCTACGTGATGTCGTCGCCGGCGGAGAATCTGCCGCCGGGCTCCTATGAAATCCGCGCCATCGTCACCCAGGGCGGAACCACCGCGGAGGATCGTGCATTCGTCACTGTCGAAGCGCAGTAGTCTCATCCTGGCCCTCTGCGCCGGGCTCTGCCTCGCGCAGCAACCGGCCGGGCAGCCGGCAGCCGAGCAACCGCTGATCCGCACCGGCACGCAGGAGATCCTCGTCGACGCGGTGGTGCGCGACAAACGCGGCCGCATCGTGCACGGCCTCACCCAGGACGCTTTCGTGATCCGCGAGGATGGCGTCCCGCAGCCCATCACGTCGTGGCGCGAGGTGCGCCTCCGGCGCGGCGTCTCCCAGGCCAGTCCGGAGGACGTGCGAACCCAGACCGGACAGGAGCAGCAGGGTGCCAACATCCGGCTGAGCGGGCAGCCGCGGTTCGTGTCCCTGATCTTTGAGCGGCTCGGCCCGGACGGACGGCGCCTTGCGAAGCAGGCCGCGCTCGATTTCCTGGAGAACGATCTCGGCGAGAACGTCTACTACGGCGTCTTCGTCATCCAGCGCCGCTTCCATATCCTGCAGCGGTACACCAACGATCGCGCCGCGCTGAAGCAGGCCGTGGAACGGGCCACCGGCATGGCGGCCACCGATTTCGCCAACGACAACTACGGGCTCGACCGGATGGCCCAGGCCGTGGGCGGCAGCGCGGGCACGGCCGAAGCCGCCACCAATCAGTCCGCGGCCGGCGGCGCGCCTCCCCAGGTGAACGGCGGGGCGATGGCCGACGAACAGGCTCAGCGCATGGTGGAGAACGCCAGTCTCTTCGCCTCCATGCTCACCCGCGACGAGGTCGGCCATACGGCCATCGTTTCCCTCTGGGCCATCGTCAGCGAGATGGCGAAGGTGGAGGGCCGCAAGTCGATTCTCTATTTCTGCGAAGGCATGTACTTTCCCGAGAGCGTGGTGCGCAAGAAGGACGCCATGCTCAGCGCGGCGAACCGCGCCAACGTGAGCATCTACGTCGTCGATGCTCGCGGCCTCACCGTCACTGGCGACCAGGCCGCGGCGAACAAGATGCTGGACCAGGCCGCGGCCTTGTCCCGCCGCTCCCGCAACGTGGAAACGCAATCCGCCGACCTGCGCGCCTTCGACGTCTCCGCCGACTCCACGCGCGCCAATCTGCAAATGGCGATGCGCGAAGTGGCCGAGAGCACCGGCGGCTCGCTCATCGCCAACACCAACGATTTCCGCCCCTCGCTCCGGCGCCTCAGCGAGGAGTTCAATACCTACTACGAAATCGTCTACCGGCCCACCAACCCCTCCTACGACGGACGATTCCGCGCGATCGCGGTGGAAGTCAAACAGCCCGACCTGCAGGTGCAGGCGCGCAGCGGTTACTTCGCGCTGCCGCCCATGAAGGACCAGATCGTCTTTCCCTACGAGATGCCGCTGCTCCTGGCGCTCGGGAAATCGCCCCTGCCGCGCACCTTCGAGATCCGCTCGAACGTCGTTCCCTACCAGTTCCGGGATGGCCAGCAGCAGGCGGCCCTGATCTTCGACCTCCCGCTCCGGGAGATCACGTTCACCCGCGAGCCCCAGGGCAAGCTGTACCGGACGCACATCACGGTGCTCGCCCTGGTGAAGGATGAGCGGGGCGAGGTGGTCGCCAAGATTTCGCGCGACGTTCCCCTGAACGAACCCGCCGAGCGCGTGGAGCAGTTCAAGCAGGGCCGCTTCATCGTCACCCGGCCCTTCGCCGCCGGCCCCGGCCGCTACACCGTCGAGGCGGCCGCCTTGGATCACGAATCGGGGCGTGTTTCCGCGCGCAAGGGCGTCTTCGTCGTGCCCGCGCCGAAGTCGCTGCCCCTGCTCAGCGGACTGGCGCTGCTGCGCACCCTCGACAAGCCCCCCGACCTGCGCGATCCCGGCGACCCCTATCACCTGAAACAGGGCCGCGTCGTTCCAACCCTCCAATCGCAGGTCCGCGGCGGGAAGGGAAGCGTGCTCTCGGTCTTCTTCTCTCTCTACCCGCCCGCCGGCCAGGCCGCCGGTTCACGGCTGATTCTCGATCTGCTCCGCGACGGCAAGCTGGTCGCGCGAAGCGAACCTCCGCTGCCCGCCCCGGACGAACGCGGCGCGATTCCGTACGTCGCCCACACGCCCCTCGATAACGTCGAGCCGGGCCAGTACGAATTCCGCGTCACGTTTGCGCAAGGCGATCAAATTGGACAGCAAACGCTGCCCGTGGTCATCGAATAAAGCCATGAGACGAACCTTCGCCCTCGCCCTCGCCGCGCTGTCCTGCGCGCCGCTGGCGCGCTCCCAGCAGACCCCAGTGATCCGGGCCGAAGCCAACGAAATCCTGGTCGACGTGGTGGTCCGCGACCGCAGCGGCAAGCTCGTTCGCGGGCTGAAGCAAACCGACTTCACGGTGCGGGAAGCCGGCGTCTCCCAGCCCCTCACTTCGTTGCGCGAGCTGCGCGGCCCCTCCACCGTTACCCCCGGCGCCGCGGAAGTGGCGGAAGAGGTGAAGGTCCAGGCCACTGTGCGCGACGCCGTCCGCGACGCCTCCGCCATGCGCGTCAACCGCCAGATTCGCCTCGTCTCCATGGTCTTCGAACGGCTGGGCCAGGACGGCCGGCGCATCGCGCGCGAAGCGGCGCTGGAATTCCTCGAACGCGATTACGGCCCCAACGTCTATTACGCGGTGATCTCCGTCGACCAGGGCTTCCGCTTCCTGCAGTCCTATACCAACGACCGCGAGAAACTCCGGACCGTAATCGACAAGTTCGGAACCATGGCTCCCACCGACTTCGCCAACGAGTTCACCGCGGGCAGCGTGAACGAGGGCGGCGCCGCGCGGCTGACCAACGCCGTGGTGGCTGCGCTCAACACGGGCAATCGCGCCTCGGCCGTCGACGCGCAGTTTTCAAACACCCCCCAAGTGGACCTGTCGGCGCTCGCGTCGCAGCAAATGGCGCGATCCGAGGCGAACATGCGCGAATTCGCCCTCATGCTCACGCGCGACCAATTGGGCAAGATCTCGGTCTTTTCCCTCTGGGCCGTGATCGATTCGCTCGCCAAACTGCCCGGCCGCAAGAGCGTGCTCTATTTCAGTGAGGGCCTGGTGATGCCCAACGGCGTGTGGGACCAGTTCCGCGGTCTGGTGAGCGCCGCCAATCGCGCCAACGTCACCATCTATGCCGTCGACGCCCGCGGGCTCTCTCCACAGAGCGAGCAGGCGCCCGCCACCGCCATGATGGCCGCCGCCGCCAACCGCAGCGCAAACTACCAGCTCTTTGAGGACGCGCTGCTCGATGAGCGCTTCCAGATGCGTACGGCGGACATGACCCTCGACTCTATTCGCGCCAACGCCCAACAGTCGCTGCGCGAACTGGCGGAAAGCACCGGCGGGTACCTGCTCGCCAACGTGAATGATTTCCGCCCCGCCATCCGCAAACTGAGCGAGGAGTTCCACTCCTACTACGAGCTGACCTACCGTCCCGTGAACACCGTCTACGACGGCCGCTTCCGTCCGATTGAGGTCAAGGTCAACCGCAAGGACGTCGTGATCCAGGCGCGCAACGGCTACTTCGCTCTCCCCGCCATCGAGGGCCAGATGGTCTTCCCCTACGAAGTCCCTCTTCTGCACGCGCTCAGCAAACCGCAGCCGCCGGCGGACCTCGAGTTCCGCTCCGCGATCGTGCCCTTCACGTTTGAGGGCGGCGTACAGCGCGCATCGCTGATCTTTGACCTGCCCCTTTCCGGCGTGGAGTTCACCAAGGTGGACGAAACCCGCACCCGGACGAACCTCTCGGTCCTGGCCCTGGTCAAGGACGAACAAGGCCACGTGGTCACCAAGCTCTCCCGCAACGTGCCGCTCGAACAGCCGGCGGACCGGGTGGAGGGTTTCCGGAAGGGCCGCTTCATCGTCACGCGTCCGCTCGAGTTGCCGCCCGGCCGCTATACTCTGGAAACCGCGGCCGCCGATCACGAAGGGAATCGCTTCGCCGTCCGCCGCTCCGTGCACGTGATCGTCGCCCCACCGGAGGGACCCACGCTCAGCGGACTGGCCATGCTCCGGCGCGTCGAGCCGATGTCCGCCGATCCGGATCCGGCCGACCCGCTGCACATGAAGGGCGCGCGGATCGTTCCCACGCTCAATGAGAAAGTGAGCCGCGAACCGAACAACATGGTTTCCGTGTACCTGGTTGCGTGCCCTAAGGACGGCGAAGATGCCCCGGAACTGGTGATCGACATGCTCCGCGACGGCAAACTGGTTCGCCGCGACAAACGTCCCATCGAAAACGCGACCGTGGTGCCCTACATCGCCCGCACTCCCGTGGGTGGATTGGAACCAGGCCGCTACGAACTGCGCGCGACGCTGATGCAGGGGAAACGGATAGCCCAGCGGAGCATCCCTGTTACCATTGAGTAAGCTATGCATCTGAGCCGCCGAAGGCTCCTCTCCCTGATGGGAGCGGCCTCGTGTTCGCCCTATCTCCGCGGGAATCCTGCCGCCTCCAAAGCGCTTTTCGAAGAGGTCCCGGCGGCCACAAGCAAGATCGCCTGGGTGCACGATAACGCCATGTCGGCGGAGCGGTTTCTTCCCGAGACCCTGCCTCCGGGCGTGGCCTTCCTCGACTACGACAACGACGGCTGGATGGACATCTTCCTGGTCAACTCCGGCCCTTGCGATTTCTTCAAGCCCTCCAAGCCGCTGCGCAATGCACTCTACAAAAACAACCGCGACGGCACCTTCACCGATGTCGGCGAGAAGGCCGGCGTGGCCGTGCCGAACGCTTTCGGGATGGGCGCCGCGGTGGGCGATTTCGACAACGACGGCTTTCCCGACATTCTGGTCACCGCCTACGGGCGGCCCACGTTGTACAAGAACAACGGCGACGGAACCTTCAGCGACATCACGGTGAAGGCCGGCCTCACCGAACCCGCCTGGACCACCAGCGCCGTTTGGTTCGACTACGACAACGACGGCAAGCTCGACCTGTTCCTGTGCAGCTTCGTGAGCTACCGCCCCGACGAACGCTTCGCCTGCGGCGACAACAAGATGGGCCGCAAGTATTACTGCATCCCGCGCGTCTTCAAGCCCACGCCCAGCTACCTCTACCACAACAACGGCGACGGCACCTTCAAACTCGTGAGCAAGGGCACGGAGATTGAAAAGGCGCTCGGCAAGGCGCTCGGCGTGGTGGCCGTGGACATCAACAACGACGGGCTGATGGACCTGTTCGTGGCCAACGACACGGTGCAGAACTTCCTGTTCGTCAACCGCGGCAAGGGCAATTGGGAGGAGATGGCGCTTGCCGCCGAGGTGGCCTTCAGCGAAAGCGGCCAGGCCCGCTCGGGTATGGGAGTGGACGCGGCGGATGTCAACGGCGACGGGTACGTGGACCTGTTTGTCGCCAACGTCGATCAGGAGATGTTCTCGCTCTATCAGAACGACAAGGACGAGAGCTTCACCGACACGGCGCACAAGCACACCGTGGCCCAAAGCACCCGCCTGCTCTCCGGCTGGGGCCTCAAATTCTTCGACTACGACAACGATGGGCGTACCGACCTGATCCTCGCCAACGGCCATCCCGACGACATGATCGAGCAGTACTCCCAGCAGGTCCGCTACAAGGAGCCGTTGCTTCTGTTCCATCAGGAAGCGGACGGCCGCATGAAGAACGTAAGCGCGGCGGCCGGTGCGGCGTTCACCAAGTCGTACCCGGCGCGCGGGCTCGCGGTCGGCGACTTCGACAACGACGGCCGCCTCGACGTACTGGTGGGCAACTGCGGCGAGGCGCCCCTGCTGTTGCGCAACGTTTCCGGCGCGGGGAACCACTGGCTCGGTCTCAAGCTTCAGGGTACGGTGTCCAATCGCGACGCCATCGGCGCCTGGATCACCTGGTTCGCGGGGGGCGTGAAGCGCACGCGGCTGAAGACCCACGGCGGCAGCTACCTGTCGTCGCACGATCCGCGCGAGGTCCTCGGAGTCGGCGCCGCGGCCAAGATCGACTGGGTGGAAATCAAGTGGCCCGGTCCATCGAAACGCGTGGAGCGCATCGAGAACCCTCCCCTCGACCGGTACGTGACCGTGGTCGAGGGCAAGGGGATCGTCTGACGTCCTAACCCTCGACCACCCGCGCCACCTGTTCCGCGATCTCCCGCACGGCTTGCGACTGGGCCCGCAGTTCCTGCCCGGCCGACGCGCTCTCCTCCGCCATCGCCGCGGTGCGTGAAGTCAGCGTGTCGAGCTGCTTCATGCGGCCTTCGATGCGCGCCACGCCCGCCGCTTCCTCGACGCTGTCGGCGCAGACCCGATCGGAGAGCCCACTCACCCGTTCCATCGCCGCCGAGAGGCCGGAAACCGCCGCCACGACGCCGTTCAGATGGTTCGAGCCCGTGGCTGCCGAGCGCTCGGCGCCGTCGGCGATCGCCTGCGTATCGGCGGCGGCTCGCGCAGCCCGTTGCGCCAGGTTCCTCACTTCGGCCGCAACCACCGCGAACCCGGCGCCCGCTTCGCCGGCCCGCGCCGCCTCCACCGCTGCGTTCAATGCCAGGATGTTCGTCTGGAATGAAATCTCGTCGATCAGCTTCAGCACCTGGCTGATCTTCTTGCTGCTGCCCACGATCTCATTCATCGCTCCCACCGTGTTCGTCAGGCTCCCGTTCGCCTCGCGTAGTTCGCCCGCGGTCTCTACCACGATCGCGTGGACGTCGCGAGTCTCACCGGCCGCGCGCTGGCTCAGTTCCCGGATGCGGGCGCTCGTGTCGAACGTCTCGGCAACGGCCTCGGCCTGCTCGACGCTGTTGGCCGCCAGCGTCTCGCTCGCGTTTGAGACCTGAACGGCTGCGCTCTCAATCTCCTGCGCGCCGTTCCGCAACTGCCCCACCAGATCGCGCAGCCGCGCCGTCAGCCGGCCCGCCATCATCAGCCACACTCCGGCGCCCGAGGCCAACGCCAGCGCCAGAACCGCGATCGAAGCCGTACGGCTCTCCGCGCCGCGCGCCTCCAGTTCATGCACCGCCCGCAGGTACTCCGCCTCCGGCGCCGTCGCCGCGATCACCCAGTCCCAGGGCTCGAAATACTGCACCAGCGTCAGCTTCGCCGCCGGCGCCGTCTCGCCGGGGGACTGCCACGTTCCCCGATGCACAAAGCCTTCGCCGGCCTTCAGCTTCAGCGCTCCCTCCGCCATCGCCTGCACATAGGGGTTCCCGGCGGCGTCCTTTTCGTTCCAGCCCTCCTTGCCATCCAGCGCGCCGTCCTTCGAGAGCAGATACCGCCCCCTGCTCGCTCCCTTGCCGTTAAAGACAAATACGTAGCCCGTCTCTCCGATCTTCTTCTGCGAAACGATCGACCGCAGCTTCTCCGTCGCCTTGCGCTCCGGAACGCCCACAAAAATCATGCCCACCGTCTTGCCTTGTTCGTTCTTCACCGGCTCATACGCGGTCACGTACCAGCCGTCCACCACAAAGGCGCGGCCGACATATGTGTTTCCTCCCAGCGCCGCCGCGACCACGGGGTTCGCGGCCCCATCCGGATTTCGCGCCGGAATGTAAGTTCCCACCGCGCGGCGTCCCTGGCTCACCACTGAGGTCGCCACCCGCAACATATCCCCGGCGTCGTTCATTCGTACGAAGATCGTGGTCCTCGCCTCCACCAGGCGCGTTACCGTGTCCACCCCTGCCACGGCGACCTCCGGATCGGTCACCGCCGGTAGCGGCGCGCCCAGCAGCAGCACCGCAGGCACGTTCACCTTGCTGGTTTCGCCGGTCGCCTGGTTCTTTGCGTTCCAGGAGTTGGACGCAGGAACGATCCGCAGTCCGCCTCGCTCCCGGAGAATGAAGCGGGCCACCGCGAGCGAGTGCCGCGCCTCCTCCTCCAGTAGCGTCCGCTGCCCATCGCACTGCTCCAGAATGCCGCCTCCAATGTTTCGCAGGCTCTCGTTCGTCATCCGCTCCAGCGTGTGACGCGTCTCTTCCTCGCTCCTTCGGTTCTGCGCCAGCGTCATCAGCCCGATCACCATTGCCGGGATCGCAGTCAACGACGTGCCCGCCGCCAGGAGCCGTGTCTTCAGACTGTTCCGGCCCGTCATACGGACCATATCGGCCTCCGGCCGCTTTTCGCAAGAAAAAGTACACTTTCTCCGTCGTATACTCGGGTGTGTCACGCCCCGGCCACCCGGCGGACCTGCGCCTCCAGCGCGCCCGTGCGGCGCTGTTCAAAGTGCGCGCCTCCGAGGAGCGCGACGCCGCGCTGCGCCGCCGGATTCGCAGCATCCCGAGAGGAAAAGTCGCAACCTACTCCCAGGTCGCCGCGTCTGCCGGCTATCCGATGCATCAACGCCAGGTGGTCCGCGTGCTGAAAGTGTTCGGCCAGCAACTCCCCTGGCACCGTGTGCTCGGTGCCGGCGGCTCCATCCGCCTGCGGGGCGCGCCTGCGCTCGAACAGCGGACCCTGCTCGAAATGGAAGGCGTCTCCTTCCGCGGCAAGCGCGTGGATATGGCCAAACACCAGGTGGTGTTCAAGCCCTGGGAGGATTAGGTGCCGGTCCGCTACGCGCTCAAAGACACCGTCGACGAAGTGATCTACGAGACCGCGCTGGTCACCGTGGGCCGCTTCCGCTGCCCGCCCCAGCACCATCTGTTCCACGACTCGGGTCCGGCGAGCCACCACTGTTTCGTCTTCCCGCGCGAGCCCGTTTACATCCGCCACGAAGGCGCGTCCGAGTTTCTCGCGGACCCGAGCGTGGTCACCTTCTACAACCGGGGCGCACGCTATCGACGCCGGGCGCTCAGCCCGCGCGGCGACCGCGGCGAGTGGTTCGGCCTCGCGCCGCGCGTCTTTCGCGAACGCGCCGAGCCCTTCATGCTCCATGCGCGCCCCTCGCCGCTCAGCGCGTACGCCCTCCAGCGGCGGCTCGTCGGCGCGATCGAAGACGGCGGGACCGACGACCTGCTGGTTGAGGAGACCGTGGTCCGCCTGCTCGGCGAGCTCTTCCGTCCGTTGCCCGCCCGCCCGGCTTCGGCGGGTGGCGCGGACTTCGCCGCTCACGCGCGCGAGATCCTCGCTCTGCGCTTCCGTGAGCGTCTGACCCTGGAACAGCTCGCCGCCGCCGTCGGAGTCTCCGTCTTCCGCCTCTGCCGTGAAATGAAGCGCCACAGCGGCATGACCCTCCACGGCTACCGCCAGCAGCTTCGGCTCCGCGCCGCACTCGAGCCGCTCGCCTGCCCGCGCACGGACCTGCTTGAACTCGCGCTCGAACTCGGCTTCTCCAGCCACAGCCACTTCACGGAGGCCTTCCGGCGCGCGTATGGCCAGCCTCCCTCCGCATTTCGCAGCGCAAGAATTCGATAACGCCCGCTCTCCGTTCCGCCCTATTCTGCTCACGGATGAGGACCCTGCTTATGGTGTCTGTTACGGCGGCGATGGCCGCGGGACAGGTGGTGGATGTGGAGCGGCGCGGCGAACACGGACCCGCGCTCCTGCTGATTCCCGAAGCGGGCGTGCGCGCGGATTCGTGGTCGGCGTTTCTCGATCGGAACGCCTCCCGGTACCGGATGGCGGCGGTTACGCTGCGCGGCGGCGCCGGCGTCGAGGCGCTCTCCCGTTGGCTCGACGAACAGAAGTTGAATCGGGTGGTGATCGCCGGCCAGGGCGCGGGGGGCACGCTCGGCGTCGCTCTCGCCGCGAAGCGGCCCGACGTTATCGCCGGCGCCGTCAGCATCAACGGCGCCATCACCTCCAGCCCGGGTCGTCCGTCGTTCGCTCTCGACTACCTGGCGCCCGATCGCGTGGATCTGTACCGGTCCGCCGCCGCGGTTGCGCCGCCTCCGGACATGGATCAGCTCCTGCGCGCTGTCACGGTCCCCGTGCTTTCCCTGCGCCACGTCCCTCGCGGACCCAACGTCGACGGTGCGGCGATCCGCGCCGAGTGGGCCGCCGAACTCAAACGCGCCGGCGCTCCCCTCACCGTGCAAACCGCGTTTGTCGACGGCGGCGAGTATTTTCTCGAGGAGTTCCTGCCCGAAGTAGTGGATGACGCCCTGGAACGCTTCGTGCGCGGGCAGGAGGTGAAGGACTATCACAAGCGCTTTCCGCCTCCCCAACCAGGCGCGGCCCCGTGCTCCAGCGACCCTGCCTTTCGCGACTTCGACTTCTGGGTGGGCGATTGGGACGTGAAGCCGGCGCAGGGTCCCACTCCGCCCCAGCCGATGTTCAACCGCATCACCCGCGAGGAGCGCGGCTGCCTGATTCACGAGGCGTGGAATGGCGGCGGCCTCACCGGGCAGAGCTTCAACATCTTCGAAGCGTCGCGGCGCATCTGGCGGCAATTCTGGGTGGATGCCGGCGGCACCGTACACGAATACTGGGGCCGTTGGCGCGACGGCGCGATGCGCATGCGTGGGTTCATCCGGAGCCCGCGTTTTGCCGCGCCGCTCCCCGTGCGCCTCACGTTCTTCCGGCTCGGCCCGGATACGGTGCGCCAGTTCTCTGAAACCTCCGCCGACGGCGGTACCACCTGGAGCACCGCCTACGACTTCATCTATGAGCGCCGGAAGTAGCGCCGCCGCGGTCAGAAGATAAACAGCAGAATCGCCGCAATCCCCACCGCGAGCGTGCCCTCCACCAGGCCCACGCTCACGTTTCGGTCGCGGACGATCTCATCGGCGATGCGCGCGTTCGGCAGCAGCGCCAGATCCGTCATCCACCGCAGCACCATCAACAGCGCGAAACCGGCGATGGCGTCGAAGGCGAAGAAGGAAAGGTTCGTGCCCCAGTCCACGAACTCGCCGCTCATGGCCTTGGTCATCAACAGGGCGATCGCGATCAGGGTCAGCCCGAGCGGCACCCCCGCGGCCAGGTTTCCGCCGCGGATCTCCTTCGCCGCGTCATAGCCGGCCCACCGTTGGTACAGGCGGCCGAACAGCAGCAAGGTAATCTGGCTCAGCAGGAAGAATCCCAGAGCGCTCGCGATGCTTCCGCCCGGCTGGCGGATGGCGCCGGCCAGCACCAGCCCCGTCGCTGCGTACACGCACCCTTCCACCACGCCCGCCGCCGTGTTCCGGTTGTTCACCACTTCCACGCTCTGGCGGCAGGAGGCGATCAACAGCCGGTCCATCAGCGTCCGGCTGATCGCCAGGGCGACGATGCCCACGCCCGCCCAGGCGATGTCCACGCCCAGCGCCTTCAGCGCGGCCATCGTCCCGGCGTCCATGGGCAGTCCTTCGGAGCGCGCCGCGCCGATGAAGATCATCACCACGGCCGCGTAATAGCCGGTCACCGCCAGCCCGAACGCCGGGTTATCCCGCGCCGTCAATTCCTGATCCACGCCGTAGGGCGACAGCCAGTCCTTCAGCAGCTTGGCCAGGATCAGAGCCACGATTCCCAGTGCCACGTGCGCCAGGGCCAGGGCCACCGGAGTCAGGTCCAATTGCAGCTTGTCCATGTTCGTTTCGGCTACCGCCGGCCTCCTCGAGATCCGCCGCCGAAGCCGCGCGAATAGGAGCGTGAGCCGAAGCTGCGGCTGCCTCCCGACGAAAAGCGCGACCCGCCGAAGGTGCCCCGGCTCTGATAGCGCGAACCGCCGAAGCCGCTCGACCCGCTGCTCCAGGACGGCCGCGATGGCTCACGCCGCCGCTCCGTCCAGAATCCGCCTCCGCCGCTGTCGCGCCGCCGCGCGCCGCTGTCGGAATCGCCGCGGCTCAACCCCTCGCGCCGCATCCAGTCGATGGTGCGGCGGATGTTGTCGCTGCCCCCGCGCGTGCGCTCCGAGTGCCGGTACCAGCCGCGCCCGTCTCGTCCGTAGTAGACGTCGCCGCGGCTCCGCGCCCGCATCCAGTCGCCGTAGTCGCCGCCCGTGATCGGCCCACGCAGCATCTGGCTCAACAAGAGGTACTGCGGCAGCCACGTCCAGACCCCGTTCTGCCACGAGCCATAGGCGTTCGATTGCCCCGGCGGCGCCACGTAGGCGTAGGACGGCGGCTGCAGCGATTTCTCCGACTCCGCGTCGTACTTGCCCGCGGGCTTGCGTTCCACCACCATGCCCAGGGCTCGCTCGTCCCGCACCGATTGGGGCTCCCAGCTCTCCTGCTGCGACACCGTTCCGTTCTGCAGCGTCGCGTCCGGAAACACCGTGCGCACCAATCGCACCTGCTGGCGTTTTTCGCCCTCGTCGACATCGAGCAGCAGCTTGTCCCAGTTGACGTAAAGCTGCGCGGCCATCGCGTTCACCGCGTCCGCCCCGGGCTTCAGTTCCTTCGCGGCCTTCGACAGCTTGTCGCCCGCCGCGAACAGCGCCGCGTAGTCGAGGCCCGCCAGATCGTTCGCCTCCACCTTGGCTCGCAGCGGCGCGATCGCCTCCCATGCGGCCGCGGCGTCCGTCTTCACGGCCCGCAGTGCGTTCAGCCGCCCTTCGAGGTCGTCCTTTTTCGCCGGCCAATCCGCCTGCGCCTTGCGCGCCGCCGCCGCCGCCGTGTCCACATCGAACCCGCTCAAGGCCGCATAGTCCGATTGCATTGACTCCAGATGGCGCGGAAGATCGCGCTTGTATTGAAGCCAGCGGTCGGCTTCGTCGCGCATCGATTTCACGTCGCGGAGCGCCGATGCGCGCGCCGCGTTCAACCGTGTGAGCCCCGCTTCCACACGTTCCCGATCGGAGCGCCGGTTCGCCTGCGCCAGCGTCTGGAGCGCCGTCAACTCCGCTGCCGCCTGCGCCAGCCGCGCCTGCGTCTGTACGAGTTTCTCCCGCCACCCCGGCGCCTGCGCGCGGAACAGGTCCGGCTCATCCGTCAGCGCCCGCTCGATGGCGGCGCGCTGCTCTTCCAGTTGGGAACGGTCCGTGGCCAGTTGCGGTCCCGCCGCTTCCACGGAAGTACGAAGCCGGCGCGGCAGGTTGTCGAGTCCCGCCGTCGCCACAATGCCCATCAGCACGATGATGAGGATCGCGAGAACACCAAGCGATTTTCGACTCATGGAACGTCTGGCCGCTCCTTACGCGGCGCGGTACACGGTGATGTCCTGCGGGTTCACGCGGCGGGCTACCCGGACATCGAAGGGCTCGCCTTCCCACTTCTCGATGCACAACAGTTCCGGCCCGTTGGGGTTCCGGAAAACCCAGCGATACAGACCTTCGCCCTGCCCCTGCTCGTTTTCGAAGTATCCGATTTCGCGGCTGGATTCATAAAGCCAGCGCTTGCCTTCGAAGTCGACCGGCTGCGTGGGGTCCTGTTTGGCGTCCAATTCCGCCAGCCGGTCTTCCGTCAGGTTCACTTCGTTCAACGTCAGCTTGCGCGGATCGAGCAGGCCGATTACTTCGAAGTTCGGCGTGCGGTAGACCTCCAGGTAGACGCGCCCGCCGCGATGTTCGCCGCTCAGGTCGATCCACCGCCGGTTGGCCCCTTCATAGGCGCTTCGCCGGTCCACCGTGAAATCGAGATCCGAAAAATCGGCCGCCGCCGCGGAGATCGAAATCACGTCGCCCGCCCGCGCGTTCCAGAGATCCGTCGCCACGTCTCCCGTTCCCGCCGCGGCCGACGAAGGCGGGGGGGCGCCGATCGCCCCCGCCGTCTTCGCTCCCGGCAATTGCGGGCTGCCCGGGCCTTTCATCATCTGCCGCACGACGATTGCGAGCAGGACTCCGAGCAGCGTCAGAATAACCGCGGTGATCATCTACTCGGCCGCTGCAATCTGCTTCGGCGCCGCCGCGGGCAGAGCCTTCCCGGCGCGCGCCGCCTTCAACGCCGCCAGGTCGTTGTCCACGCTCCCGCCCGACAGCATCGCGAACTCCGCTTCCAGGGCGTCGTCCTGGCCCGCCGCCGCGAGTTGATCGAAGGCCTTGGCCTTGGATTCTTCCCGCGCCACGGACTCCTCGAAGCCCTTCAGCGCCGCGAACGCGTTGTCCGACGCCGCGACGCCCGACAGCGCCTCGGCCACCTTCCGTTGCGCCGCCGCCGCGTTTTTCCGCGCCACAAGGGTCGTCGCGGTCCGCTCGGCTTCGTCGATCCGGCGCTTCAACTCGGCCACCTTCTGCTTCAGCGATTCGCTCGCCTGCCGCGCCGAATCCACTCCCGCCTGCATCGACGCCACTTGCTGGTCGGCTTCGGATTTCTTCAGGAGCGCCTTCTTCGCCAGGTCTTCGTTGCCCGCGTCCAGCGCCTGGTTCGCCCGGCCCAGCCACTCTTCGGACTGCCGCACGTACTTCTGGTACTCGGCTTCCAGGCGATTGTGGTTGCTCATGGCCATCGCCGACGCGTTGACCGTCTTTACCAGTTCGCCCCGCATGTCGCGCACGGTCTGCTTGACCGTCGCTTCAAACGTCGCGTCCTCGATCTCGTCCATGCCTTTGTTCATCTGGCCGCGCGCCACGCGGCCTCCGCGGCCGAACAGTTCGGAAAAGAATCCCATGGGTGTTCCCTCGTCCCTCAACCTTTCAGCTTGGCTTCCAGCAGATCGCGCGCTTCCATCAGGTCCGCCATCAGGTAGCCGGCCAGGCTCAGAATGTCGTCCTGATCCTCCGCGCCCATGTTCTGCAGGGTGCAGAAGTTGTTCAACGTCACCGCCGTGCGGCCGGAGCCGGCGTCGTACAACTGGAAGGCGGACGTGGAAATGCCATTGTCGTGGGCCAACATCAGCCGCATCAGGTCCGCGGTGATCGCCTCTGCGGGTACGGTGGTCAGGTTGACGGTCATGTACAGGACGTTGCCCTGCAAGACCGCTTGAAAAGTGATGCTGGTCTCGACATCCTTGACGCGGAGAACGTTGCCATCGAGTTCCGCCACCTCGTAGCCGTTCTGCGCCAATAGTTCCTCGATTTGCGCAATGGTGGGAGTTTCAATTGGGGTCATAGAGATTGTGGTGGTCTCTCCCCACAGTATACGAAGCGCGCGAGCGCGAAGTTCAGATCGCTACCGGCCCGAACAACACGCCGCCGAAGATCAGCCAGGCCAGCAGCAGCGTCCAGACGATGTTCGCTCCCTGCGCGATCAGAAATGCCGCGAACGGCCGCCCCCCTTCCATGCTCAGGAGATCGGTGAACTTCGTCTCCAGGCCGATCGAGGCGAAGGCCATCGCGAACCACCAGTTCCGCAGCCCGCTCAGCAGCGGCCCGGCCTGCTTCGCCGCCGCCGGCTCCACCAGGAACGAGAACACCAGCGAGGCGCCCACGAATCCGAGCACGAACTTCGGGAAGCGCTCCCAGATCACCGCCGCGCCCGGCCGGTTCGCGTCCGGACCCGCCTTCTTCAGGCTCCACCAGACGGCCAGCCCGAACGCCGCGAAACCGATCAGCAGGTTCTGCGCGAACTTCACGATCGTCCCGACTTTCATCGTCGTCTCGGAAATCAACGCGCCCGCCGCCACCACCGAGCCCGTCGTATCCAGCGTGCCGCCCAGCCACGCCCCGCCCACCGCGTCGGAGAGTGACATCGCCCGGATCATCCACGGCTGCAGCACAATCATCGGAATCGCCACGATCAACACTACCGACGCGACGTAGCTCATCTTCCGCCGGTCGCCTTGAATCGCGCCGCAGGTCGCGATGGCCGCCGACACGCCGCAGATCGAAACCGCGCTCGCCAGGATGGCCGCGAATTCATCGTCCAGCCGGAAGCGCTTGGCCAGCGCGAAGGCCGCGAACCAGATCACCGAAACCACCAGGCAGGCTTGCAGCATGCCCAGCAGGCCCGCCGACACGATGTCCGAGAACAACACCGTCGCGCCCATGATCACCAGGCCGGTCTTGATGTAGTACTCCGTGCGCACCGCCTCCCGCAGCCACTCCGGCGTGCCCGGTCCGTTGCTGATCAGCAGCCCCAGCAGCAGCGCGAAGATCACGTACTCCACGCCCCAATACGCGATGCCGCTGTTGCCCGCCAGTATCTGCGACGCCCATGCCACCAGGAACACGAACGGAAACCCCGCCGCGTAGCGCGCCGCGTTGCCCTTCAAAAGCGCAATGCCGGGCAGGCTCGTCACCAGGTAAAGAACCGCGATCGCCACAACCGAAGGCGCTGTTCCCAGGACCCCGCCCAGCGTGCCGAGGTCGCTCCACTTGAAGCCCGGCAGTTTCACCGGACCGGTGAACAGCACGCCCGCCAGGAACAGGGCGCCAAGCGCAAACGCCATCCAGTCTTCCTGGCGCCACCAGGGGTTTTTCTCCGTGCGCTCCATAAGGCTTCAGGGTAGCGTATAGAAGTCGTACGTCAACCGCCACTTCGTCACGCCGCCCGGCGGCACGCGAAGTGCAATGTACGGCTCCGGGCACAGCGTGGTGCGGATTGACCAGTAGACGATCTTCTCGATCGGCCGGTCTCCGCGGATGCGCACTCCCGCCTTGGTCTTCGTGTTCTCAATCCGGAGATCGAAGTCCTTCGCCGTGGCGCCGAAACCGCTCAGCTCAGTGAAGGCGGATTCGCCGGTTTCGAGTTCCCGCTTGTAGATCAGGCGATTTCCTTCCACCGCGGCCTTGTCGCCGAGGTCGCGCGCGGACTTCACCGCGAACGGGAAAATCACCTGGAAATCCGGCCCCGTCGGCTGCCCGTCGATGGTGAAGAAGTTGTGATTGTACTGCGATGTCTCGAGCGCCTTCCGGCCCGTGTTCCGCAACACGTGATCGATCGTGAGCCGCGGCTTCGCCCCGTCCAGCCGCAGCGTCTTCTCATACCGGTAGCCGTAGCCGGAGGAGTCCTTCAACTCGTGAACGAACTCGTAGCGGTCCGCGTAGGGCCGCAGCGTCCACGTTCCGTGGTTGACGATCGGATAGGTGGAGAAGCGCTGGAACGGCCCGGCGTCGATACGCCGCACCATCCCGACGCCCAGGCGCAGGAACGTGTCGCCGGGTTGCGCCTCGTCGTAGCCGATGCTCGTCTCGCCTTTGACGAACTCCTCCACCGGCCCTTGAATCGCGTCGTGCAGCAGGGGGTCGTACTTCGGAAACCACACCCCGAAATACTGGTGACCCTGATAGGTCAGGCTCGAAACCTGCCCCGACCAATCGAACCGGGTGCCTCGATAGTAGCCGCGGTCGCGGTCCGGCAGCACCAGCTTCAGCTTCAGCGAACGGTTCGAGATTTCCGCCGTGGGCGGTTGCGCCGCCGCCGCGCAGGCCAGCAGCAGCGCGGCGGCGATGGTCCTGGTCATCCGCGCAGCTTCTGATACCGCTTGAGACACTCTTCGGAAGCCTCGAAGGGAGGAATGCTCGCGCCTTCCTGTTCGATCAGGTAGAACTCAATGCCGCCCTTCGACTCGGCCGCCTTGAAGATCTCTTTCCACGGCGCGTTGCCTTCTCCGAAGAGCACGTGATAGCCCTTGCCGGGCTCCTTCGACCACTCCTTCAGGTGCATGCACTTGATGCGCCCCGGGTTCTTCTTGATCCACGCCACCGGGTCCTGGCCCACCTCGACGCACGTGCCCACGTCCAACTGCAACACCACGCTCTTCACCGTGTTTTCCGCCAGCACCTCGATCGGCATCTTGCCTTCGATCGGCTTGAACTCGGTCTGGTGATTGTGAAAGCCCGGCGCCATCTTGTACGCCGACAGCGCGTCCGCCGCGTTGTTCAACGTCTCCGCCACGCGCTTCCATCCGTCCAGGCCTTCCACCCGTCCCGCGCTCGCCGCGACGATGTACTTCGAGCCCAGGATCTGGTTCAACTCGATCGCCTTCGGCAGGCCCTCCTTCGAGAGCGCGTTCATTCCGTTGTGCGTCGACCAGCACTTCAGCTTCACTTCGTCCAGCAGATTCCGCACGTCCTTGGCGTACTGCGTCGTCCACTGATAGTAGGGCGAGAAGAACTCGACGCCGTCGTAGCCCATCGCCGCCACCTTGCGCACCGTGCCCATCAGGTCCTTGGCCAGCTCGTTGCGCACCGAAAACAGTTCCAATCCAACCGGTACTTTCTTCGCCGCCAGCGCGCCCGAGGCCAGCGGCCCCGCCGCCGCGCTCATCGCCAGAAACGAACGCCGGGAAAAGGTATGGCTTGACTTCATAACGACCAAAACGATATCACACAGCCATGTGGGCGCGCGCTTTTCTCATCCTTTTATCCCTTGCCTTCGCGGCCGCCGCGCAGACCGGCGGCTGGAAACTCGTCTGGTCCGATGAATTCGACGGCGCCGCGCTCGACGCCGCGAAATGGACGCACGCCGATGGCGGCCACGGCTGGGGCAACAACGAACTCCAGTACTACACCAACCGCCAGGAGAACGCCTTTCTCGAAAACGGCATGCTCGTCATTCAGGCCCGCGCCGAGAAGTACACCGGCGCCGCCGGCGTCTCCCGCGACTACACTTCGGCGCGGCTCATCACGAAAGGTAAGTTCGCGCGCACCTACGGGCGCATCGAGGCGCGCATGAAGCTCCCCTCCGGCCAGGGCATCTGGCCCGCCTTCTGGATGCTCGGCGAAGACATCGATCGGGTGGGCTGGCCCGAGTGCGGCGAGATCGACATCATGGAGAACATCGGGCGCGAACCCGCCACGCTCTATGGAACGTTGCACGGGCCGGGCTATTCGGGCGGCGAAAGCATCTCCGGCGCCATCTCCGGCCCCAAGCCCCTCTCCGCGGACTTCCACGTCTTCGGCATCGAGTGGGAGCCCAACGTCATTCGCTGGTACGTTGATGGCAAGCTCTATTTCGCGCTCACCCCCTCCGCTCTTCCGAAGGACCGGCGCTGGGTCTTCGACCGTCCCCATCACCTCCTGCTCAACCTCGCCGTGGGCGGCCGCTGGCCCGGCAACCCCGATGCCTCCACGACGTTCCCTCAACGCCTCGCCGTCGACTGGGTCCGTGTCTACGAACGCCCTCACCAGGCGGCGCCTCTGGGCAACGTTCTCGTCTACACGCGCAATGGCGTCGGCTACGTCCACGACAACATCGCGGACAGCGTCGCGGCGCTCAGGAAACTCGGCGCCGAAGCCGGTTTCGCCGTCGAGTGGAGTGAGGATCCCGAAATCTTCAGCGACGAGCGCCTGAAGCCGTTTCGCGCCATCGTCTTTTCAAACAGCAACAACGAGGCCTTCCTGAAGGACAGCCAGCGGGACGCCTTCATGCGCTACGTTCAGCGCGGCGGCGGTTATGTCGGCATCCATTCCGCCACCGGCTCCGAACGCGGCTGGGACTGGTACCGCATGCTCGCCGGCGGCCGGTTCGTGTACCACCCGAAGATCCAGACCTTCCTCATCCGGGTCAAGGACACCGGACATCCCGCCACCCGCGGGCTTCCCGCGAAGTTCGAGTGGAGCGACGAGTGTTACTACCACGATCCGATGAATCCCGGGATCGCGCCCTTGTTCGTCACCGATCCCACGAAACTCGACGATCCGAAACGCTCCGGCTTCCCCTTCCTCCCGCCCTTCGGCGACTCGCTTCCCCTCGCCTGGACACTCCGCTACGATGGAGGACGCACGTTTTACACCGCGCTCGGACACAAGAAGGAGCACTACCGGGATCCGCTTTTCCTGCGGCACCTGTTGGGCGGCATCCTCTGGGCCATGGGCGAAGCGAAGGAGAGTCTGGAATGAAGAGTTCGCGCCGGGAGTTCCTGCGGGCCGCCGCCGTGGCCGGTTTTCCCACCATCGTTCCCGCCCACGTGCTGGGACAGAATGCTCCCAGCAACCTGATCCAGGTGGGCCAACTGGGCACGGGCCGCATCGCGCGCGCCTCTGAGTTCCCCGGCATCCTGCGGCACGCCGATGTCGCGCGCTTCGTCGCCGTCTGCGACATCGATACCGTGCGGCTCGCCGACGGCAAGGAACTGGTTGAGTCCGCGTATGCGCGGCGCTTCGGCAGCGGTAACTACTCGGCGGTGAAGACGTACACCGACTACCATGAGATGCTCGCCGACAAGTCGATCGACGCCATCGCCATCAGCACCCCCGACCACTGGCATGCCCAGCCCGCGATGGAGGCCGCGGCCGCGGGCAAGCACATCTACCTGCAAAAGCCGGCTTCGCTGACCATCAAGGAAGGCCGCCAGATGGCGGACGTGGTGAAGCGCTCCGGGGTCGCCTTCCAGCTCGGCAGCCAGCAGCGCTCGGCGATGCCCTTCCGCCACGCCTGCGAGATGGTGCGCAACGGGCGCATCGGCAAGGTCAAGGAGATCTACATCGGCCTTCCCTACGATCCCTCCGGCCCCGTCGAGCCGGAAATGCCGGTGCCCAAGAACCTGGACTACGACCGGTGGCTCGGTTCCACGCCCCTGGCCTACTACACCGAGAACCGCGTGCATCCGCAGTCGCCCGACATTCGCAAACGCTACGACCGCCCCGGTTGGTTGCGCTGCGAACAGTTCGGCGCGGGCATGATCACCGGCTGGGGCACGCACCACTACGACATCGCGCACTGGGCGATGGGCGTCGAGAACGGCGGCCCCGTCGAAGTGGTCGCCCTCGCCGAGTTTCCGAAACAAGGCCTGTGGGACGTCCACGGCAGTTTCCACGTGCGGGCGAAATACGCCAACGGCGCGCAGATGTTCGTCAGCGACAAGTATGAGAACGGGGTGAAGTTCGTGGGCGAAGAAGGCTGGGTCTGGGTCACCCGCGGGCGCTACAACCTCCCCGACGCCGCCGCCGGCAAACGCAGCCCTGTGCTGGACGCGCACGACCTCCGCATCATCGCCGCCGAATTCAAGCCCACGGACGTGCGTCTCCACGCCAGCCCGCGCAACGACCATCACCTGGACTGGCTGATGGCGATCAAAGACAAGCGTGCCCCCATCGCCCCCGCCGAAGAGGGGCACCGTTCCTGCAGCGCCTGCCTGGTGAGCCACATCGCCATGCGCGTGGGCCGCGAACTCAAATGGGACCCGGCCACCGAGCGCTTCCTCAACGACGAAGAAGCCAACAAACTCCTGGCCCGGCCGCAGCGCCCTCCCTACGGCAGCGACCGCCTGAAATCCTAAAACCGGCCGCCGCCGCCGGGATGCGACCATGAGAACGGGACCGCCCATGGACGCCACGCCCTCTTGCCTTCGCACCGTCGATCTGACCAAAAACTACTCCTCCGGCGGAGGCGAGTTCAGCGTCTTCACCAACCTGAACCTCGACGTCCGGCGCGGTGAGCGCCTGGCCCTGGTGGGCGCATCCGGAACGGGGAAGAGCACGCTCCTGCACCTACTCGGCGGGCTCGACCGGCCCACCTCCGGCGAGGTCCACTTCGAAGGCCGCAACCTCACCCGGCTGGACGACGCCGCCCTCGCCGGCATCCGCAATCGCGAAGTCGGCTTCGTCTGGCAGATCCACTACCTGCTGCCGGAATTCACCGCCCTCGAGAACGTCGCCATGCCCCTGCTGATCGGCGGCACGCCGCGGGCCCAGGCCGCCGCCGCCGCGCTTGACCGCCTGGAGGAAGTGGGCCTGAAGGCGCGCGCCTCCCACCGCTCCGGCGAACTCTCCGGCGGCGAGCAGCAGCGCGTCGTCCTCGCCCGCGCCCTGGTCGCCCGCCCGAAGCTCCTGCTCGCCGACGAGCCCACGGGCAACCTGGACGCGAACACCGGCGAGCGCATCATCTCCCTGCTCGCGGATCTTCACCGCGCCCACGGCCTCACCAGCGTCTATGTCACCCACAATCTGGCCTTCGCGCGCCGCTGCGACCGCGTCCTGGAGCTCAAACAGGGCGCGCTCCAGCCGGTCGCCTGACCGGGGCCCCACGACCGGCCGCACCCAGATCCGTAACAACCTGTCTGACTTTTCCACACCGGAAGGCTCTACAATGGTCGCCAGAGGGTATGCAAGCGGCCGCTCTCTGTCGGAGCGGCGGGTTCAGGGTTGCGGGCCGTAGGTCCGCGGAGTGCCGAGCATCGGGGGAATCTTTTCCCGGGGTCCGGCTTCTAATAAGGTAGCTCCTATGTTTGAACGTTATACCGAGAAGGCGAGACGGGTGATCTTCTTCGCCCGCTACGAGGCGAGCCAGTTCGGCAGCCCCTACATCGAAACGGAACACCTGCTCCTCGGGTTGCTCCGCGAAGACAAGGCACTCGCCAACCGTTTCCTTCGTTCTCATACCGCCATCGAATCGATCCGGAAGCAGATTGAGGCGCACACCACGATGCGGGAGAAGGTTTCGACTTCGGTCGATCTTCCGCTGAGCCACGAGTGTAAGCGTGTGCTCGCCTATGCCGCCGAAGAGGCGGAGCGTCTCAACCATAAGCACATCGGGACCGAGCATCTGCTGCTCGGGCTGCTCCGCGAAGAGAAGAGCTTCGCCGCCGAGATCCTGCACGAACGCGGCCTCCGGCTTTCCCAGGTGCGCGAGGAGATCGCGCGCTCGACGTCGGAGAAGATGACCTCCAGCCGGCCCAAGGAATCGAGCCTGCTGAGCGAGTTTTCCCGCGACCTGACGCAGGCCGCTATGGACGGCTCGCTCGATCCGCTGATCGGCCGCGATTTCGAACTCGAGCGCGTCGTGCAGATCCTCTGCCGCCGCACCAAGAACAATCCCGTCCTCATCGGCGAACCGGGCGTCGGCAAGACCGCCATCGTCGAGGGTCTCGCCCAGCGCATCGCCGACGGCGACGTGCCTTCGTTCCTCGCCGAGAAACGGATCCTCGCCCTCGACCTCTCCCTCATCGTCGCCGGCACCAAGTACCGCGGCCAGTTCGAAGAGCGTTTGAAGACCATCATGAAGGAGTTGATGGACAACCAGAACGCCATCATCTTCATCGACGAGTTGCACACCCTGGTGGGCGCGGGCTCGGCCGAAGGGTCCCTCGACGCCGCCAACATCCTCAAGCCCGCCCTCTCGCGCGGCGAGATTCAGTGCATCGGCGCCACCACGCCCGGCGAGTATCGCAAGTCGATCGAAAAGGACCGCTCGCTCGAGCGCCGCTTCCAGGCGGTGAAGGTGCCGCCCCCCACCGAAAGCGACGCCATCAAGATCCTGTTCGGGATCAAGGAGCGCTACGAGAAGTTCCACGCCGTCGCCTACACCGACGAGTCCATTGAAAGCGCCGTCTTCACCTCCACCCGGTTCATCCCCGACCGGTTCCTGCCAGACAAGGCGATCGATCTCATCGACGAAGCGGGCGCCCGAGTGAAGCTCCGCCAGACCACGCTCCCGCCGGACGTCGCCGACATCCAGAAGCGCATCAAGTTCATCGTCCACCGGATGGAAAACGCGATCGCCAATCACGAGTTTGAAAAGGCCCGCTTCTACTCCGACGAGGAACGCAAAGAACGCGAGAACCTACGCCAGCTTCGCGAGAAGTACAACCTGGACGACACCTCCACCGGCGTCGTCACCAAGGACGATATCGAGGACGTCGTGGCGCGCTGGACCGGCGTTCCCATGACCGCCATCAAGGAAGAGGAAGTCACCAAGCTCCTGCGCATCGAAGAGGAGCTGCACAAGCGCGTGGTCAGCCAGGATAAGGCCATCGGCGCCCTGGCGCGCGCCATCCGCCGTTCCCGCGCGGGTTTGAAATCGCCCAAGCGGCCCGCCGGCTCGTTCCTGTTCCTCGGCCCCACCGGCGTCGGCAAGACCGAGGTCGCGCGCGCCCTCGCCGAGTTTCTCTTCGGTAGCGAGAAGTCGCTCATCCGCTTCGATATGTCTGAGTTCATGGAGAAGCACTCGGTCTCGAAGCTGATCGGTTCTCCTCCCGGATACGTCGGCTACGAAGAGGGCGGCCAACTCACCGAGCGCGTCAAGCGCCAGCCCTACTCCATCATTCTGCTCGACGAGATCGAGAAGGCCCACCCCGATGTCTACAACATCCTGCTGCAGGTGTTTGAAGACGGCCAACTCACCGACGGCCTCGGCAACACGGTGGACTTCAAGAACACGATCATCATCATGACTTCGAATCTCGGCGCGCGGTTCCTCGATAAGAAGAACCCCATGGGCTTCTCCGCGCCCGTCGCCGAAGGCTCCATCCCGGCCAAGATTGAGGACCAGGTGATGAGCGAGGTCAAGCGCGCCTTCAATCCCGAGTTCCTCAACCGCCTCGACGAAGTGATCCTGTTCACCTCGCTCACCGACGACGACCTCATCCAGATCGTCGACATGCTCGTGGGGCAGATCAACGTCAACCTGGTTCCCAAGCAGATCAAGATCCGCCTGGTGGCCGAGGCGAGCAAATACATCCTCGAAAAGACGCTCACCGATCGCAGCTACGGCGCGCGACCGTTGCGGCGTGCGCTCCAGAAGTACATTGAGGACCCGCTCTCAGAGGCGCTGATCCAGGGCAGCATTCCGCGTCCCAGCGAACTGGAAGTGTACCTCGGCGACACCGGCATTTTCTGCCGCACTGTGAACGAAGGTCAGGGCGAAGAAGAGGCTCAGGCCGTGACCGTGGGCGGCGATCAGCCGGCCCCCCAAAATGGCATTCCGCTCTACCTCTTCTAGACGGACAATTTTCGGCGATACTGTTTCAATGACCCGCCGCGCCGGTTTCTTCGAGCATGCCGCCGACATGCTCTTTCTGACCGGCCCGGACGGACGCATCGTCGACGCCAACCCCGCCGCCGAAGCCGGCCTGGGCTACTCGCACACCGAGTTAACCTCGCTCACCATCCCGGCCCTGTGCACCCCGGCTCAATTTGACAAGGCTCTCGACCTCGTGAACTCTGAGGCCGCCGTCGCCGAACTCGACGTCGTCGCCCGCGACGGCCGCCTGATCCCGCTCGAAGTCAGCTACCGGCGCGACGGCGGCGAGGGCTACGTCGTGGCCCGCGACGTCGCCCAGCGCAAGCTGGCCGCCATGGGACTGCTGGCCGGCGGCGTGGCGCACGACTTCAACAACCTGCTGGCCGGCATCCTCGGCCACGCCGCCATGCTCAGCGACATCCCGTCGCCCGAGGTTCGCGAGGAGGCGGGCATCATCATTCGCGCCGCCGGACGCGCCAAGGAACTCACTGACCGCCTCCTGGGCTTCGCTGCCCGCGGCTCCGCCCAAAAGACCGCCGTCGACCTCCACGCCGCGGTGCGCGAAGTGGTGGCCCTGCTGCGCGGCGCCACTCCCGAGAACATCGTGCTCCAGACGGCCCTGGACGCGCCCCGGGCCGTGATCCTCGCCGATGCGGGACAGATTCATCAGGTCCTGCTCAACCTCGCCGTCAACGCCCGCGACGCCATGCCCAAAGGCGGCGCGCTGACGTTCCGCACCCAGGGAGCCGACCAGGCCGTTCGTCTTTCCATCGAGGATTCCGGCGTCGGCATCCCGCCCGAGGTCCGGCATCGCATCTTCGAGCCCTACTTCACCACCAAGAAGAGAGATCGCGGCACCGGCCTCGGCTTGAGCGTCGTCTACGGCATCGTGCACGAGCACCGGGGATCCATCGAATTGGTTTCGGAAGTGGGCAAGGGAACGACGTTCTCGCTCACCTTCCCGCTCGTGGCCGCCTGACCTACCGGAACAGGTCCTTCAGCCGCCCGAGCAGTCCCTTCTTCTTGGGCGCTTCCGCCGGCACCGCGGAAGGCGCCGCCTCCTCGGTGGGCGTCGCGCTGGGCCGTGCTGCCCGGGCCACGCGCCTCGGTGCCTGGCCCGCCTCCGCCGCCGGCGCCGCCACCCCCGGTTCGCCCGCCGCCGCGGGCGCCGTTTCCCAGGAGGCCACCTGCGTTGCGCCGCGGCCGTGCAGCCGGCAGCTTTCCACCGGTTGCGTCCCGGCGATGAACACTTCCCCGCGCGCCGCGGGGCACGCCGCCGTCGCCAACTGCCCGGTGGCCGGATCGATGTCCACGCTCACCACGCCCTCCGGCGGGTCGAACGGCCGCACCAGCCGGTACTCACGATACTGGTGCGCCCGCTTCATGAACTCCGTCCAGATCGGCAGCGCCGCCTTCGATCCCTCCAGCCGGATGTCGCGGCTGTCGTCGAAGCCCACGTACACCACGCAAATCAACTTGCTGGTGAAGCCCGCAAACCAGGCGTCCCGCGACGTTCCCGTCTTGCCCGCCGCCGGCAGGTAGAACCCCCGCGAGCGCGCGCCGGCCGCCGTGCCGCTGCGCATCACTTCCTCCAGCAGATTCACCATCAGATACGCCACGCGCGGGTCCAGCACCTGGCGCCGCGTGGACTTCGCCTGGAAGATGTCGGCCCCCTGCTCGTCGCGAATCCCGCGGATCCACATCGGCTTCGAATACAGCCCTCGATTGGCGAACACCGTGTAGGCCCCGGCCATCTCGAGCGGCGTGTTATCGTACGCCCCCAGGGCCACGGCGGGCGTCGGGTCGGCGTTCAACCCCACGCGCCGCGCCAGGTCCGCCACCGTCCGGTAGCCCGCGGCCTCCGCCAGCTTCACCGTCGGGATGTTGAGCGACTTCGCGATCGCCTGCCGCAGCGTCACCGTCCCGTGGTATTCGTCCTTGAAGTTGCCCGGCTCGTACGTGCGGTTGTCATAGTAGAACGTGGTCGGCTCGTCGTTCAGCGTGGTGATCGGAGTGATCGTCGCTTTCGGTTCGTCGGAGACCGCCGAGGCCAGCGCCGAAGCGTACACGAACGGCTTGAAGCTCGATCCCGGCTGGCGCCGCGAGAGCGCCCGGTTCAGTTGCGTGCTTCCGTAGTTCCGCCCGCCGACCAGCGCCTTCACTTCCCCCGACTGTGCGTCCAGCGCAACCAGCGCCACTTGCGGTTCGGCATCCGCCGGCTTCCCTCGACGCCTCGCCTTCAGCAGCCCGTCCACTTCCGCCATTCCCAGCCGTACCGCTTCGTTGGCCTCCCGCTGCAGGTTGATGTCGAGCGAGGTGTAGACCCGGTAGGTCTCGGTCTGGAAGTCGTGTTCGGCAAACTGGTCCTGCAGGGAGTCGTACACCAGGTCGACGAAGTAGGGCGCTTCACCCGATTCGCCGCCCCCCACGGCGACCTCCACCCGAGCCGCCGCCGCCTTCGCGTACTCCCGGTCGTCGATGTACTCGTTGTCCCGCATCAGACCGAGCACGATGTTCCGCCGGTTCTTGGCACGCTCCGGGTGCCGGTAGGGATTCAGGTAGTTCGGCCGCTGAATCAGCCCCGCCAGCATCGCCGCCTCCGGCAGGCTGAGCTGCTTCATGTCCTTGCCGAAGTACACCTGGGCGCCTTCCCCGAACCCGTGTATGTTGAAGCTGCGGTGCCGCCCCAGGTCGATCTGGTTCGCGTAGTGCTCGAAGATCTCTTCCTTGGTCAGCTTCCATTCCAGCAGGAGCGCCACCATCACTTCCTGCAGCTTGCGCTTCCACGTTTTTTCCTGGTTCAGCCAGAACATGCGCGCCAACTGCATGGTCAGGGTGGATGCGCCCGCGAACCGGTAGCCTTTCCGGATGTCCTGCCACGCCGAGCCCGCCACGCGGATCGGATCGAAGCCCTGGTGTTGGAAAAACCGCTTATCTTCCGCCGACAGCAGCGCGTTCACCAGCACCTTGGGAATGTCCGCGAACTTCACAATCCGCCGCTTCTCGCGCTTCCGGTCGTACAGGTTGGTGATCAGCTCCGGCTCCAGCAGATACTGCGTCCTTCGCGAGTGATCGCGCAGCGAGAGAATCTCCGCCACCCGTCCCCCCGAGACCTTGATCACCGCGTCCTCGCCCCGCGCGTAGGAATCCACACCCGGGAAGACTTCCAGCGCCCCGTCCGCCCGCACGTTGTACCAGCCCATGCGGTTGCTGCGGGATTCGCCGTACCCGCAATTCCTCAACAGCGCCACCAGTTCGCTGACCGCCGTTTCGTCGCCCACCTGCAACACCTGTGGGGAGGCGAACAGGCGCGACGTTTCCGCGTACGGCCCGGCCGTCAGCTTGTCGTCGATCAGCCGGTTGAAGTAGAGCAGCCAGTAGAAGACAAAGCCCGTGGTGACCACGAACAGGAACGCGCCGGTGAAGACCAGCCCCTTGCCGAACCGCGTGGCGTAGAACCGCGCGAAGCGGCCCGGCGCTCCCGGCTGTTTCGGCTTCCTGGTCTGTCGCGCGGGCTGTTTCGTGGCGGCCACTACCTGTTCATTCTCTCATGCGCCCCGCCCGCCTACCGCGTTCCCGCCGCCGGCCGGAAATGCAGGTCCACCTGGTAGAACGGCAATTCCACGCGCACCACGTAGAACATCTCCACGCGCACACGCCCGTCAACCCGGGCGATCCTCACCTGGCCCGCCGGAACCGGGACCCCCGTTCGCGCCGCCAGATCGGCTACCTGCGCGCGCAGGACCTCTTCGGCGGTGGCCGCCGCCTCGGGCTTGGCCACAAACTCTTCCAGCGCCTGTTGCAGCCGGAAATTGTCGATGTACGGGGGCAGCACATACAATGCCGCCAACAACAGCGCGCCCAGGATCGCCAGCCCCGCCGCCAGCCGCCATCGGGACGTCTTCACCGGCCGGTGTCCTGCCTCTCCAACTCCGTCCATAGATCTTCATTCTCGCGCCATCGCGAGTTCTCGCGCCCCGCAATCTGCAGCTCCGGCACCCGCAGCGTCCCGTGTCCATAGGGACAGATGTACTCCGTCCGCGGCGCTCCGCGAAGGAAACTGTTCGGCCACGAACCCGCCATCACCGGCATCCGCAGCCGCCGGAGGCACGTCCGGCAGCGGTACTTCTGATCCAGCACCACCGCCGCCAGCAGCCCGCAGGCCACCAGAAACAAAACGAATGACACCAGCGTCCACGGCAGATCCTGCCCGAACCGCGACACGCGGTACGACATAAAGGTCTGCGGCGGCGGCAGCAGACGGTACAACAACCGCCACATGCCGTAGATCAGTGAAAAGGCCACGAGGAGTTTCGCATCTCTCTTACATAGACGAGTCTACCGTCGCAGGACGTTGCGTGCCAAGAACAGAACGTTCGCGGGCCGCTCCGCCAGCCGCCGCATGAAGTACGGATACCAGGCATCCCCATACGGCACATACAGGCGCAGCCGGAATCCGTCCGCCACCAGGCGGTCCTGCAGGTCCCGCCGGATGCCGTAGAGCATTTGAAATTCGAAGCGCGACGCGTCCACCTGGAGCAGGCGGGCCAGGCTCAATGCCGCCTCAATCATGGCCGGATCGTGGCTTGCTACCGCGGGCTCGGTCCCCGCTTCGAACATCAGCCGCAGCAAATGTTTGTAGTTGTCGTCCACCTGCTCCTTGCGCGGAAACGCCACGCTCTCCGGTTCGTGGTACGCCCCTTTGCACAGCCGGATCGGCACCCCCAGTTGATTCAGCGCCTTGACGTCCCCTTCCGTGCGGTACAGGTACGCCTGCAACACCGCCCGCACGGCGCGGTACCGTGTGTGCATCTCTTCCACCAGCGTGAGGGTCCGGTCCGTGTACTCGCTCGACTCCATGTCGATCTCCACGCGCGAACCGATCTCCGCCGCCGTCTCCACCAGCCGCGCCAGGTTCTCCCGGCAGATCTCCGGAGACAGATCGAGCCCCAACTGCGTGAGCTTCACCGAAACCGTCGAATCGAGTTTCTCGCCCGCGATAGAGCGGAGCGAATCCAGGTAGGAATCGCGCGAGGCGGCCGCTTCCCCGGCGCTCGATACATTCTCGCCCAGGTGATCGAGCGTCACCAGGATCTTCTCGCCGTTCAAGCGCCGCGCCACCGAAACGACATCCGGTAGACGTTGACCTGCGATGAATCGTTTGGTCAGCCGTGCCGAGGACGGCGAATTCTCCACGAAATGCCTGAGTTGTTTTTGCCGCGAAAGGAAGAGCAGGAAGTTACGCAGAACCATACCGAGCCGGGCCGCACGCAGCCCTCCCCTACGGTAGCAGACAGCGGACCCGCGGCCGCCCGCCGCTCCCTACCCGAAAATCGCGAACGACGCGTAGCCCAGAGCGCCGCCGAGCAGGGCGCCGACGACTACGTCGCTGAGAAAATGCATGCCCAGCAGGATGCGTGAGGCGGCAATGCTGATCGCGCAGAACAGCAGGCCCACCAGCAGCGACGGGTAAAAGAGCGAAAGCGGTACCGCCATCGCGAACGCCGTGATGGTGTGGCCGGACGGGAACGAGAACTGGTCGGGCGGCAGCAGCGTTGCCCAGCAGTGCGGCTCAATGTGGCACGGCCTGCGCCGGCCGGTCAACCGCTTGAGCCACAGGAACAGCAGGATTCCCGTGCCCGATGCCGCCGGAGCGGGTGGGCGCGGCGCTCTCCGCCGCGGCCACCCGCTCCGGCCCGCCGAACAGCAGGATCGCCGCCAGCATCGCGTACCACAGCCAGCCGTCTCCCCCGCGCGTCGCGCAGATCATCCACAGACGAATCCAACGTGGCGCCGGCCAGCGATTCACTCGCCGCATCAGCCGGTGGTCGCGGATTGCGATGAAGTTCAGCATCGTCTGGGCGCTCATGCCGAAACCTCCGGTTGCTCCCGGAGCCTCCACCATGAGGCGTCTCCGATCGGAATCTGTCGCGCCATGGCCAGTTTGCGCAGCCACCGCGCGGAGAATTCCCGCTCGAAACCATAGTTTACTGCCGTAATCACCGGAACTGCCAGAGCTAATGGAAGCAGCAACCACGTCCAGTGCCGCTCCTTCATCATTTCGAAACCGATCTGCAGTACGTCCGAAGTCAACCGCAGGTACCGGCCGTCTGCTCCGCCCGCCGACGCCCGTCCGGCGCGCAGGCCGGCCAGGAACTCGTCCTTGCTCCGGGCCCCGCGAACCTCGGTGTGCGCCCGGCCCACGCTCGCCAGCGCGTGCGCGTCGCTGCCGCCCACGCCCGTCTTGCCCATCCACCGCGCCAGCCGATCGGAGGTTTCGTTGGTCCCCCGCGGCATCGCGCCGTTGCGCGTCTCAAAGGCGGGAAACTCCCTCTCGAATAGCTCGAAATCCTCGATCGTGCGCCGCCCGGTCAATGACGAGAAGACGTGGTTAATCGAGAAGAATAAGCGCTGCTCCCGCAGGTACGCGAGCAGCGAGGGCAGATCCGTACGCAGGCGTTGGATCTCGACGTGCTGCCGTTCGCTGATGTCGTAGATACCTACGTGAATCTCCGTGCCGCTCGGCGTGCGGCACGTCGCCTCTTCGCTCAGAAAGAAATCCGGATGGCGCCGGAGTTCCTCCACCGCGTCGATGGAGTCGTGATCCGTCACCGTAACCAGGTCCATCCCCAGCCGCTTCAGCTTTTCGTAAACCTCTCCCGGCTGGCTGTAGCACTCGCGGCAAAACCGGTTCATCACCGGGATCGTGCACATGCCTGAGTGGATCGTATGTACGTGGAGATCGCACCGCATAGCGTGTGACTCTATTTACGGTTACGAGTGGTTACATCGCGGTGACGGGTGCGAAAAACATTTATGACGGCATTTGTTTTGCTCCACTTCCCGCGTTCTGCTATGGTGAGCCCAGGCGGCACGCGCCGTCGCTGCCATGAAGAAAGCCGACTTCATCTACTTCGACGCCGGCGGCGGGCACCGCGCCGCGGCCACTGCGCTCAGTGAGGTCATCGCGCGGCAGGATCTTCCCTGGAATGTCCGTCTGGTCAACCTGCAGGACCTTCTTGACGAACTCGACATCGTGCGCAAGCTCACCGGCATCCGCGTACAGGATGTCTATAACAATTTGCTGAAGGCCGGCTTCACGCTCGGCTCGGCCCAGTTGCTCAAGGTACTGCACCTGCTCGTCCGCTTCTATCACGGCGGCGGCGTCCGCCTGCTCCGCAACTACTGGCAGCCCGATCCCCCCGACCTCGTGGTCTCCCTCATTCCCAACCTCAACCGCGCCCTCTTCGACGGCCTTCGCCAGGCCTCCCCCCGCACGCCGCTGGTCACCATCCTCACCGACATCGCCGACTACCCGCCCCACTTCTGGATCGAAGCGCAGCCCCAGTACTTCATCTGCGGTTCGGATAAGGCCGTGGCGCAGGCGCGCGCCCTGGGCCACGGCGCGGACCGCGTCTACCGCGCCTCGGGCATGATCCTCAGCCCCCGCTTCTATGAGCCGGTTGCGAAGGACCGCGCCGCGGAGCGCGAGCGCCTCGGCCTGCACCCGTCCAAACCCACCGGCCTGGTTTTGTTCGGCGGGCAGGGCTCTTCGGCCATGCGGGAGATCCTCGACCGCCTCGACCGCTCTCCCCTCGACGTGCAGTTGATCCTCATCTGCGGACGCAACGAAGCGCTCCAGCGCGAACTCGCTCAGCGCCGGACGCGGATTCCCAAGTTCGTCGAAGGCTTCACGCGCGAAGTGCCCTACTACATGCATCTCGCCGATTTCTTCATCGGCAAGCCCGGCCCCGGCAGCATCAGCGAGGCGCTTGCGAAACACCTTCCCGTGATCGTGCCCAAGAACGCATGGACGCTGCCCCAGGAGCGCTACAACGCCGACTGGGTGGCCCAATCGCAACTCGGCCTGGTGGTCCCGGATTTCCACGCCATCGAACAGGCCGTGGCCAGGCTTCTCGATCCCCCCACCTTCGCCCGCTTTCGCGCCAACGCGCAGGGGATCGAGAACCGCGCCGTCTTCGAAATCCCCGGCATGCTCACTGAGATCATCGCCCGAGCCCCCGCCGCCTGACATGCGCCCTCTGCTGCTTCTCCTGTTCACTCTCAGCGCCGGCGCGCAGCAACCCTTCACGCTCACCGTCCGCTGCGCCACAGCGGCCCGGTATTACCTGACGGACGCCGCCGGAAAACCATGGGAGCCCGCCGGCGCAACCGTCTACGCACAACGCGAAGAGCGGCACTTCGTCACCCCGGCCGGCTTCACCGTCTCCCTCCCGCCGGGACGCTACAAGCTTGCCGCCGAGCGCGGTCCCGAGTTCCGCCCTTTCCGTGCCACCGTTGACGGCGCCCCCTCCGGGAACATCTCGATCGCCGTCCATCTCCCCCGGTGGATCGCCATGAACCGCCGCGGTTGGTATTCGGGCGACCTCCACAATCACCGCCGCCCCGAGGAGATGCCGGTGCTCCTTCTGGCCGAGGATCTCAACCTCGCGCCCACCCTGACCGATTGGATTTGGGACGACCGTCCCCGCTCCACTCCGCCCGCGGCCGGCGAACCCATCCGCAGCGTCGACGCCACGCACGTCTACAGCGTGCTCGACAAGGAAGTGGAGCGGCTCAAGGACGGACCGGGCGCCGTGGACCTCGTCGGCCTCCGTTCCCCCGTCCCCTTCGACGGCGATCTTCTCCATCCCACCAACGACACCTTCGCTCGCCTCGCTCACGCTCAAGGCGCCTGGGTGGACGCTGAGAAAATCGTCTGGCGCGACGCGGCCGCTCTGGCCGCCCTGGGCCACATCGATTTCGCGGGCATCGTCTACAATCACTTCAACCGCCAGGGCGTCGAGACCGAAACCGATGTCTGGGGCATGATTCCGAAGGATCGCCCCGAATACAAAACGCCCGCCGGCATGCCGCTTTGGGCGATGGACGTCTACTACCGGTTCCTCAATTGCGGCTTCCGCCTGCCCGTCTCGGCGGGTTCGGCGTCCGGCGTCAAAGCCGCGCCGCTGGGCTACGCCCGCGTGTACGTCAAACTCGATCGCCCCTTCACCTACCAGCAATGGTTTCGCTCGTTGAAGGCCGGCCGAAGCATGGCCACCAACGGCCCCATGCTCTTTCTCACCGTCGAAGGCCTCGGGCCCGGCGCCGTTCTCGGCGGCCCGGCGCGCCGCCTCCGCATTCGCGCCCGGGCTTCGTCGCTCCATCCGCTGGACCGGCTTGAGGTGGTCTTCAAGGGAAAGGTCATCCGCACGGTGGCCGCCGCCGCGGGGGCGCGCGAATTGGCGGCCGATTTCTCCATCCAGTCGAACGAGTCCGGCTGGTTCGCGGCCCGCGTCTTCGAAACACCGGATCGCACCGTCCGCTTCGCGCACACCAGTCCCGTGTATCGCGCGGTTCCCGGCAGCAGCGCCGTCGTGCCCTCCGACGCCGCCTTCTTCCTCCATTGGATTGACCGCGAACTGGCCTTCTACCGGACGCACCCCGGCTTCCGCCGGCCCGAGCACCGCCAGGCCATGCTCCAACTCTTCACTGAGGCGCGGGCCGTGTACGCCGCACTCGCGCCGGCCGGTTCCGGCGGCGGGTGATAATCGGTGCATGTCCGGCGCCGCTCACGGCCCACTCATCCTCGGGATCGAATCGTCTTGTGACGAAACCGCGGCCGCGGTTGTCGAATGCGGACGCCGCGTCCTGTCGAATGTCGTGGCGTCGCAACTCGACACGCACGGCAAGTACGGCGGCGTGGTGCCGGAGCTGGCTTCCCGCGAACATCTGCGCGCCATCGTGCCGGTGGTGCGGGAGGCTCTGGCGCAGGCCGGCGCCGCGCCGCCGGACCTGTCGGCGGTGGCCGTGACGGAAGGGCCCGGGCTGGTCGGCTCACTGCTCGTGGGCATCACCTACGCCAAGTCGCTCTGCCTCGTGCGGGGCCTGCCGCTCATCGCCGTGAACCATGTCGAGGGTCACATTCACGCGGTCGCGATGGAGGCCGGTGAGGCACTCGAGTTTCCCGCGCTCGCGCTGGTGGTGAGCGGCGGGCACACGCACCTGTTTGAAGTGCGTGAAGGTTTCCGCTACCGTCTCCTCGGCAAGACGCGCGACGACGCCGCCGGCGAAGCGTTCGACAAAGTGGCGAAGCTGCTCGGCTTCGGCTATCCGGGCGGGCCCGTGATCGACTGCTTGGCGCCCTACGGAGACCCGCGCGGCGTCCGCTTCCCGTTCTCCAAGATGAAGGGCAACGCTCTCGATTTCAGCTTCAGCGGGCTCAAGACGGCCGTGCTCCGATGGACCGAACAGCGGGACCTGGGCGCGGAGATCGAAGCGCGCAAGCAGCTTCTGCGCCAGGCCACACGGCCCACCGTGGAGCAATGGCTGACCGTGACGCCCCGGGAGACCCGCGACGCCCTGGCGTCCTTTCAGCGCGTGGTGATCGAGGAACTGCTCCGGCACATCACCGCGGCGGCCGAAGAGATCGGCGCGCGTTCCGTGATCGTCTCCGGCGGCGTGGCCTGCAATCAGGGTTTGCGAAAGGCGGCGGCATCGGCCTTGCCGCTCCCGGTGTTCTTTCCGGCCGTCACTCTCTCGACGGACAACGCGGCGATGATCGCCGCGGCCGCCTTCCCGAAGCTCGGGCGCCGGGAGTTCGCGGACTTCACCCTGGCCGCGAAGGCGAATTTGACTCTCGCCTGACGCTGCCGCTGTAATGGCGGGATGCGTTTCGCCGCTGTTCTGCTCGCCGCCGCACCCGCCTTCGCGGCCGTCACCGGAGTCTGGGTCGAGACTCGCGCCGACGTCTCGGGGAGGCGCCCGTTCGGGCTCGCCGGCCCCTACGAGCGGATCGAAGCCACGGTGCGCTTCGCTATCGATCCCGCCAATCCCGCCAACCGCGCGATCGTGGGCCTGGACCAGGCGCCCCGCAACGGCAGCGGCATGGTGGAGTTCTCCGCGGACCTCACGGTCTACAAGCCGAGCGACCCACGGCGCGGCAACGGCACCCTGCTCGTCGACATCGTGAACCGCGGTTCAATGACCGCGCTGGCGGCCTTTCAGTTCACTTCGCGCGCCGCCCAGGACCGCGATCCCGCCGGCGACGGGTTTCTGTTCGAGCAGGGATTCACCGTCGCCGCCGTCGGTTGGCAATACGATCTGAAGCCGGGGCCCGGCGTGGTGCGCCTGGACGGGACAATCCCGGGGCTCGGCTTCGCCGCCGCGCGTGACGTGGTGGCCTATCTGAAACGCGACGGCAGCGGCATTCACCTGCTCGGCGATCAGCCGTCGTTCTTGAAACGGGCGATGGGGTTCGGCGTCTCCCAGAGCGGGCGGTTCCTGCGCCACTTCCTCTCGGAGGGCTTCAATACGGACGAGAAGGGGAGGCAGGTCTTCGACGGGGTCTGGGCCGACGTTGCGGGCGCCGCGCGCGGCAGTTTCAACGTGGCGGGTGCGAAGCCCGGCTCGACGGCGTTCGATGACCTCTTCGACACGCCGCCCTACACCGTGCTGCCGGCGGCCAACGCCCCCAAGCTGTTCGAGACGTTCAGCTCCACGGAGTATTGGATGCGTTCCGCCTCGCTGCTCCACACCTCGGCCGACGGCGCCAGGGATCTCAACCTCCCGCCCAACCATCGGCTGTACTATTTCGCGGGCGCGCAGCACGGGCCGGGGCGCTGGCCGCCGCAGCGAGGCAAGGAACGGAAATGGCTCGGCAATCCGCTCGATCAGGGTCCCCTCCGCCGCGCCCTCCTCGTGCGGTTCGACGAATGGCTGCGCGACGGAACGCCGCCCCCGCCCACGCGCGTGCCTTCGCTCGCCAAGGGTGAACTCACCGCGGACGTGGAGCCGAAGATCGGCAGGCAACCGAAGGGGACCGTGGTGCTCGCGCCCAAACGGGGTTCGGAGGGGAATGAACTGGGCGGCGTTTCGATGCCCGAGGTGGCTGTTCCGCTCGGCATCTACGCGGGATGGAACGGGCCGGAACTGGCTCTCGACGGCTCCTGGCGCCCGCTGCCCGCGGCGGAGATCCAGAAGCGCTACGCGAACCGGGACGATTATCTCGCGCGCGTCGAAGCGGCGATTCGGGCGCTGGTCGCCGAAGGGTTCCTGCTGGAGCGCGACGTGCCGCGCCTGCAATGGCGCGCCGTCATCTCCTGGCACGATGTGACCTCGCGCCGGGTGCAATAAACAGGGCCCGCGGGACCGGCTGCTATCCTGGGAGTTTATGGCTCCTCAAGGACAGGCGGAAGCGCCGAAGCTTCCTATTCCGGGCATTCGTCACGTCATCACCGTCGGATCGGGCAAAGGCGGCGTGGGCAAGACCACGGTATCGGTCAACCTCGCCGTGTCGCTCGCGGCGCTGGGCCACCGCGTGGGCTTGCTCGACGCGGATGTCTACGGCCCGAACGTGCCCACGATGATGGGCATTCAGGACACGCCCATGGCCATCGACGGCCGGATCCAGCCGCTTTCGCAATACGGCGTCAAGCTGATTTCGATGGGGTTTCTCAACCCCGGCGACAAGCCCCTGATCTGGCGCGGGCCCATGCTCCACAGCGTGATCCAGCAGTTCCTGCGCGGCGTCGATTGGGGCGAACTGGATTTCCTGATCATCGACCTGCCGCCCGGCACCGGCGATGTCCAACTCACACTCATTCAAACCGCGCCGCTGACCGGAGCGATCGTGGTCACCACGCCTTCTGACGTCTCGCTCGAAGACGCACGAAAAGCCGTGAATATGTTTAAGCAGGTGCGCGTGGAACTGATCGGCGTGGTCGAGAACATGAGCTACCTGATCGCCCCGCAGTCCCGGGAGCGCGTGGATGTCTTCGGCCACGGCGGCGGCCGGCGCACCGCGGAACTCATGAAGGTCCCCTTCCTCGCCGAGTTGCCCCTCATTCCCGGCGTGCGCGTGGGGGGTGATACCGGCAGGCCGGTCGCACTCATGGGTGAAGACCATCCCGACGCGCAACCCTTCATCGCCATGGCCAAGGCCGCGGCCGAGCGCGCCGAGGCCACATCGGCCTCCCGCAAGGGTCCGTCCATCACCATGGAGGATTGATCGCCGCCCCCTCCCCGCCACGGCGTGCGCCGCGAAAGAAACCTTGTTGGCCCTTGACTCCGTCCCTATAATACGGAAATACAGTTTTTCGTTTTGAATCCGATAAGGGAAAACAGAGGCGAGTAAGCCATGGAGATCATCGGCGACCGCAAGTTTGTTGAGATTCCCGGGAGCGATACCCACGAGCTCCCACCGCTCCTCGTCCGAGCGTCGGCAGAAGTCAACCGCCTGGACAAGGTCATGAATCTGGCCAACGAACTCGTTGACGCGGAAGACATGATTCCCGGCCTGCCCATCGACGATATCGCCGACCCGGCGAGCGTCGAACGGCGCAAGATGGACCTGGCGGTCAACCTGGTGGAGCAGTATCTCCAGTTCGTCACCGCCTGGCAGTGGGGCGACGGCATCCTCGAGTGGATCCGGCAATGCGAAACCACCTTCGAGTTCACCGCCCGGCTGCGCAATCTGTTGCGGCCTGACGTCTGGCCTCATGCCGGTCGCAGCAGCTTCGTCACACTGCTCACCGATAAGGCCGTGTCGGCGTCCGGCCTGCCGCTCGAACGCGCCGTGGGCATGCGGCTCACCTTCCGTCAGCCGCCCCCGATTTCGTGCTTCTCGAACCAGTTCCTGTTCTACCTGAACTTGCCGGTGGCGCAGTCGGCCTATGAAACGTGGGCGCACATGAGCCCGCCCAACTTCAGCCTGCCGCCCGAGCGCTTCTCGTTCCAGGTCGTGAAGATGTAGTGCGCGCCCCGCGCCCTTCGGCCCGGGGCCCTTGCCGCGAACGCATGATACGTTAGAACTCTATGCGTATCGCCGTGCTTGGCCTCGGGTTCATGGGCAGCACTCATCTGAAAGCGATTCAGAACATCCCCGAGGCCGAACTTGCCGCCGTGGTCAGCGACGTCCCGGAGAAGCTGACCGGAGACCTGAGCTCCATTCAAGGGAACCTAGGCGGTCCGGGTGTGAAGTTCGACTTCGCCAACGTCCGCAAGTACCGCGACTACCGCGACGCCCTGCGCGACAAGGACATCGACGCCGTCGATATCTGCCTGCCCACCCACCTGCATGCACCCGTGGCGCTCGAGGCGCTGCGCGCCGGCAAGCACGTGCTGGTGGAAAAACCCATGGCCTTGAGCGGCGCCGAGGCCGACAACCTGATCGCCGAAGCCGCGGAGAACGAGCGGATTCTCATGGCCGCCCAGGTCCTGCGCTTCTTTCCGGCGTACCTGCCGATGATCGAGCGAGTGAAATCCCAGGCCCTCGGCCCCGTGCGCAGCGCGCTGTTCCGCCGCCGCTGCGCCGCGCCCACCTGGAGCGCCTGGCTCACCCAGCAGACGTTGAGCGGCGGGGGCGTCTTCGACCTGCTGATCCACGACGTCGATATGGCCGTGCATCTGTTTGGCGCGCCGCGCGGCGTTTCAGCCACCGGCCACGAAGATCTGCCCCGGGGGATCGACGTGATCACTGCGCACCTGCACTACGCAAGCGGCGCCGATGTGGTGATCACCGGCGGCTGGCACCACCCCAAGGCCTATCCGTTCTCCATGGAGTTCAGCGTGGTGTGTGAAGAGGGGACCATCGACTACAGTTCCGCCGGCCGCCCCACCACGCTCTACCGGGCCGGGGGCGAAACCGTTCTCGAACAGCCCGCCAAGGACGGCTACCAGGCCGAGATCGAGTACTTCATCGATTGCGTCGCACACCGGCGCCAGCCCAGGATTTGCCCGCCGGAGGAATCGGCGCTGTCCGTCAAGCTCGCCCTGCTGCTGCGCGAGGCAAGAACACGAAACGGAGAAATTGTTCCATGCAACCTTTAGAGATCGGGGTCATCTTCTGGGCCGGCGCGGATCCGGCCGCGCAGATTGCGGAGGCCAGGAGCCTCGGCGCGCGATGCGGCCAACTCGGCGTCGCGGGCGACTATCCGCTGGAGGGAGCGGCCGCGACGTGGAAAGCCGCGCTCGCCGCGGCGGAGTTCCCCATCGTCAGCGTCGTCGGAGCCTACCTCGGAGAAGACTACGCCGACATCCCCACCGTGCTCCGCACCTGCGGCTTCGTGCCCGAATCCACCCGCGCCGTGCGCCTCGCCCGCACCTTCGAGTTAAGCGACCTCGCGGCCGCCATCGGCGCGCCCGCCATCGGCGCTCACGTGGGATTCGTTCCCGAAGATCCCAATGACCCTGCCTACGTCGCCGCCCGCGACGCGGTTCGCCAGATCTGCGACTACGCGGCCAAGAACGGCCAGACCTTCAATCTGGAGACCGGGCAGGAGCCCGCGGATGTGCTGCTTGAGTTCCTCCGCGATGTGGACCGCCCGAACGTGCGCATCAATTTCGACCCGGCAAACATGATCCTCTACGGAACGGGCGATCCCATTGAAGCGTTCGGCGTCCTGGCGCCCCACGTGGTCAGTGTGCACTGCAAGGACGGCGACTGGCCGCCGAAGGACGTTCCCGGCGCGCTCGGAACGGAGAAACCGTTGGGACAGGGTTCGGTGGGCATGGAGCGCTTCATCGCCAAGGTGAAGGAGTGCGGCTATCGTGGCCCCCTGGTGATCGAGAGAGAGGGTTCGCAGCCCGCGCAATGGGTGATTGACGTGCGAAACGGAGCGCAGCTCCTCGAGCGTTTGCGCGGCTAACCGCCGATTGCGTGCATGGGCCGCGGCGGCGGCACGAACTTCTGCGAGTTGATCTCGTGACCCAGCCACTTGGCCCGCACCGTGGCGCGGATGAGCGAGGCGATTTCCTCGTCGGACGCGCCCCCGCGAAGCAGGCCCTTCACGTCCGTCTCTTCGATCGCAAAGAGACAGTAACGCAGTTTCCCGTCCGACGTCAGGCGCACGCGATTGCAGTTGAGGCAGAAGGGCTGGCTCACTGAGGAGATGAAGCCCACGGTCCCGCCGCCGTCGCGATACCGGTACTCCGTGGCCGGTGCGCGCGGATCCTTGTCGGGAATCTCATCGAGCGTCCCGAACTCAGCGCGTAGCACGGCCAGGATGTCGTTCTGCCGAAGCACCCGGTCGCTCAGCCAGAGGCCTTGCGCGTCGAGCGGCATGAATTCGATGTAGCGAACCTCGATGCCGCGCTCCCGGCCGTAGCGAGCGAGTGGGACGATGTCGGGCTCCGTCAGGTTCTTCACCGCCACGGCGTTGATCTTCACGCCCAGGCCCGCGCGCTGCGCGGCGTCGATGCCGTCCAGCACCTTCGCCAAATCGTCGCGGCGCGTGATGTGCTCGAAGCGCTCCCGGTCGAGCGTGTCCAGATGCACGTTGATGCGGTGCAGGCCGGCGGCCTTCAACTCCGCGGCCACCGGCGCGAGCAGAACCCCGTTGGTCGTGAGCGCGAGATCCTCCAGCCCGCCGATCCCCGCCAGCCGCCTGGCCAGCGCGGAAACATCCTTGCGCACCAGCGGTTCGCCGCCGGTCAGGCGCACCTTCCGAATCCCCAGCCCCACCGCGATCCGCACGAAGCGCTCGATCTCCTCGTAAGACAGGATCTCGCGCCGGTCCATGTACTGCGCGCCCGTCTCCGGCATGCAATAGAAGCAGCGTATGTTGCAGCGGTCCGTAACCGACACGCGCAGGTTGTCGTGCAGGCGTCCGAACGTGTCGACCAGGGGCGCCATCTTATAGGGCGAGCATCCGTTCCACCGGCACGCGGGCCCGGGCCATCAGTTCGAGCGGCAGCTCCACGCGCGGCTCCAGCGCCGCCAGCGCATCCCGCAGCTTCTCCAGCGTGTTCCGCTTCATATACGGGCACTCCGAGCAGTTGCAGTTGTCGTTCGCCACGAAGTGGAACCGCTTGCCCGGCGCCAGCTTTTCGAGCGAATGACGAACGCCGCTTTCGGTCATCACGATGAACTCGTCGTGCCGGTGGGCCACGCAGTACTGAATCAATGCCGATGTCGACCCGATGTATTCCGCCATCGCGAGCACTTCCGGCGGGCACTCCGGGTGCGCCACGATCATCGCGTTCGGATGGCGCCGCCG